>CATJBQ010000080.1 GCA_949738465.1 uncultured Lachnospiraceae bacterium
CCTCGATGGTACAGCCCCATTTTTCAAACTTTCCGGCATTCACCAGCTGGGCGACCTCCTCCTGGGTCAGCCCGCCGCACCCGGCCTGATACTGCCCCAGGATGCCGTCCAGAGTTTTCACCTGCTGGGCGGAGTAGAGAAAGCAGAGGCTTCCCATCAGGCAGACGGCCAGGGCGATGGTCAGGATAACAAAGACGCTCCGGCGCTTGTCAGCTTGGATGCTGCGGCTTGCCAGCTTCTTTTCTACGATACTGGTATCATTTTCAAAAGGCCAGGTCATCGCTCTCCCTCCTCAGCCTGCAATTTTGCCGTCCTCGATCCGCACAATGCGGTCGGCCAGCTGAGCGATCTCGTTGTTGTGGGTTATCATGACAATGGTCTGATGAAATTCTGTGCTGGTGCGCTTCAGCAGGCCCAGCACATCGGCGCTGGTCCTGCTGTCCAGGTTGCCGGTGGGCTCGTCGGCCAGGACGATGGCCGGTTTGGTGATCAGGGCCCGGGCGATGGCCACCCGCTGCTGCTGTCCGCCAGAGAGGTTGCCCGGCATATTTTGCAGTCTGTTCTCCAGAGCCAGCATGTTCACGATTTCGTCCATAAAACTCTGGTCTGCCGTGTCTCCATCCAACTCTACGGGCAGGACGATATTTTCATAAACATTCAAAATGGGGACCAGATTGTAGTTCTGGAAGATGAAGCCGATATTGCGGCGGCGGAAGATGGTCAGTTCCTCATCGTTCTTTTTTGCCAGGTCCTCCCCCCGGACAAGAACGCTGCCAGCGGTAGGGGTATCCAATCCGCCCATCATATTGAGAAGGGTGGACTTGCCGCTGCCGGAGGTCCCAACCACCGCCACAAATTCCCCCTGCTCCACCGAGAGATTGACGCCATCCAGAGCGCGGGTGATGTTGAGCCCGCTGCCATAATACTTTTTCAGGTCAATGCTCTGTAATATATGCATCTTCGTCTGCTCCTTTCACGGCTGTTCGCCTGTTGCAGAGCTATGGTAAAATCCAAATGTCACAGAAATGTCCGAACAGGGAGTTTGCTTGTGAATTTTTTGTGAACAGCTTATCTTCTGGGCAGGAACACCGAAAAGGTAGAGCCCCTTCCAGGCTCCGAGGTCACCTTGATATAGCCCCCCTGCCGGGTGACAATCTCGCGGGCCAGATACAGGCCAATGCCCACTCCCGGCTGGTCATGGACCTCCTCCTCCCGGTAGAAGCGCCGGAAGATGGTGGCCTGCAGGCTCTCCGGGATGCCCTTGCCGGTATCGCTCACATCCAGCTTGACATACATTTCCCACTGCTCCGCCGATACGCAAATAGCCCCGCCCGCCGGGGTATATTTCACCGCGTTGTCCAGCAGATTGAACAGAGCTTCCGCCGTCCATCTGCTGTCATGGGACAGGCTCAGATCCTCCGGGCACTGCACAGTTACAGAGATACCCTTTTTCTCCGCCCCGTAGACAACACCGGAACAGGCCATCGCCAGAGTATCGATCAGGGGACTTTCCTTCTTTTCCAGCTGAATAGCCCCGGTCTCCAGCCGGGAGGTTTTTACAAGGGATTGGAAAAGAAATTCCAGTTTTTCCGTCTGGCTTCGGATCCCCTGCAAAAAGTCCTGCCGCTCCTCCTCGGTGACGGGCTTTGATAAAAGCGTATCAGTCACCATCTTCAGGTTGCTCACTGGCGTTTTCACCTGGTGGGAGATATCCGACACCAGCATTTGCAGCTCCTGCCGCTCGCTGTTCACCTTGCGCCGGTTCTCCTCCAGAATGCCATACAACCGGAAGAGGCGGTGATCGATGCGGGCGAAGATGGTTTCCCTGTCGCTGGCTCTGGCCGGTTCCCCGCCGCTTATCATACTGTCCATAGTCTGGCACAGGCCGCTGGTGAAACGGGAGAGCCGTTTGGCAAAAAGCAGCGTCAGCAGGAACAGCCAGAAAAGGGTGCAGACGGTCAGCGGCACGCCGGCCAGCAGCACCCATCCTTGGCCGGTTATGGCAAAGAGAAGGAAGGAGATGGCCAGCATTGAGATTGCCGCACCGGTCTCTGCCAGCCAGAACAGCGTTTTCACCGGGCTTTGTTCCAGCTTCATTTTCTTTCTCCCCCTGTCCACTGGTAGCCTATTCCATAGATGGTTTTGATGTAGCTATCGCCCTGCGCCTCGATCTTGCCCCGAATGCGGCTGATGGAGGTGGTCAGGGTGTGCTCGTCCACAAACCGTTCATCCGCATCCCACAGCCGCTCCAAAAGGCGCTGCCGGGTCAGGACCTGCCTGGGATTTTTACAGAACAGGTACAGCATTTTGTACTCCATGGGGGAGAGAGCAAGGGGTTTCCCGTTCAGGGAGGCGGCCTGTTCCGAAAAATTCAGGAACAGTCTGCCATCCTCATAAAAGTCACTGACTGGCCCTCGGTGCTCCAGCATAGCGAACATGGCGCGGATCTTTCGCTGCAAGGCACCAATGGAAAAAGGCTTGGTGATGTAGTCCACCGCACCGGCCTCATACCCCCGAATCTGGTCGCTCTCCTGATCGTTGGCGGTGAGAAAGATCACTACCGTGTCAGGCCGCTCCGGCTTGATGAGTCTGCACAGGTCATAGCCACTGCCATCCGGCAGGCTGATATCCAGCAAAACCAGATCATATTCCTTTTGGATGAGCAGACGCCTGGCGGTTCGGACGTTCAGAGCAGGGGTGACCTCCCAGCCATCGGAGGTCAGGTTGTAAGCCAGGGTTTTATTCAAAAGGGCATCATCTTCCACAATCAGAATCCGTTTCATGCTCGGTCCTCCTTTGGATACTGAGAACAGTATAGCGGGAAAATGTCCGGGAAATGTTACAGCAATCAATTTTCGGTGACAAAAAAGCGCAGCTTCTCTACCAGGGGAAAGCTGCGCTTTTTTAAAGCGGGAAGGTTTATTTTTTAACCCTTCTGATAAACGCACCGATAAGCCGCGCAGGCATGCCATAGACTGAGACGGGTTCTGCTGCCGCTTATCTCTCCGGCATTTTGAATCCTGTAAGGGCCAGATTCAGGTAATCGTTAAACGGCTTCATCCGTCGAAAAATATCTGCAGCCATGGACAGGAACTGCTCGCCGTCCATAAGCGCTTCATCCGGCACCGGGTACTCCAGATACCAGCTCTTATTCTTCAGATATTCCGCCTGAGGATGTTCTTTTTCATATCCCGACGGGACATTTTTCAGCGCGGACCCACCTACGGTGAAATGTTCCCGGAAAGAGGGAGCGGTGATAATGGACTCCCACTCCTCACCATGGGCCGAGATGTAATCCCGCACCATTCGGGTGGCGTCCTTAAACATATCCGCAAACAGCCCGCCCCCCAGGAAGGAGCGGCCCCCGGGCTTGATCATCAGGTAATAACCAACTGGAATGGGCAGCTTGCCCATGGACGAAATATGTGCCCGAAAGGCGGGATTGTAAGGGGACTTGTCATGACTGAAGCGGGTGTCCCGTACCAGCTTGAAGGTCAGCTCTCCGGGAGCGCGCCCGAGGATGCTGCTGTCAAACTCCCCAATATGAAGAATCAGAGCCTGCACCAGCTCCTCAAACCGGGTGTTGGCCGCCTGATACTCAGCCTTATGGGAATGGTACCATTCCCGGTTATTGTTGGCGCTCAAGCTGCTCAGATAGTCCAAAATGATCTGTATATCCATACTTTTCATCCTCCTGTGCTTTTGTGAAAGTGGTAAAGGCCGGGCCGCCCGGGAGGTCCCGGAGCATCTGCTTCAGCCGTTCGTCAGACTGGTATGCCCGGATGGTAAAGACGCTCCCCCTTGAAGGAGAACAGACGGGTCATTACCTTCAGAAGAATATTCTGGAAGGCATCCTCCGCATCATAACCGCAGAAGCTGCCAGGCTTTCGCAGGAACAGGCTGAACACCAAAGCCTGCACCCTGACCTTTAGCGTCGCCTTATCCCCGGCGGCGGTCCCTCCGATCGAAGCGGGAATCTTCTGATTTGCTTTTTCGTCCATAAAACACCTCCTGTAAGGTTAGAGAGAGAGAAACGAGGTTTGTGACAGGAAAAGCAAATATTTTAGGGCTATACCCATGATAAAAGAAAAAAGCGTATCATTATCATAGACCGTACTGACAAAAAGTGCAAGTGTATATCCTTCCCCTACCACGAACACGGGAGCAAACTCCACACAGTCCCTCAGAAGAGAGCTCTCTGGTGAAGCAAAGCACCGATTCCCGGCCGGAACGCTCCTTAGCCGGGAATGTAGTTTGCGCCGTTTTTCTCTGCCGTTTCAAAGAACCGCTTTATCTATCGGGCAGCATGGAATCAAGCCATGCCGCAATTTCCGATTTTGAGGTGCCGCCGGCAAAACGCGTTGCGCCCATCCACTCTGCCGTATCGGAACACAAACTGTGCAGGTTGTCCGCGCTGGAACCGGCCCCGCTGCTGTGGGAGGTGCAGAAGGGGATGATGGTTTTCCCCGAAAAATCATGGCTTTCCAAAAATGTACTGATAATCCGGGGGGCCTGCCCATGCCAGATCGGGTAGCCCAAAAGAATCGTATCATACTGAGCGAGATTTTCTACGCTGCCAGAGATACCGGGCCGGGCGGAGGGGTCGTTCTGCTCCTGGTCGGCTCGACCGCCTGTATAATAGGCCAGGTCAGCATCAGTATAGGGCTCTGCCGCAATGATTTCATACAGATCGGCATTCAGAATATCCGCAGCATACTCTGCCAATGGCCTGGTTGTCCCTGTGGCCGAAAAGTAAGCCACCAAAACTTTTTGATCCATCGTTTTTTCGTCCTTCTCCGTCGCTTCTGTGTTGTCAGAGATCTCTTCCGCCGAAGAAGAAACGGAGGGCGTTTCCGATTCCATAGCGGAAGGTATTCCTTCTGTGGCCCAGAAGGATTCCCCGCTGTTTGGCGGAGCCATTTTCTGGCTCTGAGATGCAGAGGAGCCCTCAGAAGCTACACCTTGACCTTGTGATAAGGAACTGCTCTCCGGGACCGTATTCTGAGACAGAGAAGAACTTCCCGAAGATGGGGGAGTTTTGCAGGCTGCCAAGGTGACAGCCATCGTCACCATCAGCAGGAAGCAGGCGATTTTTTTCATTTTAATCCCGCCTTTCCGCCATGATGTTCAAAAGCCCGGCCATGTTTTTTCCCAGGTTCGCCATCGTTTCCATTCCCTCTTCATCCCCCGCGGCTTCTCCCGGCATCCGGCCATAGGCTATGGTCCAGTAGGAGGAACCGACCACAAACATTTCCTGAAGAAGAAATGATTCATCGCGTCGATGGTATTGAGAGCGCCGCCCTCCGGGCAGCTGCCACTGCCGCTCCGACCTTATGCCGGAACATTCCCCGGTTCATATCTGAAACTGCCGCCGCCCGCTCCAGAAAGGCCTGCATATTGGCGGAGATGTTTGCGGAATAAACCGGCGAGCCAAGAATAATCCCATCCGCGCTTTTCATTTTCTCGAAAATATTCTGGAAAGGGTCCTTCTGGTGAACACAGTTTCCCTTGCCGCCACAGGCCCAGCAGGCTTTGCAGGGCTGGATGAACTCGCCGGAAAGCTGGATCAGCTCGGTCTCGATTCCGGTGGCTTCCAATTCTTCAAATGCCTTTTTTATCATGATTGCGGTATTTCCGTCTTTTCTGGCGCTGCCATTAATCCCTAAAACCTTCATCGCCCTTTCTCCCTTTTTCTTAATACCAATCGTGCTTTTCGTTTCTATCAAGAGCATTGATGCGCGACATCTCTTCCGCGGTAAGTTCAAAGTCAAACAGCTCGGTATTTTCCCGGATATGGTCGGGATTACTGGAGCCGGGGATAACCACCACCTCTTTTTGCAGGTTCCAGCGTAAAATCACCTGAGCAGAGGATTTCCCGTGGGCTGCGGCTATCCCGGAAATCACCGGGTCGCCCAGAAGCTCTGCCGTGTGCCCACGGCCACCCAGGGGATACCAGCCCTGGACAACGATGCCCTTCTCCTGAATAAAGGGGATGACATCGTTTTCCTGGTAGTAGGGATGGATCTCATTCTGCACCAGGGCGGGAGTGATGCTTACCCGGGGCAGAAAGTCGGTCAGCTCCGATACATACCAGTTGGAGAGGCCAAGGGAGCGAATCTTTCCCTCCTCCACAAACCTTTCCATTGCCTGATACGCTTTTACATCGTTTCGGTCGGGATGGTGCAGAAGCATCATATCCACATAGCCCAAATCCAGCCGGTCTAAGCTGGCCTGGATAGAGACTTCCGGATCTGTCATCTCACTGCCCGGATAGATTTTTGTGATGACAAAAATCTCTTCTCTGGAAATCCCCAGCTCCTCCATCGACTCCCGGACGGCCCGGCCTACCTCCTCCTCGTTGCCGTAGGCAGAGGCGGTGTCGATGAGCCGGACGCCGTTTTGCAGAGCAGACTTGACGGAGGTAATACAGGTGTCCCCATGAAGGCCGTAAGTTCCCAGACCGTTGATGGGCATTTCATAGCCGCTGTTAAGGGTGACGGTTTTCGTATCAAAGTGAAAAACAGCAGCTTTCCGGGACGCCTCCTCTGCGGCCTTGCGGAATGTAACGGTGACACTGCCGCTGCCTACCGCCCGGGCAAGCCCTTCCGGATTATTCAATCTTCCCAGAGGCGTATAGGAGTAGGAGCTGGACAGGTTTTCATAGAACAGTACCAGGCAATTCTCCTGATAGAGCATCAGATCCCCGGCATGGATCTCGCCGGGCTGTATGGCGCTGACAGGCAGCCTGGAATCCATATAGTGGTATTTCTCATTTCCATTCAGTTCATCCATACTGACCGTAACCGGGAGCTGTTGGGCAAACTGACGGGCGGCATCGGTATCGGCCAGAGAAGCGGTATAAACCTTATCTGCTACAACGATCTCCAGAACAGCACCTTCTTTATAGTCTGTCAGCTTCTCGCCGGCCGGAACATCCCGGAAAGCCGGTGCGGACGGAGCTTCCGGTATGAACCCTGCGCCGTCCGAATCTGTTCTGCCGCCGGGAGCACTGCCTTCCGCTGCCGAACAGGCGGTCACGGTTAGGAGACAGAGGATATTGACAGCCAGCCAAAAGAACGGGCCTCGTTTGTTATTCATTTCAGCGAACCTCCAAAAGCGCGCAGCTCCGCCAGCTTTTTCGCCGAGCCGTTTTCCGCTCCATGGGCTGTAAACACCCCCATCCCCTCCAAACCCAGGTAGTCCAGAAAATCACCCTGGTAGGAGAAAACCGCGCCATCGTACATATCGGGGTCCCCAGAGCTTAAAATCATCGCTGCCTTTTTCAGTTTGGGCGGCTTGCCGGGGTATGCTACAGAGTAAAAACGATCCAGAACGCACTTCAACTGTCCTGAGATACCATGGTAATAGATGGGAGAGGCCAGCACCAGCATCCCCGCTTCCTTCAACAGCGCATGGATTTTCTGCATATCGTCCTTCTGGGCACAGGTTCCGGAGCCCCTGGTGTGGCAGTATTCGCAGCCAAGGCAGCCGCTGATTTTCATATGGCACACATCCACCACATCTACCTGATGGCCTGCTGACACGGCGCCTTCCCGAAATGCTTCAACCATCCCCTTTGTGTTTCCGTTAGGACGGGGACTGCCGTTTAATACAAGAATTCTCATATGCTCCTCCCCATGAGGCTGAAAACAGGCGTGGCGCTTTTAACGCCGCGCCTGTCACAGGATGTGTTATTTCAGATTCTTCTGAAAAAAGTCCGCCAGCTTGTCAAAGGGGATGATGTCCATCCGGTCATAGAGGTCGGTGTGGACGGCGTCGGGGATGAGGAGCAGCTCCTTGTTGTCCCCGTTCAGCTTGGCAAAGGCGTCCCGGCTGAAATAGCAGGAGTGGGCCTTCTCGCCGTGCATTACCAGAACGGCGCTGCGTATCTCCCCGGCATAGGCCAGAATTGGCTGATTGAAAAAAGACATACAGCCGACGACATTCCAGCCGCCGTTAGAATTGAGAGAACGAGGATGATAGCCCCGCCGGGTCTTGTAGTAGCTGTGATAGTCCTGAAAGTAGAAAGGGGCATCCTCCGGCATAGGATCGGCCACGCCGCCTCCCAAAGCGTATTCGCCGCTTTTGTAGTCGATGAGCCGCTGGGCGTTGAGAGCCCTGCGTTTGGCATACCGCGCTTCCTCGCTGTCCTCGGCGTCAAAATAACCATTGGAATTCACCCGGCTCATGTCGTACATGGTAGAGGTAACGGTGGCTTTGATTCGGGTGTCCAGCGCCGCCGCGTTCAGCGCCAGACCGCCCCAGCCGCAGATACCGATGATACCGATTTTTTCCGGGTCTACATCATCCCGCAGGGAGAGAAAGTCTACCGCCGCCTGGAAGTCCTCGGTGTTGATGTCCGGGGAGGCCATATAGCGGGGAGTGCCGCCGCTCTCGCCGGTAAAGGAGGGATCGAAGGCCAATGTCAGAAAACCATGTTCCGCCATAGACTGTGCATACAAGCCAGCAGCCTGCTCCTTCACTGCGCCGAAGGGGCCGCAGACAGCGATAGCAGGGAGCCTTCCTGCCGCAGCCTTGGGAATATAGAGATCAGCGGCCAGGGTGATGCCGTAGCGGTTATGGAAAGTTACCTTGCTGTGATCCACTTTCTCGCTCTTAGGAAAAGTCTTATCCCATTCCTGTGTCAAAACCAGCTTTTCCTCCATCTTAAAACACCTCCGGATTTTTTTGTTTTTTAAGCCTGTAAATCAGATAATCCAGGCAATCGATCTGCTTTTCGCTCTGGTGAAAGGTGTCCAACAGCAGTTGTCTGTGGAGGGATAGGGCCCGCATCAATTCGGCGGTCTCCTTTCTCCGGGCAAGCTCCATGCACCGGTTCACCACCTCCGGCCCGCACCCGGCGTCCACCAGGTTTTGGCGGAGGATGCTCTCGCTGTCCGACGCTTCTGCCATAGCCTCACCTCCCTGTGCCTCCATGATAAATCAGAACACATGAAATCGCAAATACTTTGTTTCTATATCATGTTATTCTTTTAAAGAATAACATTTGGTGATATACTTCCCCCTGGAGGTGTTTCCATGGAAATACGGATTCTTCGCTATTTTTTGGAGGTAGCGCGGGAGGGCAGTGTTACCCATGCAGCCCAGCGGCTTCATATCTCGCAGCCTACCCTATCGAAGCAGCTCAAGGACCTGGAGACCGAGTTGGGAAAAAAGCTCTTTGTCCGCAGCAGCTTCAGCGTTCGTCTCACCGATGAGGGAATGCTTCTTCGCAAGCGGGCAGAGGAGATTTTAGAAATGGTGGATAAGACCAGGGAGGAATTCAGGGCCCTGGGGGAAATCACCGGCGGAGACATCCATATCGGCTGCGCGGAATCGGAGGGGATTAAGCATCTTGCCCGGCGGATCAAGGAGATTCAGAAGCAGTATCCGGGGATTCGAGTCCACCTGTACAGCGGAGATACCAACGACCTGGCCGGACGGCTGGAGCAGGGATTGTTGGACTTTGCAGTGATCGCCCAGGAGGTGGATTTTTCCAAATACAACTACCTGGAACTGCCCTGGGTAGATACCTGGGGAGTCGTTATGCGAAAGGGCGACCCTCTGTCAGAAAAGGAGAAGATTGGCATCAGAGATCTGTTGGGTCACCCCTTGATCGTTTCCCGCCAGGGATTACGCAGCGACATTCCGCGCTTATTTGAAGAAAAGGCAGACCAGCTGAATGTGGCCGCAACCATTAATCTGACCTATAATGGCACGCTTCTTGTCCGAGAGGGAATTGGGTATCTGCTGACCTTTGATAAGCTGGTGAATACCAGCGGACAAAGTGAGCTGTGCTTCCGCCCTCTGACACCTGAATTGGAGACCAGGCTGTATTTTATCTGGAAAAAATATCAGGTATTTTCTCCTGCGGCGGAAGTGCTGCTGGAGGCATTGAAGAGGCGGGAGGCACCCCCTTTATAAAGTGCAGGCATACAGGTGCTGTATGCCGAGGTGAAGAAGCCGGACGACCTCATCCGCTTTGAAATTCTGGACGCCAACGAGGAAATTTCGGTGAGCATGCAGAAGTACGGCAACATCGAAGCCATGCCGGGAGATGTTATCCGGTACGACTTTGAGAAAATCGGCAACACCTCTACGGTTCCTCTGGACAACTTCTACTGGAGAGACACTATCCCCACCGACGCGGTGCGGATCGAGAAGATCTACACCGGCGCCTGGAGCGAGCATCTCCACTACGAGGTGCTGTACAAGACCAACAAGAAGGGCTGGCGCACGCTGGACAAGCAGTACAGCAACGCCGCCGATACCCTGGATTGCAGCCAGGAGGCCCTGTGCCTGGGGGCGGATGAAGTCATCACCGAGATCAAGTTTGGGTTTGGCACGGTGCAGGCCGGATTCCACCAGGTGGAGGCCCCCTACATTCTCTGCCAGGTGAATGGGGACCTGTCCAACGAGTACCGCTTCACCAACAAGACCGATGTAGGCGGCCAGCGGGGTGACGAGTGGGTCATCGCAAAAGATCAGTGGACCACCATTGTCTACGCAAAGCCCAGGGGCAAGCTGCCCAAGACCGGTTTCTAAACTTTTTCCTACCAGTCCAAAAGCCATCCCTGCTCCTAAAAACGGGGGCAGGGGCGGCTATTTTTTATGGAGGTAATCTATGTGCAAATTTCTTCGGCAAATTTCCTGCAAAATTTTCATCGGCTTTATGAATATTGGCCCCAAGCTGGGCCGGTACTACACGGCGGCGATGGTGGTGTACCTGATGGCGGCGGCCTGCGCTGTCCCGGCCTACGCCGCCACCGATATTTTCGCCGTTGCCCGCAGCATTATCATTGATGTCTACAACGGCATCGCGGGGATCAGCACCGTTCTGGCGGGCCTCATGTCCGCGGTGGCGGTCATCGGGGCCAAGATGTCCAGCAACCAGCACAAGGTAGACCAGAGCTGGGACTGGCTCAAACGCATCTGGATCGCCTGGGCCATCATCAACGGCATCGGGGCCTTTATCGCCTATATCGTTCCCAAGTTTGACGGGCTGGCAACGCTGGAGCCCTAACTTCTCCCCAAAGCACAAAGAAAGGCAGGTGGTCGTTTGTTTCTGGACGGTATTCTCAAAGGGCTGGTTCTCTGGCTCTACGGGCTGATTTTAGAGGGAGTGGAATACATGGCGGACTCCCTGCTGGAGATCTTCTCCCTCGATCTGGCCTATTTTGAAACCTACGCCCCGGTGGTGAACGATATTCAGAATATCGTCATCGCCGTGGGCTGGGCCCTGCTCATCGGCAATCTGGTATTCCAGGCCATGCGCTCTATGGCCGCCGGCCTGGGCTTTGAGGGGGAGGACCCGGTGGCCCTGGGGACCCGCACCTTTGTTTTCGCCTTTCTCCTGCTGGCCAGCCGGCAGATCTGCGCCATCGGGCTGAACTTCACCAGTGCCATTATGGAC
>CATJBQ010000081.1 GCA_949738465.1 uncultured Lachnospiraceae bacterium
GCGGTGAGGCCCAGCGGATCAAGCTGGCCACGGAGCTGAGCAAGCGCAGCACCGGGAAGACCATCTACATTCTGGATGAGCCTACCACGGGCCTTCATTTTGCGGACGTCCACAAGCTGACGGAGATTCTGCAGAAGCTGACAGAGGGCGGCAATACCGTGGTGGTGATCGAGCACAACCTGGATGTGATCAAGACGGCGGACTATATCATAGATATGGGGCCGGAGGGCGGCGACGGCGGCGGAACCGTGATCGCCACAGGCACACCGGAGGAGGTGGCCCAGGTTCCCGGCTCCTACACCGGCCAATATGTGAAGAAATACCTTTAAGATACACTGTGCATAGAAAAACCCACCGCAGCTTCTGCGGTGGGGAAAGTTTCGGGGAGTACCCCGGCGGCTTGCGCTGCCGGGGCATGAGTTATGAAAAATTATATTAGCTTCTCAGCTAGTACATGTTCCAGTATAACGGCAGTTTGTGACGACCATGTGAATAGAAACGAAAAATTCTCCAAACAAAATAAAATATTTCTAAAAAAAATCAAAAAGAATTTAAGAAATTATGAAGAATGCATGGAAATTGATATTTTAGAAAAAAATGCTTTGAAAAATGGCATTTATTGTATATAATAAAGATACGAGAACCAGGGGGTTCTCTATTGTGGTTATAGAAAATATGTTTATATCTGAGGTTTACGGTAATAATATATGAAATGTAACCATCCGGAATAGATGGCAAAAGAAGAGGAAAGGGGAAACGACATGGTTTCGACAGATATCGGGATTGATCTGGGTACGGCAAGTATACTGGTTTATATTAAGGGCAAGGGAGTGGTGTTGAAGGAGCCGTCTGTGGTGGCTTTTGACCGGGACACCAATAAGATAAAGGCAATCGGGGAGGACGCGCGGCTGATGCTTGGACGTACCCCCGGCAATATTGTGGCGGTGAGGCCCCTCCGTCAGGGTGTAATCTCTGACTATACGGTGACAGAGAAGATGATCAAATATTTTATCCAGAAAGCCCTGGGCAAGAAGAGCTTCCGCAAGCCCCGGATCAGCGTCTGCGTCCCCAGCGGAGCCACCGAGGTGGAGAAGAAGGCGGTGGAGGATGCGACCTATCAGGCAGGAGCGCGGGAGGTTTCGATTATCGAGGAACCGATTGCGGCGGCCATCGGCGCGGGCATTGATATTGCCAAGCCCTGCGGCAATATGATCGTGGATATTGGTGGCGGTACGGCAGATATCGCTGTGATTTCCCTGGGAGGTACCGTGGTCAGCACCTCCATCAAGATTGCGGGAGACGATTTTGATGAGGCCATCGTCCGTTATATGAGAAAGAAGCATAATCTTTTGATCGGTGAGCGGACCGCGGAGGATATTAAGATTAAGATCGGGACCTGCTTTCCCCTGGCCCAGAATGAGACCATGGATGTGCGGGGACGGAATCTGGTGACCGGCCTGCCAAAGACCGTGTCCGTGTCCTCGGAGGAGACGGAAGAAGCGCTGCGCGAGGCTACGCTGCAGATCGTGGAGGCGGTACACAGCGTGCTGGAGAAGACGCCGCCGGAGCTGGCGGCAGATGTAGCTGACCGGGGGATTGTGCTGACCGGTGGCGGCTCGCTGCTTCGTGGCTTAGAGGAGCTGATCGAGGATAAGACGGGAATCAATACCATGACCGCAGAGGAGCCCATGACCTGTGTGGCCATCGGGACCGGAAAATATGTCGAATTCCTCTCAGGAAAAGTGGATGACTAGCCGATATATAGATATAGAGCGATTTTATCATTTTTATACAGGGAAGTACGATTTGGAACGGAATCCATAATCTGAAGAATCAAGAAAGGGGAACTGCATATGGTAAAGGGCTTATATACGGCCTATACGGGGCTTGTGAATCAGCAGAACCGTCTTGATGTTTTGACGAATAATTTAGCGAATTCGGCGACCAATGCATACAAGAAGGAAGGAGCCACCACTACCACCTTTGGCGATACGTTTGCCATCAAAATCAAGGATACCTCGGACTATGGGATTCCGAAGAGGCTTGGGGAGATTACACCGGGCGTGGAGATCGGAGAGACGTATCGGGATTATGTCCAGGGGCCGTTTCGGGTTACCGATAATTGTTACGACGTGGCTTTGGACGGAGACGGATTTTTTTCCATATCTTTTACCAATAAGGCGGGACAGACTTCCGTCAAGTACACCAGGGATGGCGCTTTTACGGTGAATGTCAACGGTTATCTGGTGACGAAGGACGGGGATTATGTGATGAACCAGGCGGGAGCGGCGGCGGCCAATCCGGGCCAGGGCAGTTTTATCCGGGTGGATCCCAACCAGGAGGTTGTCATCGATGAGCTTGGCAACATTTATCAGAACGATCAGGTTGTGGCACAGTTGGGAGTTGTGGATTTCGCGGATTACAATTATCTGGAAAAATACGGAGAGAATCTGTTCCAGGTGGTGGATGGAGGCCAGCTTCAGGCTTCCGCAGCGGCGGTGCGCCAGGGAACGCTGGAGATGTCCAATGTGAATGTGGTGTCGGAGATGGTAGAGATGATTACGGTTTCCAGAGCTTTTGAGGCCAACCAGAAGATTATCCAGACCATCGACACGACGCTGGATAAGGCTGTGAATAATCTGGGACGCATCTAGGGCTGAGGCATCCTGGACGAGGAGGAAACTATTATGATGAGAGCTCTCTGGTCTGCGGCATCCGGAATGATTGCCCAGCAGACGAATGTAGATACAATTGCCAATAATCTTTCCAACGTGAATACCACGGGCTTTAAGAATGAGAAGGCGGAATTCAAGACCTTGCTGTACCAGACGATCCAAACAAGGACAACTACCGCCAATGGGGAGGAGAAGCCGATTCCGGCCCAGGTTGGCCTGGGTACACGTACGGTGGCGATAACCTCCAGCTTTGAGCAGGGGCCGATGCTGTCCAGCGAGAGTCCCACGGCTTTTGCGGTCAGCGGGGATGGATTTTTTGCGGTCCGCCGTGACGACGGGAATACATACTATACGAGAAACGGTGATTTTAAGCTGAGTATCGGTACCCAGGGTATGATGCTGGCGACAGCGGAGGGCTATCCGGTATTGGATACCCAGGGCGTGCCGATTATTTTTCCGGCAGAGGTTACCGGCAGCAATCTTGAGGTGGCCGGAGACGGCAGCCTGGGCTATCGGGACGGGCAGAATAATTATATTTCCATGAACCGGACCGTGGGATTGTTCCAGTTTAACAACCCGGCAGGACTGGAGAAGATGGGTTCCAGCCTGTTTGCGGAGACGGTGGCTTCTGGTGCGGCCATGAATGAGGCGACGTCTCCCAACCTGATCCGCAGTGAGATCCGGCAGAAGTATCTGGAGGGATCCAATGTGCAGGTGGCGGATGAGATGGTGAATCTGATTGTGGCCCAGCGTGCTTATGAGATGAATTCCAAGGCTATCCAGGCGGCGGATGAGATGCTTGGGCAGGCCAATCAGTTGAGACGATAGACGGAGGATAAGAGATGAGTATGACGTTGGATGGTTTGAATTCCTTTTATAACCAGACGACTGCCAATGCGGCGGCCGATAAGGTGAATAAGCTGGAGCAGACGCTGGGATCGGATCTTTCTACCGCTACGGACGAGGAGCTGATGGGAGTCTGTAAGGAATTTGAGGCATATTTCTTAGAACAGGTGTTCAAGGCGATGCAGAAGATGGTTCCGGACTCGGAGAATCAGTCTTCCTCTACTAAGCAGCTACAGACGTATTTTAAGGATGAGATGGTACAGAAGCTGGCGAAGGATTCTACGGAGACAAATGGTCTGGGCCTGGCCCAGACACTTTACGAGCAGATGAAGCGCAATTACAATTTGTAGGACAGGATTGCGATGAGGCTGTGCAGAGGCGGGATGATGCTTCTGTAGCAGCCTCTTTTCCTGCCCGATTGCCTCAGAGGGAAGGAACAGAAGAAGTGGCAGTACTGGAAGGATTTGTGGAACATATTATATTTCGGAATGAAGACAACGGATATACGGTATTGAATCTGGTCTGTGAGGAGGACGAGGTCACCTGTGTGGGCGTTTTTTCGGTAATCAGCGAGGGTGAGACGGTGGAGATGACCGGAGAATATACCAGTCATCCCTCCTATGGAGAGCAGTTTAAGGTGGAGAGCTTCCAGGCCAAGGCGCCGGAGGATGTGCTTTCCATCGAACGCTATCTGGGATCGGGAGCCATCCGGGGCGTGGGCGCGGCGCTGGCGGCCAGGATTGTGCGGCGTTTCAAGAAGGATACCTTCCGGATCATTGAGGAGGAGCCGGAACGGCTGGCAGAGGTGAAGGGGATCAGTCCCCGCAAGGCCATGGAGATCGCGGAGCAGGTGGAGGAGAAGCGGGAGCTTCGGGATGCTATGATCTATCTGCAGCAGTATGGGATCTCGCTGACACTGGCAGTGAAGATTTATCAGAATTATGGGCAGAAGATCTACCGGATCATGCAGGAGAACCCTTATCAGCTTGCGGATGATATCCAGGGAATCGGGTTTAAGATTGCGGATGAGATTGCACGCCAGGTAGGGATCCATACGGATTCGGATTTCCGTATCCGCAGCGGGGTGCTGTATGTGCTATTGCAGGCGGCGGGGGAGGGACATACCTGCCTGCCGGCGGAGGAGCTGACCCGCAGAGCCAGCGAGCTTTTAGAGCTGGAGGGCGCTTGTATTGAGCGCCACTACATGGATATGACCATGGAGAAGAAGCTGGTACAGAAGGAAGTGGACGGGCGTATTTTTGTATATGCTTCGGCCTATTACTATCTGGAGGCCAATACGGCTGCCATGCTGAAAAGCCTGGATGTGGGATATGCGGTGCCGGATTCGGAGATTGAGCAGCGGATCCGCAGCATTGAGAAAAGTACCGGCGTTTCTCTGGACGAGCTGCAGGCCAGGGCTGTGGCGGAAGCCGTTAAGAACGGACTTCTGGTGATTACCGGCGGGCCGGGAACCGGTAAGACGACTACCATTAACACGATTATCAGATATTTTGAGGCGGAGGGGATGGATATTTTCCTGGCGGCGCCTACCGGCCGGGCGGCAAAGCGCATGAGCGAGACCACCGGATACGAGGCCAGGACCATTCACCGGATGCTGGAGCTGTCGGGCGGTATGGAGGAGAATGCCGGTTTTGAACGCAATGAGAGCAATCCGCTGGAGACGGACGTGGTGATTATAGATGAGATGTCTATGGTGGATATCAGCCTGATGTGTTCCCTGCTAAAGGCCCTGGTGCCAGGCACCCGGCTGATTCTGGTGGGAGACGCTAATCAGCTTCCCAGTGTGGGGCCCGGATGTGTGCTAAAGGATATTATTGAGTCAAATATGTTCCATGTAGCTCAGTTGACCAAGATTTTCCGGCAGGCCAGCCAGAGCGATATCATTGTCAATGCCCACAAGATTAACCGGGGCGAAGAAGTGGTTCTGGATAACAAGAGCATGGATTTCTTTTTCTTGAAACGGTATGATGCCGACGTGATCATCAGTATTGTGATCCAGTTGATCCAGCAGAAGCTGCCGAAATTCGTGGACGCCAGCAGCTATGAGATCCAGGTGCTGACTCCTATGCGCAAGGGGCTTTTAGGGGTGGAGCGGCTGAATACCATCCTGCAGCAGTATCTGAATCCGCCCGGACCGGATAAAAAGGAAAAGGAATACGGGCAGGGTCTGTTCCGGGAGGGGGACAAGGTGATGCAGACCCGCAACGACTACCAGATGGAGTGGGAAATCCGCAGCAAATATGGGATCGCCATCGATCAGGGGACAGGCATATTTAATGGGGATATGGGCATTGTACGCAGCATTCAGCCCTTTTCCGAGACCATGACGGTGGAATTTGACGAGGGACGTCTGGTGGAATACAGTTTTAAGCAGCTAGACGAACTTGAGTTAGCATATGCTATCACCATACATAAGTCCCAGGGGAGTGAGTATCCGGCTGTCGTGATTCCGCTTCTGGATGGACCGCGGCTTTTGATGAACCGGAATCTGCTCTATACGGCAGTGACCCGCGCCAGAAAATGCGTGACGATGGTTGGAAATGATATTACTTTTCAGAAAATGATTGGGAATACCAGCCAGCAGATGCGCTATTCGGGCCTGCGCCATCGATTGACAGAATAAGGAATTTGCAGGAAGTACTTGACGAATCGTCCTTGTAGTTGTATGATATGCTGTATCAACGCGTTTATGCGTTAAAGTGATAACGGGGAGCTTATTCCCGATGGAATACAAGGAGGATTTGTGATGAAGAAGAAATTAGTTGCAATGTTGATGACGATGACCATGACGGTGGCGCTGGCAGCAGGCTGCGGTTCCGGCGACGGACAGCAGACCGGCTCCGGAAGCCAGGATGCGTCCAATACGGAGTCGGATGCCAATGCGGATCAGGATAAGCCGGAAGACAATGCGGGGCAGGATGATGCGGAGAATGGCGATGCAGAGGGCAATGCGCCGGCAGAGGGAAGCTTCCGGATCGGTGTGGTACAGTTGACAGAGCATCCGGCATTGGACGCGTCCTATGAAGGCTTCCTTGAGGGCTTGAAGGAAGCGGGATTTGAGGATGGCGTGAATATTACCATCGACTATCAGAATGCCCAGGGTGAGCAGGCCAATTGCCAGACCATTGCTGAGAAGTTTGTCAACGATAAGGTGGATCTGGTTCTTGCCATTGCCACGCCGGCGGCCCAGGCTATGGCCAGTAAGAGTACGGAGATTCCGATTCTGGTAACTGCTGTGACGGACCCGGCCAGCTCCGGCCTGGTGGACAGCAACGAAGCGCCTGGCGGTAACGTATCGGGAACCTCGGACTTGACGCCGGTGAAGGAGCAGATCGATCTGCTGCATGAGCTTCTGCCGGAGGCTAAGACGGTGGGGATTTTATACTGTTCATCGGAGGATAATTCTGAGTTCCAGGCAGATATTGCCGTGGAGGCGCTGGAAGCCATTGGGATGAAGGGTGAGAAATACACCATTTCCACGCTGGATGAGATCCAGGCGGTTGTAGATTCCATGAAGGGGAAGGTGGATGCGATTTATTCCCCCACGGACAACAAGATCGCGGAAGGTATGCCTACGGTATCCATGATTGCCACGGAAGCGGGTCTTGCGGTAATCGGCGGAGAGAGCGGAATGGTAGACAGCGGGGCGCTGGCCACCTACGGTCTGAGCTATTTTAATCTGGGGAAGATGACCGGGCAGCAGGCCGCATCCATCCTGAAAGGGGAGGCAGAGACCGCAACGATGCCTATCGGCTATCTGAATGCGGCGGATTGCGAGTTCGCTTACAACGAGGAGACAGCGAAGGCTCTGGGAATTACCATTGATCCTTCCCAGTTCCAGTAAGGGCAGTAAACTACAGAAATCGAGGATATAATTATGTTAGCAGGAATTTTATCATCCCTGCCGGGGGCGGTTTCCCAGGGGATTCTCTGGGGAATCATGGCTCTTGGAGTATACATTACATATAAGATACTTGATATTGCAGATTTAACAGTGGATGGCAGCTTCGCTACAGGCGGAGCTGTCTGTGCTGTCTGTGTGCTCAGTGGCATGAATCCGCTGCTGTCCGTGCTGCTGGCAATGCTGGCAGGCTGTGTGGCAGGGGCTGTGACCGGTATTCTGCATACGGTTTTTGATATTCCGGCCATTTTGGCAGGAATTTTGACACAGTTGGGATTGTATTCCATCAATCTGCGGATTATGGGGCGGTCCAATACCCCGCTTTTGAAGGTGGAGACTTTATTTGACAAGCTGAGTAATCTGCTTCCGGGCCTTGGCAGCTCCTATATTGCCATCTGTATCGGAGTAATCGCAGTGGTGCTTGTGGTGGTGGCGCTGTATTGGTTTTTTGGTACGGAGGTGGGAAGCGAGATCCGTGCTACCGGTAATAACGAGGCGATGGTGAAGGCTCTTGGGGGAAATACCCGTCTGATGAAAGCCTTCGGCCTGGCCATCAGCAACGGCCTTGTGGCCCTGTCCGGGGCGCTGGTGTGCCAGTCCCAGGGCTATGCGGATGTGACCTCCGGCCAGGGAGCTATCGTTATGGGCCTGGCTGCCATCGTGATCGGCAATGTGCTGATGGGATGGGGGAAGGCTTTCGGGACCAAGATGGTTTCGGCGATTGTAGGTTCGATTATCTACCGGATTATTATTGCGGTGGTAATGCAGACCGGTTTTGTAGATACCCAGGATACCAAGCTGTTTTCAGCCCTGCTGGTGGCGGTTGCGCTGGCGGTGCCGGTGATGGTTGAACGTCACCGGAATAAGCCGAAGCGGGAAGAATAGGAGGTCCGATGATGCTGGAGTTAAAAAATGTGAAAAAGACCTTCAACCGGGGGACTATCAATGAGAAAAAGGCACTCGAGGGTATAGATCTTCAAATGAATCCGGGAGATTTTATAACGGTGATCGGCGGCAACGGCGCAGGGAAGTCCACGATGCTGAATATGATTGCCGGCGTTTATCCGGTGGATTCCGGGGCGATTGTGATCGACGGAAAAAATGTGACGCGTCAGCCGGATTATAAGCGTGCGGCATACCTGGGGAGGGTATTTCAGGATCCCATGATGGGAACCGCGGCGGATATGGAGATTCAGGAAAATCTGGCCATGGCCTACCGGAGGGGAAAACGCCGGGGCTTAAAGTGGGGGATTTCCAAGAAGGAAAAGGAGATCTACCACGAGACGTTGAAAATGCTGGATTTGGGACTGGAGGAACGAATGACTTCCAAGGTGGGTCTGCTGTCCGGCGGCCAGCGGCAGGCGTTGACCCTTTTGATGGCGACCCTGCAGCAGCCCAGGGTACTGCTTCTGGATGAGCATACGGCTGCTCTGGATCCCAAGACAGGCGCCAAGGTGCTGGATCTGACCAGGGAGCTGGTGGAGAAGAATCAACTGACCACGTTGATGATCACTCATAATATGAAGGATGCCATCCGTCTGGGGAACCGCCTGATTATGATGCATGAAGGGCGGATCATCTATGATGTGGCGGGCCAGGAGAAGCAGAAGCTGAAGGTGGCGGATCTTCTTGGCAAGTTTGAGGAGGCCAGCGGCGGAGAGTTCGCCAACGACCGTATGATCCTTTCCTAAGGAAGTGTTGATAGTTCCATCCGGAAAGTCCACCAATGTGAAGCGAATATTCTTTTCAGGAATTGACAGCCGGAAGGAGAGAGCCGGCGGGTAACAGTGGCTTGGAAAGGACACAATGAGACGAATTGTACAGGGGATCCGGGTGCTTCTGCACCTGCTGTACCCCAAACGCTGCCCGATCTGTGACCGGGTCTGGCGCCCCAGGGAGGGGATGGAATTTTCGATGGGGGGCCGGACAGTGAAGATTCCGGTTTCCTGCGCTTATCCAGTGTGCGATACCTGTAAGGGGCAGATTACCTATGTGCAGGAGCCGGCCTGCAAGCAATGCGGGAAACCCCTGGAAGGAGAACGGCAGGAATTTTGCGGGGATTGTGCCCGCAAGGAGCATGCATTTCTGCAGGGAAAGGCCCTCTGGGTTTACAAGGGAGCGGTGAAGGAGTCGATATACCGGCTGAAATACGGCAACCGGCGGGAGTATGCGGTTTCCTATGCCCAGGAGCTGCTGCGGCAATATGGCGGCTGGCTGTACCGCAGGCAGCTTGATGCGGTGATACCGATTCCCCTGCACAGGAAGCGGAAGCGGCAGAGAGGCTATAACCAGGCGGAGCTGATTGCACGGGAGCTGGGGAGGCTTCTTGAGGTGCCGGTGCGGTCCGATGTGCTGCTGCGGACGGTCAATACCAGGCCGCAGAAAGAATTAAATGACAAAGAACGAAAAAATAATCTGAAAAAGGCTTTCAAAATTGCGGAAAATGGTGTACAATTAGATTGTGTATTGCTGGTGGATGATATATATACCACGGGAAGTACGATGGACGGAGCGGCGCAGGTGCTGAAGGAGGCCGGAGTATCGCGGGTGTATGCGGTCAGCGTCAGCATTGGACGAGGATACTAGGAGGAAAAGCTATGGACGTGAAGAATTGCAGATCGTGTGGCAGATTATTTAATTATCTGGCAGGCCCATATGTGTGTGATGCATGCCGGAATGCTTTGGAAGAAAAGTTTGTGGAGGTAAAGGAATACATCCGGGACAACAAGGATGCGAACATTACCGAGATTTCCGAGGATTGCGATGTTACCGTGAAGCAGATCAAGCAGTGGGTGCGGGAGGAGCGTCTGATTTTGTCGGAAGGCTCCAATGTATATATTGAATGCGAGAATTGCGGTACGGCGATCCGTACAGGGCGGTTCTGTGAGGATTGTAAGACCAAGATGCGGGGAACCCTGCAGAGCCTGTATCCTACAAGCCCAGCAGATGATGGGAAGGATTTTTTCAAGACGAACCCCAATAAGAATAAAATGAGATTTCTTGATAATTGAAGGAGCAGGGCAGATTGCAGAGGCGGTTTGCCCTATATTTGCGCCTTTTTCAAAAGGGCAAGGAAAACTTAAGACTTTTTTCTTTGCTAAATAGCGATAGTGTGGTATAATGTCCACGAAAGCAATGAGCAGTGCCAAAACAGAAAATGGCAAATTGCCTGTTTACAGGCATATTTTCCAGACTCTGTTTTGATAGGACGAATGCCTGTGAACGAGGAAGCAAAGCTTCCAAGCGAAGCACTGCGGGGCAGAGGCGCCCGTGAACGGGCATATCATTTCATTGGAGGGCATAGGATGAACGAGGAGAGAATCCGTCTCATGACAAAGTTGGCCGCTTACGAGCAGCGCAAAGGACAAGAGAATATGACCATTAATCAATATTACAGGAGAGATTATGTGTCCCTTCAGATGATTAAGACGTTTGTCTGCTCTACCATTGCATTCGTGATTCTGGTACTGCTGTATGTAATGTACCAGATGGATGAATTGACAGCCTTACTGTACAAGATCGATTATAAGGACTATCTGACGAAACTGGTAGTGTTGTACGCTGTTTTTACATTGGCATTTCAGATGATTGCCTTTGTGGTGTACAGCCAGAGATATAAGCGGGCGCACAGGGAGCAGAAGCATTTTCTGAATCGGTTGAAAAAGGTAGCCAGGCTGTCTGAATCAGAAGAGACTGGAGGACCGTTATGACACAGTTATTGGAATTTAGGGAACGCCTGCGCAGCATTTATGGCAGATTTGATATCTATATCGTACCTGCCATACGGTTTTTGCTGGCTCTGGCGGCTTTCCTTGTGATCAACAATTCTCTGGGATATATGAAACGGCTGGCAAATCCGGTAATTCCCATGGTGCTGGCGCTTGTCTGCACATTCCTCCCGATTGGTTACACGGTTGTGCTGGCGGCAGTATTGATTCTGGTGCATCTTGTGGCTTTGTCCCTGGAGGTTGCGCTGGTGGGTTTCTTATTGTTTTTGCTGATGTTTTTGCTTTATTTTCGCTTTGTGCCCAGAGGAAGCGCAAGCGCCGTGGTGGCACCTCTTTTGTGCTGGATCCGTATTCCGCAGGTGGTCCCTGTTGCAATCGGGCTTGGAGCGAAGCTTCATTCCACCATTGCCATGGCCTGTGGCATGGCCACCTTTTATTTTTTGAAGGCTGTGAAGGACAATGAGACGCTGTTGGCTCTGGCCGAGGAGGAGAAGGACGAGGAGACGACCAAGTTTTCAGTATTGCTGCAGGCGTTTCTGAATGACAAGGAAATGTATCTGATGATTGCAGCCTTCGTGCTGACCGCGATTGTGGTTCATCTGATTCGCAGACAATCTGTCGATTATGCCTGGTTTATTGCCATTGGCGTCGGCAATGTCCTGAATCTGACGGTGCTTCTGGGCGGTAGGTATATCCTGGATGTAAAATGCGATATTCTCTGGATTGTTCTGGGCACGCTGGCAGCCGTGGTGGTGGGGCTGGTGATGCAGTTTTTCCTGTTCCAGTTGGATTATCCCAGAACGGAGCATGTGCAGTTTGAGGATGATGAGTACTATTATTATGTGAAGGCGGTGCCGAAGATTTACGTGCACTCCAAGGAGAAGCAGGTTAAGCAGATTAACCGGCGCAGCATCAGCAAGAAGGAACTGGCGGAGGAGTTTGATATCAGTCAGGATCTGCTGGATGATTAGAAGGTTTTGTTGGAAGCTTTGACAGAAAGGAAGTGATGGGGTGGTAGAGAATCTGCTGGGAATGCTGAACTCATTTCAAAGTAAGTATCTGTATTGGTTTGATCTGCCCAAGTTCAACCGCATTGATTTTGTAGAGATCATTATCATCTCATTTCTGGTTTACAGTATTCTGGCATGGATTAAGAATACGAGAGCCTGGACGCTGCTGAAGGGAATTATCGTGATTCTGGTTTTCTGGATGATTGCAGCGATTTTCCAGATGAGTACCATTTTGTGGATTATAAGCAGCGCGATGAATGTGGCGATCATCGCTGTGGTAATTATTTTCCAGCCGGAGCTACGCAGGGCATTGGAGTCCCTGGGGAAGAAGAATTTCCTTACCATGATTTTTAATATCGATACGCAAAAAAACCAGCAGCGTTTTGCGGACCGGACCGTCAACGAGATTGTCAAGGCGACCTTTGAGATGGCAAAGGTGAAGACGGGAGCGCTGATTGTGGTGGAGCAGAATATGGTGCTGACGGAGTTTGAACGAACGGGAATTATGCTGGATTCTCTGGTGTCCAGTCAGTTGCTGATTAATATTTTTGAGCACAACACGCCATTGCACGATGGTGCAATTATTGTCCGGGGAGACCGGATCGTGTCTGCCACCTGTTATCTGCCGCTGTCGGATAACATGGGGCTGAGTAAGGAGCTGGGTACCAGGCACCGGGCGGCGGTAGGCGTCAGCGAGGTGACGGATGCCCTTGTGATCGTTGTGTCAGAGGAGACGGGAGGCGTGTCCGCGGCGGTAGGCGGAGAGATTTTCCGCAATCTGGATGCGGAAAATCTGAAACGGAAGCTGGGATTTTTGCAGAACCAGTCCATCGATACGGATAAGTTTAAGCTTTGGAGAAGGAGGCAGAAGCATGTTAAAAAAGATAACGAAGCTGCTGACAAATAATCTGGGCTTAAAGATAGTCTCTGTTCTGGTGGCGGTGGCGGTCTGGCTTGTGGTAGTGAATCTGGACAATCCGGATAAGACCCAGTCCTTTACGATTCCCATTGAGGTGAAAAATGATGAGGTGCTGGCCAGCCAGGGCAAGGTTTATGAGGTATACCGGGAAAGCGATAAGGCTACGATTTACGTAACCGGAAAGCGGACGCTGATGGAGACGCTGTCGCCTTCTGATTTTAAGGCGACGGCAGACTTAAGCCAGATTAATTATGAAAAATCCGGCGATATCAAGGAGATACCGGTGGAGGTTACGGCGGTCCGCCATGAGAAGGATCTGACGATCAACCAGAAAACAAATAATATGCTGATTACCATTGAGGATTTGTCAACGAAACAGTTTAACATTTCCGGGGATCCCCAGGGAACGCCGGCGGAGGGGTATGCCGTGGGCGAGGTGACGGTGAATCCCAGTCTGATCAAGATCTCCGGCCCGCAGTCTGTGGTGTCAAGAGTGAACCGGGTAGCTGCTACCATCAATGTGGAGGGGGCCACCAGTGATGTGTCGGACAGTGTGGCGCCAGTACTCTATGATGAAAATAACGAGGTGATCGATCCGGCAAGACTGACCATGAGCCATGAGCGGGTGACGGTGGGCGTCCAGATGCTGGGGACCAAGGAGGTTCCGGTAAGATGCCTTACAACCGGCGAGCCATTAGACGGCTACCAGTTTATCCACACGGAGCAAGCGCCGGAGCGGATTGTGATCAAAGGTCTTCCGACGGTGCTGAACGGTATCTCGGAGATTGTCATAGACGATGCCATCAACCTCACTGGCGCAATGGGCGACGTGGAGAACAGTATTGATATTACGCCCTATGTGGAGGCACTGGGAGTTATGCTGCGCAATCCCGAGGAAAATAAAATTGCCGTCAGGGCCATTGTAGAACGGCTGGAGGTCAAGAGCTTTGAGCTTCCGGTGGCTGATATAGAGGTGCGGAATCTGGACGAGGATTACGAACTGAAGTTCGGTACCGGCACAATTACGGTTCAGGTGCGTGGAAGAGGCGAGGAGCTTACGGATTTTACGGCGGAAGGGATCACGGCTACCCTTGATCTGGAGGGGATAGAGCCTGGTGACCATAATATGGAAGTTCAACTGAAGGTTGCAGATCCTTACAAGGTGATCGGGACGGTGCTGGTGCAGGTACATGTGGTTGATAAGAACGCGGAGCCGGAGGATGGCAGCCCCGGTCTGGATGATACGACAGTGCCCACAGGCCCGTCCGGCGGCGCCACAGGGAATCCCGGGGACGGCAGCGGTTCCGGAGGGGGAAGCGCAGGCAGCGGCGCCGATGGAAGTGGAAATTCCGGTGGAACCGGTAATAATAATGGAAATAGTAATGAAAATGATAACGAGGTAACGGGAAATGAGTAGAATGTTTGGAACTGACGGAGTACGAGGCGTGGCAGGCACGGAGCTGACCATTGAGCTGGCGATGAAGCTGGGGCAGGCCGGAGCCTATGTACTGACCAGAGAGAAAGCGCATCAGCCTACCATTATCGTGGGATGCGATACGAGAATTTCCGGCGGGATGCTGGCCAATGCTTTGATGGCCGGAATTTGCTCTGTGGGGGCCAATGCGGTATATATGGGAGTTGTTCCGACGCCGGCCATCGCGTATCTGACGAAGAAGCATAAGGTAGATGCGGGAGTTGTGATCTCGGCCTCCCATAACCCCATGGAATTTAATGGGATCAAATTTTTCAACGGGGAAGGCTACAAGCTGTCCGACCAGCTTGAGGATGAGATTGAGGCTCTGATCCGCAATGAGATGAAGGACATCAAGATGCCGATTGGTTCCGGAATCGGAACCATCAATTATCGTCTGGATGCCCGTGAAGAATATGTGTTTTTTATGAAAAAGACGGTTCCTGTGGACCTTAAGGATCTGAAAATTGTAATTGACTGTGCGGAGGGCGCTTCCCATTATACTGCGGTGGAGACGTTGAAGGGACTTGGCGCAAGCCTGGTGCCGATCCATATTAATCCGGACGGAACGAATATCAATGCCAATTGCGGCTCTACCCACATGGATGAGCTGCGGGCCCGGGTGGTCTATGAGAAGGCGGATATCGGCCTGGCCTTTGACGGCGATGCAGACCGGATGCTGGCGGTAGATGAGCTTGGAAATGTGGTGGACGGCGACCAGGTGATGGCGATCATTGGAAATTATATGAAGGAGCAGGGGACCCTGAAGCAGGATACCATTGTGGCTACCGTCATGAGTAATCTTGGCTTTACCATTATGGGAAAGGAAAAGGGGATCCATATTGAGCAGACGAAGGTGGGGGACCGTTACGTTCTGGAGAATATGCTGGAGAACGGTTTTAACCTGGGCGGCGAGCAGTCGGGCCATATTATTTTCCTGGATGAGAATACCACCGGCGACGGTCTCTTAAGCGCGCTGCATCTTCTGGAGGTTATGGTGAAGACCCAGAGAAAGCTTTCCGATCTGGCGCAGATTATGGAGGTGCTGCCTCAGGCCCTGGTGAATGCGAAGGTGCCCACCCACAAAAAGGATAAATACATGGAATACCCGGAGATTGCCCAGGCCATTGTGGAACTGGAGAAAAAGTTTGCCGGCCAGGGGAGAGTCCTGATCCGGCCCTCCGGAACGGAGCCTTTGGTCCGTGTGATGATAGAGGGGAAGCAGCAGGAGGTCATTGACGCGGAGGCAAAAGCTCTGGCGCAGTTGATTTCCAAGACCATGCTATAGCAAAGGACACCTGGATACGGAGGTACTGTTAGATGGTAAGTCAAAAAGTCGTGATCAAGAACCCAACCGGGCTTCATTTAAGGCCAGCCGGGATTTTATGCAAGGAAGCGATGCAGTTTAAGTCGTTGATCACCTTTCGATTTCGAGAGAGTACTGCTAACGCGAAAAGTGTATTAAGCGTTTTGGGAGCATGTATCAAATCAGGCGATGAGATAGAATTTTTTTGCGAGGGAGAGGACGAGACGGAGGCACTCAAGACCATCATCGCAACGATAGAGGACGGATTGGGAGAATAAGCAGGGAAAGAAGCAGGAAAAACCAGTCAAAATCAGTCAAATAGGAGAAATTGAGATGTTGAATTATAAAAAATACAAGCGCGTTCCGGTATTGCATTATCCCCAGCGCCAGTGGCCGGAGCGGGAGATTGAGAAAGCGCCTGTCTGGTGCAGTGTGGATCTTCGGGACGGGAACCAGGCTCTGATCGAACCCATGGAAGTGGAAGAAAAGATGGAGATGTTCAGGCTTCTCTTGAAGCTTGGCTTTAAGGAGATTGAGATCGGTTTTCCGGCGGCGTCCCAGATTGAATATGATTTTCTGCGGGAGCTGGTGGCGAAGGACATGATTCCGGACGATGTGTGGGTGCAGGTGCTGACCCAGTGCCGGGAGCATCTGATCGATAAGACCTTTGAGGCGATCCGGGGAATTAAAAATGTGATTGTGCATATTTATAATTCTACGTCTACGCTGCAGCGTGATGTGGTATTTGGAATGGATCGGGAGGAGATTAAGCAGATTGCGGTGGACGGCACAAGAATGGTGAAGGAGCGGGCGGCCGCTTTTGACGGAAATATTGTGCTGGAATATTCGCCGGAGAGCTTTACCGGTACGGAGATGGAGTTTGCCCTGGACATCTGTACGGCGGTGCAGGAGGTCTGGCAGCCCACCCCGGAGAATAAGATTATTTTCAATCTCCCGGCCACGGTTGAAATGAATACGCCCAATGTGTATGCGGATCAGATTGAGTGGATGAGCACGCATTTTAAGGACAGGAAAAATATTATTCTGAGCATTCACCCCCATAATGACCGCGGCTGCGGCGTGGCCGCCACGGAGCTGGCCATGCTGGCCGGGGCGGAACGGGTGGAGGGAACCCTGTTTGGAAACGGAGAGCGCACCGGAAATGTGGATATTCTGAATGTGGCCTACAATATGTTTTCCCAGGGCATCGATCCGGAACTGAACCTGGAAGATGTGAATGAAATTATCGAGGTCTATGAGCGCTGCTGCAAGATGCAGGTGGGAATGCGCCATCCCTATGGGGGCAAACTGGTGTTCACTGCCTTTTCCGGTTCTCATCAGGATGCCATCAACAAGGGCGTCCATGCCATGAAGGAGCGGAAAAGTCAGATCTGGGAGGTTCCTTATCTGCCCATCGACCCTTCGGATGTGGGGCGCATGTACGAGCCGGTGGTTCGCATCAACAGCCAGTCCGGCAAGGGCGGCGTGGCCTTTATTATGGATACGATGTTTGGCTACCAGCTTCCCAAGGCCATGCACAAGGAATTTGCCGATGTGATCCAGAGGATTTCCGAGGAGCAGGGCGGCGAGGTGGCGCCGGAGCTGATTATGGAGACCTTCCAGCAGGAATATCTGGAGCGGCATGAGCCCTTTGAGTTCCTGAAGATGCGGGTCAGCGATGTGGGCGAGAGCGATTCCCGGGTGGTTCTGGATTTCCTGTACCAGGGGAAGCCCTTCCATTCGGAGGCAGACGGAAGCGGCCCGGTGAACGCGGTAAAGAATGCGGTGAAAAAGTGTGTGGATATCGACATCCGCGTGCTGAATTATACGGAGCATGCGCTGGGCGAGGGATCCCATACCAAGGCGGCGGCCTATATCCAGATGCGGGATAACAAGACGGGGCGTGTGACCTTTGGCGTGGGCGTCAGCGCCAATATTACCAGGGCTTCGATCCGGGGATTTTTCAGCGCCTTGAACCGGCTGGCGGAGTAAGCATCTTCGGGTATACCCGATGTCCGGGAAAAAACTGCACAGAAAAGAGGAACTATGAAGTACGATTATCTGATCGTGGGCGCGGGGCTTTTTGGAGCCGTCTTTGCCTGCGAGGCAAGGAAAAAAGGAAAAAAGTGTCTGGTTATCGACCGGCGGGAGCATATTGGCGGCAATATTTATACGGAGGAGCAGGCCGGGATCCAGGTGCACCGCTACGGGGCCCATATTTTTCATACCAGCAATGAAAAGGTTTGGAATTATGTAAACCAGCATGCCCGGTTTAACCGTTATACCAACAGCCCAGTGGCAAATTATAAGGGTGAATTGTACAGTATGCCTTTTAATATGTATACCTTCAACAGGATGTGGGGCGTGGTGACGCCGGCGGAGGCCAGGGAGCGGATCCGGCAGCGGGTGGAGGAAAGCCGGATCGAGGAGCCCCGGAACCTGGAGGAGCAGGCCATTTCCCTGGTGGGCCGGGACATCTATGAGAAGCTGGTGAAGGGCTATACGGAGAAGCAGTGGGGCAAGGCCGCCACGGAGCTTCCGGCTTTTATCATCCGGCGGCTGCCGGTGCGTTTTACCTATGATAACAATTATTTTAACGATCTGTACCAGGGGATTCCCATTGGCGGCTACACGGCGATGATCGCTTCCATGCTGGAGGGAGTCGAGGTCCGTCTGGGAGAGGATTTTCTGGCGGATCGTGCTGCTTATCTTGCCATGGCGGACAAGGTGGTGTATACTGGTATGATCGACGCTTACTTTGATTATTGCTTTGGAGAGCTTGCGTACCGCAGCCTGCGGTTTGAGACGGAGGTTCTTGATACGGATAATTTCCAGGGGAACGCTGTGATAAATTATACGGACCGGGAGACGCCCTATACGCGGATCATTGAGCATAAGCATTTTGAGTTCGGGATCCAGGAGAAGACCGTTGTGACCAGAGAGTATCCGGCGGCCTGGAAAAAGGGGGACGAGCCTTATTATCCGGTGAATGATGAGAAGAATACTTTGTTGTATGAGCGGTACCGGGAATTGGCGGAGAAGGAAAAACGAGTTATTTTTGGCGGGAGATTGGGGCAGTATAAGTATTATGACATGGATGATGTGGTGGAGGCGGCGCTTGGGTGTGTGGCAGCAGAATGCCCTTAAAGCAGCCATGCATGTCAAAAATACAGAATAAGAGAGGGAACGACAATGAAGAAGATTCTGGTCACTGGCTGTAACGGGCAGTTGGGACGGGCGATTAATCAGGTATATCAGAAGGATGATGTGGAATTCATCAATACGGATGTGGTGGAGGGAGACGGTATTTTTTCTCTGGACATCACGGATGTGGACGCAGTCCTTGGCTTTGTGAGAGAAAAACGGCCGGATGTGATCATTAACTGTGCCGCCCACACGGCGGTGGATCTGTGCGAGCAGCAGTGGGATCTTGCTTACAAAATCAACGCCATTGGGGCGAGGAATTTAAGCATCGCGGCGGCGGATGTGGATGCGAAGCTGATCCATGTGTCCACGGACTACGTGTTTGAAGGGAATGCTACTCAGCCACAGACAGAGTTTGATGCGGTTCATCCGGTGAGCGCCTATGGGAAGACGAAGCTGGAGGGCGAGCGTTTTGTGGAACGGTTTGCAAGGAAATATTTTATTATACGGACGGCCTGGCTTTACGGAGATGGGAAGAATTTTGCCAAGACGATGTTGCGTTTGTCGGAAAGCCATGATACGGTGACGGTGGTGGACGACCAGTTGGGAAGCCCAACCAGCGCGCTGGAGCTGGCGCGGCTGATTCATGTGCTGGAGCCTACCGAGAACTATGGTTTGTTCCATGGAACCTGCGAGGGGCAGTGTAGTTGGGCAGATTTTGCGGAAGAAGTGTTCCGGCTGGCAGGCAAGGAAACCAAGGTGGTAAGGGTATCTACCAGGAAGTATATGGAGATGAATCCTCAGTCGGCGGCAAGACCGGCGTATTCGGTGCTGGAGAATTATATGCTGAAGCTGACAACGGGGTATGAGATGGCAGATTGGAAAGTGGCGGTTCGGGAGTATATGAAGGGAATCTAGGATATGGCTGTAAGGGAGGACGTGATGACCGGGGATAAGAAGATCTGTCAGCCGCTGGTGAGTGTCTGCATACCGGCATATAACAGCAGTGCGACGATTGCGGAAACCATACAGTCGGTGCTGGATCAGACGTATAGAAATATTGAACTGGTTGTTGTGGATGATAATTCCAAGGACAATACGGTTTCTCTGGTGGAGCGTTTTATAGAGAAGGACGGCAGAGTCCGGTTATACAGAAATGAGCAGAACCTGGGCATGTCCGGTAACTGGAACCATTGTCTGGAATTGTGCCAGGGGGAGTATGTGAAGCTGATCTGCGCGGATGACCAGATTGAACCGGAGGCTATTGAGCGGGAAGCGAAAGCGATGCTGGAGCACCCTTTCGTGAATCTGGTGGAGAGCGATACGCGTCTGGTGGATGTGAATGGTAAGACCACAGGGGCTTTTAAGCGGTATTATCGAAGTGGTGTCGTAAATGGGAAAAAGGTAGCGAAGACTTCGTTGATGCTGAATAATTTTTTTGGAGCGCCGGTAAATAATCTGATTCGGCGTTCTATCTTGGAACGGACCGGCCTGTTTGACACTTCCTTTACTTATATTCTGGATTTTGATATGTGGGTACGGATTGCCTGTGCAGGGGATGTCTATATCCTGCATGAACCGTTGAATCGCTTTATGGTCCGCAATGATTCCAATACAGGAGTGATGATTGGGCAGAAGCGGGATGTGTATGTGGCAGAGCACCGGAAGCTGGTGGAGAAGCATGCGGCTGCGGGAGTGCTTCGGATCAGTAAATTTGAGGTGGAATTGAGCGTACTGCTGCGGAAGCTGCGGAATGTGATGATTGGGATTTATCTGAGGATTTTTGCAAAATAGAAGAAGCGCCCTGGGACATACCGCGATGTTTAGCAACGGGACAGCAGAGAGGATAGGATGAAAAAACTGGTGATAATACCGGCCTACAATGAGTCGGGAAATATTGAAAAAACCGTACATGATGTAATAGAGCATGCACCAGGATTTGATTATGTGATCGTCAATGACTGTTCTACGGATGATACCCTTAAGATCTGCCGGAAAAATGGATTCCATGTTCTGAGCCTGCCGGTAAATCTTGGGATTGGCGGAGGTGTGCAGACGGGTTACCTTTACGCTATGCGAAATGGATATGATATTGCGGTGCAGTTTGATGGCGATGGCCAGCACAATGCTTCTTATCTGGAGGAGATGGCGAAGGTCCTGACGGAGAAACAGTTGGATATGGTGATCGGCTCCCGTTATATTGCCAAGGAAGGGTTTCAGTCCAGCGGCCTGCGCCGTTTGGGAATTCGTTATTTTACGGGATTGATCCGGGTGCTTACCAGGAAGAAGATTACAGATCCAACCTCCGGAATGCGGATGGTGAACCGCAGGGTGATTGAGATTTTTGCAGCGGATTACCCGAAGGATTATCCAGAACCGGAAAGTGTGACTTTTTTGTTGAAGAAGAAGCTGAAGGTTGAGGAGATCCCGGTACGAATGAATGAGCGGGAGAGCGGCGTTTCGTCGATATCTTTGAAAAATTCCGTGTATTATATGATTAAGGTAACGCTGGCGATTCTGGTGGCCATGCTGCGGAGATAGGAGGGGAAGCTGTGAGTATCAAGTTGCAGGTGATTGTTGCGGTATTGATTGTGTTGTCTTTGCTGGTGATTGGAAATCTGGTGCGGAAGAAAAAGCTGGATCTGCGGTACGCGCTGGTCTGGGTTGTGGTGGGTGTTGTTGTGCTGGTTTTTGATGTGTTTCCGCCGATGCTCAACTGGGTGACACATTTGCTGGGGATTGAGTTGGCAGTGAATATGTTGTTCTTTCTGGGGTTTGTGTTTTCGCTGTTGATTATTTTTACGTTGACGGTTTCTGTTTCCAGGTTGTCGGATAAGGTGAAGCGGTTGAGCCAGGAGATGGCGTTGTTGGAAGCAGAATTGAGGTTAAACGCAGCAGAGAACAAACATGGATAAATTGAAATTTATAGTATGTAAGTATTAGGAAAAGATCAGATTTATGGTGGAGGGAGAGCGAAGATGCAGGTAGTCAAGTATGCATTCCAACAGCATGGGGACGAAAGAGGACAGTTAGTAGCGCTGGAAGAATATAAAGACATTCCCTTTGAGATTAAGAGGGTGTACTATATGTATGATACTGGGGAAGGGGTAAGACGAGGGTATCATGCACACAAATCATTGGAACAGATCTTAATCTGTATTCATGGCTCCTGTAAAATTTTATTGGATAATGGTTCGGAGAAGAAAATTGTGCCGTTAGAATGTCCTTATGAAGGATTATACGTATCAAATGTTATGTGGCGAGAAATGTATGACTTTTATCCGGACGCGGTTTTGATGGTACTGGCATCCGATTATTATAAAGAAGAAGATTATATTAGAAATTACGATGAATTTTTAAGTTTTATAAAGAAATCAGCTCATGAGGAAGAAGGACAATAAGATGAAGATACCATTTTCGACAGTCGAGATGATGCATAATGAGATCGAAGCAGAAATGCTGGAAAAATTCCAGGAGGTCTATGAGAATCACTGGTTTATTCAGGGAAAAGAGGTTGATAAATTTGAAGAGGAGTTTGCGGCCTATTGCGGTACAAAATATTGCGTAGGCTGCGGAAACGGGCTGGATGCCTTATACCTCATTCTAAGGGCTTATGGGATCGGGAAAGGAGATGAGGTGATCGTTCCTTCCAACACATATATTGCGACGGCATTGGCAGTATCCTATACTGGAGCAATGCCGGTTTTTGTGGAGCCGAGGCTGGAAAGCTACAATATCAATCCGGAGGAAATAGAGCAAAAGATTACTGGAAAAACAAAAGCAATCATAGCAGTGCATCTGTATGGGCAGCCGGCAGAAATGGAAGAAATTATAA
>CATJBQ010000082.1 GCA_949738465.1 uncultured Lachnospiraceae bacterium
AATATGAAGAGTGCCCCCGTGGGGGGGCGAGAATTGAAACTCATATAGCAGAAGAAAGTAATATGGCTCCTGGAAGGAGTGCCCCCATGCGGGGGCGAGAATTGTCGCCCAGCCGCTGTTTGAAGGCGCGAAGGGGCATTGTATTTTCTTTAAAAGCCGGTTGATGGTGATCACGGAGGTATTACACAGCTCGGCCGTCTGTTCCAGTGAGAGGGATGGCAGGATGAACAGATTCTTAAAACATAATCTTTACCACTTCATGGTAGATTTTCCCAGGTGCAGTTGTATTAAAAAGTACGATCAGGTCGTTTAAGATAGTCATGGTAACACCTCGCGTGCACTCTTTGCATTGAAATGGTAAAAGAGAAGCAATCACATTTTTTACGGATGGCACCGCTTGCAGGGATCGTATCCCATTGCGATAATGTCCTCCCGGTTTCCGGTATACTCCTGCTTATTGGAGTCCTTCATCTGCTTCACACTGGAGCAGGAGGGAATATGGAACTTTTTGGTATTGGTGTTCAGGATGTAGGCAGTACCCTGGGGCTCCGGTTCCTGAACAGAAGGCTCCGGTTCCTGGGCAGAAGGAGCGGGTTCCTGAACGGAAGGAGTGGTCTCCTGTGTTCCGGCTTCCGCAGAAGCAGAATCCAGGGGAAGGTCTGTACTGGCCAGGGCGCTTTCCCCGGTGGCATAGTCAATGGTAATGCCGGGCTGTATATTGTATACATAGACGCAAAAGAGGATATCGCCGCCTTGATCTTCTACAGATTCCGCCTCCATCAGCACTCCGGAGGCTAAGAGGTTGTCGCCTTCGTAGATGGGGGTGACGCGGTACAGGACATGGTTTCCGGTTTCCTTCACATAGTCGGCCACCATATTTTCAAAGGGCAGCATTCCCTGGACATTGAGATACCGGGTTCCGGTGATGAGATTTTTCTCGTTGGAATTTTCTCCGGACAACTGGTAGCCGATCAGGTGGCAGCGGTTGTAGAGGTAGTTTCCGTCCACAATATCGTATTTGACGGTTTGCCATCCGCTGGGGCGGACCTGCCCGATGGATTCCCGCTTTTCGGTGGGCATCAGATCCAGGCCGATGCTGGCGTAGGCGGTCTGGCAGCGGCCAAGGTCGTCCAGCTCGCTATAGAATTCGAAGGATTGATCGGTCAGATCGCTTTCCGAAAAATAGGGCTGGTTGTCGTTTACGATGGTATAGGCGTCCTCGGTGTAGGGGACGGCGTCTGCAGCGTGAAAGGGCGCGGAGGAAAGATCCGGGATCACCGGTTCCTCCGGTATGGCTGGTTCCTCTGCTATATCCGGTCCCTCCGGCGCAGGCGTATTTTCCGGAATATCCGTGTCCGGAGACGGGTTTTGATCCAAAGGAGCGGCAGGGGCGGCTTCCTGGGAAACCGGAGGCTCCGGCTCCTTTGGGGTGTTTGTGGCTGGTGTGCCGCTGCCACAGGCGGATAAAAGCAGAAGCGCTGCCAGAAGCAATGGCATGATTCGTGTGTTCATTTTTTTCATCGTCTGTAAACCTCCTTTGTGATTGTTTCATGGGAAAAACCGGGAAAATCCTGGGAATCCACTAGTTTCCAGCCGTCGGGCTTCCTGGTAAAAAAGGTGTCGGCGGGATAGTCTCTGTTCCAGCAAAACAGAATAAGGGTTCTGATCTGAGCTTCATAGGGAGAAGGGTCCAGGGTCTCCACGAAGCAGTAATCATCCGGTGCGGCTTTTTTTAGAAAGTCCTCGTCCACCACAAGATTTGCCGGGACCGGATCCGGAAATTGTTTTCTGCTGTAGCCGTTCATCCAGAGCCGGGCATTGCCCACCAACTGAAGCAAATGCTCCCGCAGCGCCCGGTCCTGGCTCTGGCGGCGGTTGTGAAAGGCAAGGCCGCCGTTGTTGTCAATACACAGGATGAAATGCATGGGATCCTCCTTGCGTTTTTTCTTTATCATACATCAGGATGCAATTTTTTTCAAGCCAGCACCGGCAGCTTCACGCAGCTTGGGTATCCGCTTCCGGTGAGAACAGCCTGGTGCGCGATTCTGTTTTCCGTGGCAGAAGCCCAGGGACCGGCCTGATTGCTGTGGACCGCATACTGGGGAAAATCCGAGGAGGTGATATCGATGCGGATGCGGGAGCCTTTGGGCAGGGCATAGCAGATATCGCTCATGTCTGCAGTTACCTTCACCGGCGTTTCGGGCTGGTAGGAAGCGTTCCTGGGCAGCTCGTGGCGGATGGTGGTGGCGGAGGTGCGGATGTGGTAGGCGTTTCCCTCCGGCGTTACCTCGTCGATACTGGCAAAAAAGGCGGTGTTTTCACAGTCTGTCTTTACCCAGAGCTCTACATCGATTTTACCGTTTAAGACCAGCTCCCCGGGCAGAGGCTCCGAGAGGAAGGTCAGCACATCCTCCCGGCTGCCGGGCTCTGGCTGCAGCAGGCTTCCGGTGACGTTCCAACTGCAAAGGGTGCAGTCGCCGCCGTGGGTGCGCACGGGATTGGACGGATCATAGGTATAAGAAAAAGAACTGGTGTTTGCATCTGGTTCCCGTGTAAGGCTTCCGGTGACGGAGCCGGGTTGTCCGGCGGCGCTTAAGTAAAGTGTCCGGGTCTGGCGGTCGAGATTTTCCCAGGAGCTGTCCGTAAGCCAGCAGTCCTTTCCGGGAACGTAATAACGGATTTTCGCCTGGGGAAGCTGCCTTTTTTTCAAGGTCAGGTCAAACCAGTCCAGGGCTTTCTGGACCTCCACATTGTCCAGGTTCTGGGTGGGCTTGTCTGCAAGCACCGGCTGCAGACCGTGATTCCAACCGCCAATCTGGAGCCAGCTCATCTTTTTGGCTGCCGGATTTAAGCGGGACCAGGTCTTCATGGTGCTCTCATGATGGTGGTCATACCAGCCGCTGACGATGTAGAGGGGGATTTCCACCTGGGAGGGAATCCCGGCAAGCTGCTTCCACCAGCCCTGCTGCCAGTAAGGATCCTCCGGGTATTCATTGGTGATGTAGTCCCGGTACCAGGGAAGCTTCCCGCCCCAGAGGGCTTCGTCTACTTCAAGATGGGGCATGTAGCGGCAGGAGGTCTCGTAATCGGCATCGATGGGCCAGCCGGCATTCTGCATAGACCAGCCGGTTAGAACATCGTGGTGGAAAAGACCTTTATGGTAGGCGGATGTGAAGCGGTCGGTACCGTAATGGAGCAGGAACATGGAGTCCACCTTTCCTTTAACGGTATCGGCGATAGCCCAGCCGCAAAGAGCCGCATAGGACAGGCCCCAGTAGCCCAAACCCTCGCACCAGGGCTGTGCGCAGATCCAGTTGACGGTGTCAAGGCCGTCTGAGCGTTCATTGACATTGGGCAGCCAGTCTCCCTCAGAGCCCCCGGTTCCCCGGCAGAACTGATAGATGAAGCAGTAGCCCCGGCGGGCAAAATTTTCAGCGTCGATGGCGATAAGCGCCTCGTCCCGGGGATAGCAGGTCCGGCGCAGGATCACCGGATACTGCGCCGAGCCCTGCGGATGGTAGAGGACGGTGCGCATGCATTTTCCGTCCTGCATGGGCAGCATCAATTCTTCCCGGCTGATACGGGAGAACGTTTCGGGATAGCTGCAGGACGCGTAGTCCTTCTGTAATTGTTCCATTCGTATTTTCATAAAATCCATAGCAGAAACCTCCTGGTTAAAAAATAGTAGATGATGTCATTTTTCATAAAAACCAGATTTTATTATAGGGAAGGAAGGGGAAGGCAGGCAAGTGTTCTGTCAAAAAATTCTAAAAAATTAGAAATTAAATGGCTATAAGGACTTCAAGACAGTATGAGAGGGCTGGCCGGGGAAATTTCTTGCTATGACAGAGGGCTTGTGGTATATTGGAAACAATCGCTCCGGGAAATGGAAGGTAAAGAATAAAAGAAAGTGGGAAGACTGAAAGTGAAATCTACATTTCGAATAAAAAACCAGGATCTGACTACCGGCAGGATCACGGCCGGGCTTTGGGCCTTTGCGGTTCCGCTAATGCTGGGCAATGTGCTCCAGCAGCTTTACAATCTGGTGGACACCTGGGTGGTGGGGCGCTATATCGGAGACAACGCCTTAGCGGCGGTGGGCGCCTCCTATACCTTGATGACCTTTTTCAACTCCGTGATTATCGGCCTGTCCCTGGGGACAGGCTCCTTTGTGGCTATCGCCTGCGGAAAGAAAAAGGAAGATGAGATCCGCAACGGAATCTTTCTGTCGGCCGCGCTGATTGGCGCCCTGACCCTGGCGATAACGGGGATTTTTTATGTGTGTGTGGACGGTATCATTGCCCTGCTTTCCGTGCCGCGGGAACTGAGAGGAGACATGCGTCTGTATCTGGTTTATGTGTTTGCAGGCTTTTTCGCAACCTTTTTGTATAACTATCTGTCAAATGTGCTGCGGGGCATGGGGAACTCCCTGGCGCCGCTGATTTTTCTCGGCGTAGCGGTGGTTTTGAACATTGTCCTGGACCTGTATTTTGTCATATCCTTGAAAATGGGGATCCGGGGCGCGGCTGTCGCCACCGTAATCGCCCAGTACGTGTCCGGCCTTGGGACGCTTCTGTATTTTTGGATATCCTGTCCCCGATATCGGCCAGGGAAGGCGGATTTGTGCTGGAACAGGCAGAACGTCAGGAGCATTCTGTCCCTGTCGGGGCTTACCTGCCTGCAGCAGTCCATGATGAATTTCGGCATCCTTCTGGTGCAGGGAGTGGTGAACAGCTTTGGGGCAATTGTCATGGCGGCTTTTTCGGTGGCGGTGAAGGTCGATACCATCGCCTATATGCCGGTGCAGGATTTTGGAAATGCCTTTTCCGTATTTGTGGCCCAGAATTTCGGGGCAGGGAAAAAAGAACGCATCTGGGCCGGCGTAAAGCAGGCGGCCGTCAGTGTGGCCTGCTTCTGTATAGTCGTCAGCGCATTGGTCTGTCTGCTTGCAGACCGCCTGATGGGAATTTTTGTGGATGGGGCCAGTAAGGAGACCATCCGTATCGGTGCGCAGTATCTGCGGATTGAGGGAGCCTGCTACATCGGCATTGGCATTTTATTTCTGCTGTACGGGTATTACCGGGCCATCAAGCGGCCGGGAATGTCGGTGGTGCTGACCGTTTTATCCCTTGGGACAAGGGTGGTGCTGGCCAATGTGCTCTCTGCGATGCCCACGGTGGGCGTTACCGGAATCTGGGTGTCGGTTCCCATCGGATGGGCAGTTGCGGATATTTTCGGAATCTGGTATACTCTATCCAGGAAACATCGACAGGCACTATAAGACGAAGGGGGAATACCTATGATTTATGATGCGGCAATTATTGGGACAGGTCCGGCAGGCGTTTCCGCGGCCCTGAATTTAAAAATTTTAGACAAAAATTTTATCTGGCTGGGCAGCAAAAGCTTAAGCGACAAGATCACCAAGGCGGAATGCATTTTCAATTATCCCGGTCTGGCGGCAGTGACGGGGCAGGAGTTAAACAATGCGTTTCAGCAGCAGATCCGGCAGATGGGGATCGAGGTCACGGAGCAGATGGTGAATTCCATCATGTCCATGGGAGAGCATTATGCGCTGATGGCAGGCAGCGAATTTTACGAGGCGAAAACCATCATTCTGACAACCGGTGTTGCCAATACGGTAACACTGCCGGGAGAGACAGCCTTGGTAGGTCGCGGGGTCAGCTACTGCGCCACCTGCGATGGCAACCTGTACCGGGGAAAGACCATCGCAATCATCTGCAATGCCGCCCGGTTTGAGCATGAGGTGGCATACCTTGCAAATCTTGCGGCGAAGGTATATTATTTCCCACAGTATCCCAATCCCGCAGTGTGCATGGAAAATGTGGAGGTTATGACTGAGAAGGCGGCGGCGGTCTCGGGAGAGGGCCGGGCAAATGGCGTAAAACTTGGGAACGGCGAAGAAGTGCCGGTGGACGGCGTGTTCTGCCTGCGCAGCTCCGTTGCCCTGGCAACATTGTTTCCCAAGCTTACGGCGGAAGCAGGCCACATCGTTGTGGATCGGGCCATGGCCACCAATCTGCCGGGGGTTTACGCGGCGGGAGACTGCACCGGACGCCCCTACCAGTACGCCAAGGCGGTGGGGGAGGGCAATATTGCGGCCCACAGTGTGGTAGAATATCTGGCGTTGTAGATACCAGGACGAGGTGTAAAGGATGTTTCGTTGGCTTACCATAACGATCCTGCTGGCGGTTTCCACGATATCTGCGGACCGCTGGCTGATGCGGGAGAAGAAAAGGATCCTCAAAACAGCGCTGGCGGTGGGTGGGGGTAGCGTGTCTGCCCTGCTGCTCTGGGCGCTGGGGAATCTTGCGGGGCCGGGAACGTTCCCAGGCTCCGCGGATCTGGCCTTTTTGGGACTGCCTCTGGGCCAGGCCGTCGGCCTGGTATGCGACGGGGTCTGGCATCAGCGGCAGTATATATTGCCGGAGCTGGTATTTGATATCTGTGTGGACCTGGCAGTTTTTCCGCTGTGTATTTGTGGTGGCAGCGTCTTCCGCTATGCCGTTTACCTGGCGGTGCTTCTTTTGTGCCTATGTACCCTGCCGGAGAGGGCAGATCACGGACGGGTCAGCCCCTGCGAGTTCTGGCCGCAGTATCGGGGCATGTACCTGCGGGCCAGTCTGCTGCCCTGCCTTTTCCTGGTTCCGGAGCTTTTGCTGCTCTTGATCTGTGGGCGCCCGGGAATCGGGGAGGCTCTTTCGCTTTGCATCAGCTTCCTGCTGCTTTCCGGTTTTGGCCTGTGGCTTGGACAGGAGTTTATGCGGCGGGTTTTAGCGGAGGAGCTCAATGAGGCATTTGGCCGCTGGCAGCAGGAGTCCAGGGATTATATGAATACCATACGCTCCCAGCGCCATGATTTTAACCTGCATCTGCACGCCATTTCCGGGCTGGTGGAAAGTGGCCGGTATGAAGAATGCCAGGCGTATGTCAGCCGGCTGGTGCTGGAGGCGAATGCCGTCAATGACATTATGCCGGTGAATGACGCCGTGGTGGGTTCCATGCTGTATCATATGCGGGAAGAGGCCCGCAGCCGGGGGTCAGACATTACCTATGAGATTACCTATGATATGAGGGATATTTTTTGCAATGGATTTGAATGCAACAAGATCATCGGAAATCTTCTGCAAAATGCCATCGACGCCTTGAGGACTCCGGAGGATAAGGCGCAGGGAATTCGTCTTTGCATCCTGAAACGGAGGGGGAATACGGTGATTATTTTAGAAAACCGTTTTACCGGGGAGCCGGACAGGATTGCCCGGGTTTTTGATCCGGGGTATTCCACCAAGAAAGGCCATGAGGGCATAGGGTTATCCATGGTCCTTAAGACAGTGGAGCGCTACAGGGGACGGATCTATCCGGAGTTTGACGGGGAGTTGATCCGGTTTGTGGTGAACATTCCCAACCGGGTGAGCCTGGTGGAAGGGAGAGAAGAAGGATGAAGATACGGACGTTGCTGCTGGATGATGATGAGCATTCCAGGCTGGCGGCGATGGCGGCCTTAAAGGGATTTCCGGAGGTGGAGGTGGCAGGCAGCTTTGCCACGGGAGAGGAGCTTTTTGCCTATCTGGAGGCCGGGACGGCGCAGCTTCTGTTTCTGGATATTGAACTGAATCGGGAGACCGGCTTTACGGTGGCAGAAAGGCTCCGCCAGGAGCAACCGGAGCTTCTGATCGTGTTTCTGACCGGTCATTCTTCCTATGCCATCGATGGTTATGATTTCCAACCTGTTAATTTTTTAACAAAACCAATCAATGAAAAAAAGCTGGCCAGGACCCTGGGGGAGGTACGACGCCGCCTGGGGGAGCAGCGGCAGCAAAGCTCTGCGAGACTGATGTTCCATTTGTCCCAGGGCTACCGGATTCTGGAGGTACGAAAGATCTGTTACATTGAGCGGGACAACCGCAAGAATTACCTCCATATGGAAGACGAGGTGCTGAGGATTATGAATTATACCATGCGGGAGCTGGAGGAGATGCTTTCGGAGCATGGTTTTTTTCTGTGCCACCAGTCCTTTCTGCTGTCTCTGTACCGGGTGGAGGCAGTGCGGGATGCAGGCCGCCAGTTGTATGAGGCCCTTCTTAGGGGCGGCGATAAGCCGGTTCCGGTCTCCCGGAACCGTTATGAGGAGCTGATCCGGCAGCTTAGGAAGCTGAACCTGCCGGCCGGGCGCTGAACTTTGCGCGCTGAATTGACACGTTTCGACGCATGATAGGCATTATAGATTGTGCGTCGATTCTTTTTTTTGTATAATCATTGCAAAAGCACGGAAGGGGAGAGAGCCTTATGCATAGAAAAAAAGAAACTGTTGATTCTATCGTCCTGAAGCAGAAAAAAGGCGTCTGGCTCCGGTTTATCAGAGTATTTCCCAAGTGTCATCTTCCCTGGGGGTTTTTGGCTATTTATATCATACTGAATCTGGGATTTGTGAATATAGGGCTTAGCGAGACCGATTATACCGCCCAGCTTTTTGCGGGAGATACCAGCGCAGCCCTTTTAACGAAGCTGGTGGGTATCATCATCCTTAATCTGATCGGCAGTAACCTGGTAATTTTTTTCCGGCAGATCACCAGCGCCAGAATCAACCGCAACATGCGCAGCGTCGTATTGGATCAGGTGATGCGGCTGCCCATGAGCTTTTTTAAGAAGGAAAATCCCAGGGAGGCCGTATACCGGATCGTCAGCAATTCCATTGTGATCGATTCTACCATTATGCTGGTTCTGCTGCCGCTGGTTACGGCGTTCTATAAAGCGTTTTCCATCTTTGGCCGGATTTTCCGGTATGACTGGAGATTGTCGGCGGTCCTGATCGCCTTTATTCCCATTCAGTTTTTTCTGGCCTTTCTTTTCGGCCGGATTAATTTTTCCCTAACGGAGCGGGAGGCTTCCATCAAGGCCGGCCTGACCCAGCGGCTGGCGGAGCTTGTGACCAATATTCCGCTGGCTAAGGCGTTTGCAAAGGAGGAACGGGAGGCCGGGCGAGGAGAGGAACTGACGGAACGGCTTTATAAAGTGGATATTAAGACGGGCTGGTTTGGCCAGTTTGAGGATCTGTCAAGGACAGCGGTGGATCTGCTGCAGTCGGCCGTGATTGTGCTGGTGGGTGTAGTGCTTTTGCGGGGAGAAATGATTTCCACCCGGGCATGGATCGCATTTTTCATGTTTTCCTCCCTGTTTACCGGCGCCATCACGGAATTTGTGATGTACTGGAGCAATGTGAAGACGATCCAGGGCGGCGCGGACCGTGTGGCGGAGATTATGGACGCGCCAAAGGAGGACCAGGCCGGGGAGGCCTGTACGGAGCTTACAGGCGATATCCGGCTTCAGGAGGTTTGTTTCGGTTACGAGGAGGAACAGCCGGTATTAGAGGGCGTTAGCTGTGAATTCAAGGATCACTGCATCACGGCTCTGCTGGGAGCAAGCGGCTGTGGGAAGACGACGCTGATGAATCTGCTGACCCGCCTTTATGAACCCTGGCAGGGAGCAATTACAATAGGAGATCGTCCGGTTTCGGACTATGCGCTGGACGATTACCGGGAGCAGTTTGTGATGGTGTCCCAGAATGGCATGTTATTTTCCGGGACGGTCCGGGAAAATGTCTGCTATGGCAGGGAACAGGTTTCCCAGGAGGATTTTACGAAGGCCCTGGTGCAGGCGGGGGCTTACGATTTTGTGCAGGAGATGAAGGACGGGGCAGATACGCTGCTGGAGGAATATGGCAATAACCTTTCCGGCGGCCAGCGGCAGCGCCTTTGTGTTGCCCGGGCGCTGCTGTCGCAGGCCCACTACCTGATCCTGGATGAGCCGGCGGCTTCCATGGACGCCATTGCCACGGCAGAACTGATGGAGATTCTAAGGGAAGCGGCCAGAGGGCGGTGTATGATTGTGATTGCCCATACGGCGGCGGTTCTGGCAATCGCAGAACGGGCAGTCATTTTGGAAGACGGCGTGGTTTCGGCCCAGGGCGCGGTGGAGGAGCTGATGGGAACCAGCAGGTTCTTACGCGAATTTTCAGGAAATACCTTTAAGGACGAATCTGATGGCCAGGAATTGGCAGTGGAGAACGGAAGGGGGGAGCAGAGGTGAAGGAGCAGATGCAAAAAGGTATGTGGAAGCGGACTTTTGGGTTGTTCCGGAATATCCGGATTCCCTGGCAGCTTTATGTCCTGCAGGTGGTCCTGGGGATTCTGAGTACCAAGGTTGCCCTGCTGTATATCCCCTATGAAACAGATCTGAAGCTGGGAAATATTGAAGATAGCGGCGTGCTCTGGGGCTACATCGGTTTTCAAATGTTGTCGGTGCTTGCCGGGATTGCGGCTAGTATTCCGGCATTTTATTCGGCGGCAGTGGTGAAGCGGAATCTGCAGAACCGGCTGATCGGCCATTCTCTGCGCCTGCCCCTTGGGGCTTTTGAAAAAAACGGTTCCCGGATGGTTTCCTGGATTACCCAGGATAGCGGCTATGCAGAGGGCCTTTTGACTTCTCTGGTGGGATTTCTCACCGGGATGGCGTCGGTGTACATGAGCGTTGCCGCTATGTCGGCCATCGATGTTGCCATGATCTATATTGTGCCGTTTCTTCTGGTCTATATCGTGTTCAGCACCTGGCTGGAGGGAAAATTCATGTTCCTCAGGGAGCGCAGGGGAAGACGGGCGGATGCGGAGCTTACGGCGTACCTGGCGGAGCATCTTGGCTTTTTTACCCAGATCCGGCAGCTTCATTCCCAGAAGGAGGAGAGCCGCAGGGGGAAGGAGGCGGTTCAGCGTTTTTACCAGGCAGAAGTGTATCAGGCAGTACTGACGCTGGTAAATAATTTTATTTCTTCTCCCATTACCAATATCATCACCATACTGGTCTTTGTGATGGGCGTGCCCAGGGTCAACGATGGCAGTATTACCATAGAAGAACTGGCGGCCTTCCAGAACTATATCCTGATTGCCTATGGATCCTTAAGCTCTCTGCCGGGGCTTTACACCAGTCTGATGTATTATAACGGCCAGCTATTTTACATTTCGGGGCTGATGGCGGAGAAAGAGGAGGTTTATGAGCGGAACCGTACCATGGATATGCCGGACGCGGATCTTACGTTTTGCGACGTGACCTTTGGCTATGGGGAGAAGCCTGTGGTGGAAGGGGCCAGCTTTACGGTTCCTCATGGAAAAACAACGCTGCTGGTGGGACCCAATGGTTCTGGAAAAAGTACCCTGTTTAAGCTGATCGAGCGTTTTTATACGCCGGACAGCGGCAGGATCTGTTTCGGGGAGCGGGATGCCCAGGAGATTCATTTGAAGGAATGGCGCCAGAGCGTGGCGTACGTTTTGCAGGAGCCCCAGTTGTTTGACGGGACGATCCGGGAAAATATCAATTACGGTATGAACAGGGAGGTTTCCCAGGAGGAGACCAGGCAGGCGGCACGGATGGCCTGCGCGGAGGAATTTATCCAGGAGCTTCCCGGGGGCTACGAATTTGAAATCGGAGAGAACGGCTGCCGGCTTTCCGCAGGCCAGCGGCAGCGGATTGCCATTGCCCGGGCGGTGATGCTGGATCCGGCCTACCTTCTGCTGGACGAGGCCACCTGTAACCTGGACATTTACGCAGAGATGCTTGTGACGGAGGCTCTGGTGAAGCTGATGAAAGGCAGAACCACCCTTATGATTTCCCATGATATGAAGATGCTGGAACGGGCGGAGCATGTGGTTGTGCTGAACCAGGGCCGTGTGGAGGCGGAAGGGACCAGAGAGGAGGTGCAGGCTAAGAGCGAGATTTTAAGAAAGCTTATCATCGCCGGATAAAATTAAGAGAAGACTTAATAACTTGGAAAGGAAAGGTGGAATACAATGAAATCTTATATTAATTCGCTGGCAGATTATCATGACGCCCCGGTGGCCTGGGAGTATATGCTGACCTGTCCCCAGGAGCATATTGACAGCCAGATGCGGCATCTGACCCGGCCGTATAAACGGACGGAGACGCCGGACCGGGTGGAACGGGGCGATGTGGTTGTGCTGGCCCTGGAAAGTGAAAAGGAAAAGTTTAACCGGCCGTCGGTTTATGTGACGGTGGGCGGCGGGATTTTTGACCGGGAGCTGGAGGAACAGCTTCTGGGGCGTGGCATCGGCGAATGCTTCGAGGGCGGCGTAGAGGGCGCTGCGGTGAAGGTGACGGTCCAGAAAGCTTCCCGGACGGTTTTTCCGGAGCCCGACGATGAGATGGCGGCGGCTTATGCCAGGGAGCATGAAGAATTTTCGGCTTGCACCACGGTAGAAAGCTATCGGCAGCAGGTGGAGAAGAACTACCAGGAGGAGAAACGGCGGGAGGCCTTTTTTGGCGTGATGTCCTCGCTGGCGGAATATGTGCTTACACATAGCGACTGGGAGTTTGACGAGGAGGAACTTCATTCCATTGAAGACTGGATGTGGGGAGAAATGGAGCGGGGGCTTACGGAGATTGGAAAGAGTCTGGAGCAAATGACTGCCGAAGAACTGCGGGGATATTTTGGTGCAGAGACGGTGGAAGGCATCCGGAAGGAGATCAGAAACCAGGCAGAATGGCAGATTGCCACAGCCTTGTGGCTGGCTCATGAGAATGGGCTGGATGCTTCAAAGCTTTCTTTGGAGGAATTGGAGGGCGCAGGCCGGGAATTTTTGGAGCAGTATGTGCAGGAGCATTTGAAGTTCCGATAGGAGAATCCGATATGTCTCGAAAACAGGATAAGAAGGAGGAGAAAGATGGCGACGATTTATGCAACGGATGAGAATTACAAGGAGCTGGTCAGCGAGGGCGTGGTGCTGGTGGATTTTTTTGGCAAGACCTGTGGCCCCTGTAAGATGCTGGCACGGGTATTGGAGGAATTGGAGGATGAGTTCCCATTCCTGAATATTGTGAAGGTGGATGTGGACGAATGCCCCAAAACCTCGGAGGAATTCCAGATCGAGGGGATTCCGGATCTATACTATTACAAGGACGGCCAGGTGCTGTTCCATGAACCGGGAGCGGTGGACGGAGCTTATATCCGGGAACGTCTGGCAAAGATCTTATATTAAAAGTATGGCGAATAAAAATAGATAAGAGAAAGGAGCAGAGGGATGAAAAAGGTATTGGCTATGATCCTGGCTGCGGTGTTGCTTCTGGGCGCTGCGGCCTGCGGCACGGCAGATGGAGGGAAGGGATCCGGGGGGCCGGACCTCGGTAATTATCCGGAAAGCCTGGATGCATGGAGCGGGCAGGATTTTATTGATTATTTCACGGAAGCAGGGATTTTTACGGAGGGAAATGGGGCCGAGACCTGGCTGCAGGACCATGCGACTTACTGGCCGGGAACGCCGGTAAATGAGTGCGCCGGCTGGTGGGACGATATGTCTATGGCGATGATCCTGGTGATGAGCCCGGAGAATAGCGATAGCTCCCAGGAACAGCTTGAGGAATGGAAAACATCCATCCGGGAAAATAAGGCCCTTCCGGGGGATTACAGTACCATAACGGTGGATTACCTGGTGGGGAATATTGCGTTTTCCTACAATACCATTTTGGATGAGGAGCTTTACAACAAGATGGATACGGCCTGCAAGGAGTTGTTTGAGGCGCTGGGCGTGACGCCCGAGTCTTAAAAGAGGGCTTTGGCACAAAATAAACGGCAGGAATTCTGGAAAGAGGTGGAGGTTGCATATTCCGCCTCTTTTTGTTATCATAAAGGTATTGATTGGTTGAGATTTTTCTGGAAATCTTTTTGTAGATATGCTACAATGTTTCAAGGTATGTGCAACAGGCCGGGATCGGCATAGGAGGAGAAAATACATGATCGCAGAACGGATTGCAGCATTGCGGGAAGAAATGAAGCGGAGGGGGATCGATATTTACCTGGTGCCCACTTCGGATTTTCATGAATCAGAATATGTAGGCGAGTATTTTAAGGCCAGAAAATATATCACCGGGTTTACCGGTTCGGCGGGGACGGCCGTAATCACCCTGGAGGAGGCGGGCCTGTGGACCGACGGCCGCTACTTTATCCAGGCGGAGGCACAGCTTTTGGGGACGCCGGTAAAGCTGTTTAAGATGGCGGAGGAGGGTGTGCCCAAGGTAGAGGAATATGTGAAGGAGCATCTGCCAGGGGGCGGCTGCCTGGGATTTGACGGCCGGGTGGTCAACGGCAAGGATGGTCAGATGTATGAGGAGCTGGCAGCAGAAAAGGGGGGCCGCCTTTCTGTCTCGGAGGATCTGGTGGGGCTGATCTGGAAGGACCGCCCGGCTCTGTCCGCGGAGCCGGTCTTTGTGCTGGCGCAGGAGTATGCGGGGGAATCCACAGCGGAGAAGCTTGGCCGGGTGCGGGAGAAGATGAAGGAGCAGGAGGCCCGGGTCCATATCCTAACCTCGTTATACGATATTGCCTGGCTGTTGAATATAAGAGGCGGCGACATCTCCCATGTACCGGTGGCGCTGTCCTTTGTGATGCTTGGAGAGGATTACTGCAACTGGTATGTGAATGACAAGATATTAAATGAAGAATTAATTTCATATCTAAAGGAAAATCAGATCACGGTGAAGGGATATGGGGAGATTTATCGGGACGTGGAATTGTTGCCGGAGGGGACGGGCGTGCTTCTGGAGAAGGCCGTGGCCAACTACCGGATCTGCCACAGCCTGAAGGAAGGGGTAAAAGTGATCGATTCCGAGAATCCTACCCTTATGATGAAGGCGGTGAAGAATCCCACGGAGCTTGCCAACACGGTGAAGGCCCACATCAAGGACGGAGTGGCCGTGACAAAGTTCATGTACTGGCTGAAGAATACCATTGGAAAAGAGGAGATCACGGAGATATCCGCTTCCAATTATCTGGCAAAGCTTCGGGGGGAGCAGGAGCATTTCCTGGATGTAAGCTTCGATACTATCAGCGCCTACGGGCCAAACGGGGCCATGATGCACTACAGCGCTACGGAGGAGTCCAATGCCGTGTTGAAGCCGGAGGGATTTCTTCTGGTGGATTCCGGCGGTCATTACCTGGAAGGAACCACGGATGTCACAAGGACCTTCGCCCTTGGGCCGTTAAGCCGCCAGCAGAAGGAGCATTTTACCGCCGTCTGCCGTGCGAATCTGAATCTGGCGGACGCGAAGTTCCTCTCGGGATGCCGCGGCATCAATCTGGACATCCTGGCCCGGGGACCTTTGTGGGATTTAAACCTGGATTACAAATGCGGCACCGGCCACGGCGTGGGCCATATTTTAAATGTCCATGAGAGCCCCAACGGCATCCGCTGGCGGATCGTACCGGAGCGCAACGACAGTTGTGTGCTGGAGGAGGGGATGATTACCACCGATGAGCCGGGAGTCTATCTGGAAGGGCAGTATGGTATCCGCACGGAAAATGAGCTGATCTGCCGGAAGGGTGAGAAGAACGAGTACGGGCAGTTTTTGTATTTTGAAAACATCACCTATGTGCCCATCGATCTGGACGCGGTTTTGCCGGAGGAGATGAATCCGGCGGAGAAGCGCCGCCTGAATGCGTACCATAAGAAGGTGTACGAGACGATCTCTCCCTATCTGACAGAGGAAGAAAACCAATGGCTGCGGGAATATACAAGAGAAATTTAAACAGGAATTAATAATCTGGAGGGCAGGAGACAGCAATGAGTGAAAAGATAGTTTTGATCGACGGGCATAGTATTCTGAACCGGGCCTTTTTCGGTATTCCGGATCTGACCAATTCCGCCGGCCTTCACACCAATGCGGTGTACGGATTTTTAAATATTATGTTCAAGATCTTAGAGGAGGAGAAGCCCCAGTACCTGACGGTGGCTTTCGATGTGCATGCCCCTACCTTCCGCCATAAAATGTATGCAGAATACAAGGGGACAAGAAAGCCCATGGCCGAGGAGCTGCGCCAGCAGGTGCCGGTGATGAAGGAGATGCTTAAGGCCATGGGCGTGGTGACCGTGGAGCAGGAGGGCTATGAGGCCGACGATATCTTAGGAACCATTGCCCGCCGCAGCGAGACGGCAGGCTTAGAGGTGTCGCTGGTGTCCGGCGACCGGGATCTTCTGCAGCTTGCCACCGACCACATTAAGATCCGCATACCCAAGACCAGGCGTACCGGCACGGAGATCGAGGATTATTACGCGGCAGACGTTGTTGCGCGTTACCAGGTGACGCCTACGGAATTCATCGACGTGAAGGCCCTGATGGGAGACAGCTCCGACAATATTCCGGGCGTACCCTCCATCGGGGAGAAGACGGCCACCAATCTGATTGTGGCCTACAAGACCATCGAGAACGCCTATGCCCATCTGGAGGAGATTAAGCCCAACCGGGCCAGGGAGGCGCTGCGGGAGCACTATGATATGGCACAGATGAGCAAGGAGCTGGCTACGATCAACACGGACAGCCCCATCACCTATGACCTGGAAGCGGCGCGGCTGGGGGATCTTTTTACGCCGGAGGCCTATGCGCTGTGCAGGGAGCTGGAATTTAAAAATATGCTGGGCCGTTTTCCCGGGGCAGCTCCCCAGGTGAAGGTGGAGCAGCATTTTAAACGGCTGTCCCAACTGGATGAGGCGGAGGATTTTCTGGGACGTGCCCAGGAAGCGGGGCGCGTAGGCATGTCCGTGATCCGGGACGGCGGGACTTTTTTAGGGATGGCGCTGGCCTTTGGTGAGGAGGATGCTGCTTTTCTGGCGTCTGAAGGATTTCTGACGGAAGGATACCTGGTCCAGAAGCTGCAGCAGCTTCTGGAGCATACCACGCTGGTGGCTCTGGACCTGAAATCCCAGCTTGAATACTTTACGGATTCCCAGAAAATGGGAATTTTGCGGGGGGGCGAGGGTATGGCGAACCCGGTTTACGACGTGCAGATCGGCGCATACCTGCTGAACCCGTTGAAAAACGACTATCCCTACGAGGACATTGCCAAGGATTACTGTGCTCTGACGGCACCCTCCGCCAAGGAGCTTCTGGAGAAGCTTCCGCCCCTGGCGGCTTTCGGGCAGAAGCCGGAGGCCTTTTTACAGTGGGCCTGTTTTTCGGCTTATACGGCCTACAAGAGCTGGCCGAAGGTGGAGGAGCTTTTAAAGGAGCAGGGCATGTGGCAGCTTTTTGCGGAGATTGAGATGCCACTGGTGGCGACACTCTACGATATGGAGCGTGCCGGCGTTAAGATCCGTCCGGACGAGCTTAAGGAATATGGGGACCGGCTGGCGGTCCAGATCGCTGAGGTGGAGCAGGAGATTTATAAGGAGGCCGGGGAGGAATTCAATATCAATTCGCCCAAGCAGCTTGGTGTGATCCTTTTTGATAAGCTGAAGATGCCGGGGGGCAAGAAGACCAAGACCGGCTATTCCACGGCGGCGGACGTGCTGGAGAAGCTGGCGCCGGACTATCCGGTTGTTTCCAAGATCCTGCATTACCGGCAGCTTACCAAGCTGAAATCCACCTACGCGGACGGCCTCAGGGGCTGTATCGGGGCGGATGGCAGGATCCATTCCAGCTTTAACCAGACCATAACGGCCACCGGACGCATCAGCAGTACGGAGCCGAATCTGCAGAACATTCCCATCCGCATGGAGATTGGGCGGCTGATCCGCAAGGTGTTTGTGCCCGAGGAGGGGTATGTGTTTGTGGACGCGGATTACTCCCAGATCGAGCTGCGGGTGCTGGCCCATATGTCCGGGGACGAGGGATTGATCGAGGCTTACCGGCAGGCCCAGGATATCCACCGGATGACGGCCTCCCAGGTGTTTCACATCCCCTTTGAGGAGGTGACAGACACGGAGCGGCGCAACGCCAAGGCCGTGAATTTCGGGATTGTCTACGGGATCAGCTCCTTTGGATTAAGTCAGGATTTAAGTATTACCCGCAAGGAGGCGGAGGACTATATCCAGCAGTATTTTAAGACGTATCCGGGGATCAAGGAATTCTTAGATGGGCAGGTGCGGGAGGCAAAGGAGAAGGGCTATGTGGTCACCATGTTCGGCCGCAGACGTCCGGTGCCGGAGATTGCCTCGGGCAATTTCATGCAGCGCTCCTTCGGGGAGCGGATCGCCATGAATTCTCCGATCCAGGGAACGGCGGCGGATATTATCAAGATCGCCATGGTGCGGGTGAACCGGCGTCTTAAGGAGGAGGGGCTTTCCTCCCGGCTGATTCTGCAGGTTCACGACGAGCTGTTGATCGAGGCGGCCCGGGAGGAGCTTAAGAGGGTCCATCAGATCCTGGATGAGGAGATGGAGCAGGCCGTTCAGCTTTCCGTCCGGTTAGAGATCGACCGGAAGGACGGGGAAAACTGGTACGACGCTCATTGATATGCAAAGACTTAACATTAAAACAGGATTATATAAAATGATTATGAGGTGAGAGGATGAAGGTCATCGGGATTACCGGCGGCGCGGGAGCCGGAAAAAGTACGGTTTTGAACTATGTGGAGGAAAATTACAGAGCCCGTGTGCTTTATGCAGACGAGATTGCCAGGGAACTGATGGAGCCAGGCAGCCGCTGTTTTGAGGAGCTTCGGCAGGTTCTGCCGGAGGAGGTCTATACGCCGGAGGGCGGTCTGGACCGGGAGGCGCTTGCAAAGCTGATGTTTTCGGAGGAAGACATCCGCAAGGAAGTAAACGGGATCGTGCATCCGGCGGTGAAGGTGTATATTATTGATACCATTGCCAAGGAGCGGGAGATCGGCACCCTGGATTATCTGCTGATCGAGGCAGCCCTTCTGGTGGAGGACCGGTACCAGGAGATCTGTGATGTGCTGTGGTATGTGTATGCCAGCCAGGAGAAGCGCCGGCAGCGCCTGAAGGAGAACCGGGGCTATTCCAATGAGCGGATCAACGGGATTTTTGCCAGCCAGTTGTCGGATTCTGCTTACCGCAGAAGCTGCCAGGTGGTGATCGACAACAATGGGGCCCGGGAAAACGCCATCCGCCAGGTGGTGGAGGCATTGAGTGTCCGGAGTGAGACGCGTACGCTGGATGTCCCGGTGGAAGAACTGGTGTTCGGCCTGGACATCGGAACCCGCAATGTGGTGGGGACCGTGGGCTACCGGGAGGACGATGAGTTTTATGTGATGGCCCAGTATGTGAAGGAGCACAAGACCCGTTCCATGCTGGACGGACAGATTCACGATATCGGCCGCGTGGGACGCACCATCGAGGAAGTAAAGCAGCAGTTGGAGGCCCAGGTCGGCGCGCCTCTTTCCGAGGTCTGTATCGCAGCCGCAGGCCGTGTGTTAAAGACCGTGACCACCAGTGTGGAATATGAATACGAAGAAGAGACGGTGGTGGACGGGGAGCATATCCATACCCTGGATCTTCTGGGAATTGAGAAGGCCCAGGAGATTCTTGGCGCCAACAACGACACCAAATTCAAGTTCTACTGTGTGGGCTATTCCGTGGTCAAATATTACCTCAACGAGGAGGTCTTTTCCAACCTGGAAGGGCACAAGGCGGATAAGATCGGGGAGGATATTATCGTCACCTTCCTGCCGGAGGACGTGGTGGACGGCCTTTATTCTGCGGTGGGCTTAGCGGGGCTCCGGGTGGCGAACCTGACCTTAGAGCCCATTGCCGCCATCAACGTGGCGATCCCGGAGACCTTCCGGATGCTGAACATCGCCCTGGTGGATGTGGGGGCGGGCACCAGCGATATTTCCGTTACCCGGGAGGGAAGCATCATTGCCTACGGCATGATTCCCTGTGCCGGCGACGAGATCACGGAGCTGATTGTCCAGCATTACCTGGTGGATTTTAAAATGGCGGAGCATATGAAGCTGTCCTCCACCGTGGACGATGAGATTGAATTTACTGATATTATGAGCCTGAAGCATACCATACCGGCCGCGGAGATCTGGGAGCTGGTCAAGCCCCTGGTGGAGAAGCTGGCCACGGATGTGGCGGCCCGGATCAAGGAGCTGAACGGCGGCGAGACTGTCAGCGCCACCTTTGTGGTGGGGGGCGGCGGCAAAGTCCACGGCTTTGTGGATAAGCTGGCCCAGGAGCTGGAGCTTCCCCAGGAGCGGGTGGCCTTGCGGGGCGAGGAAGTGCTGCGGGAGGTACATTTTTCCCAGGAGGAGATCAAGAAGGATCCGCTTCTGGTTACTCCTGTCGGTATCTGCCTCAATTACTATGACCAGAGAAATAATTTTATCTTTGTGCGGTTTAACGGGGAGCGGGTGAAGCTCTACGACAACAGCCGTCTTACCATTGTGGACGCGGCGCTGGCGGCGGGCTTCCCCAAGGAGCAGCTATTCCCCCGCCGGGGCCGGGAGATCAATTTTACGGTGGACGGGCGCAGCCGGGTTGCCAGGGGCGAGGCGGGAGAATCGGCCATCGTCAAGGTCAATGGCCATGTGGTCAGCCTCAATACCCCCCTGGAGCTCAATGCAGATATTACCATCGAGCCCTCCACGGTGGGCGAGGACGCTGTTTTGCGCTTAGAGGAGCTGGAGGAGCATCAGGACGCCTCCATCGGCTTCTGGGTCAATGAGCGCCTGATTACCTGTCCGCGGTTCTTTGAGGTGAACGGAAGTCTTGAGCCGCCCTATTACGAGATCCAGGAGGGGGACCGGATTGAGACAAGGAGCTTTTACACGGTTTCCCAGATCATAGAATTTATGGATGTGGAGATCGACCAGAATCGTGAAATTTTTGTCAATAACCGGGAGGCCGATCTGGATACCCTGGTGTATGAGAATTTCAGCATCGACTGGACGGTGGTGGCCTACCGCACGCCGGAGGCGGAGCGCCAGGCGCAGGAAGGAGAGATCCGGCCGGCCGGGTGGCGGGCGGACCAGTTTGGAGAGATTTCCAGGGGCAGGGCTGCCTCCGAGCCGGAGGACGGCCTGGCAGAGGCCGCAGGGGAAGCGGCAGAAGCCCCAGAGGACGAGGCAGCCCCGGAGGAAGCGCCCGTAAGCGCCATCCATGTTACGGTCAACGGGGATCCCGTGATCCTCACCGGAAAGGCAGACTACATTTTTGTGGACATCTTCGACTCGGTGGATTTTGACCTGAATGCAGGCGGCGGCAGGCAGATTAAGACGCTTTTGAATGGAAAGGTTCCCTCCTACACCCAGGAGATCTGCGAGGGCGATACCATAGAGCTTTACTGGCAGGAGTAGTGACATGAGATTATGCAGTATTGCCAGCGGCAGCAGTGGAAACTGCATTTACGCTGGCTCGGAGAAAACCCATCTGATGATCGATGCGGGGATCAGCGGAAAGCGCATCGAGGAGGGGTTAAATGAAATCGGCTCAAAGACCGCAGAGTGCAGCGGGATTCTGGTGACCCACGAGCATGCGGACCATATCTGCGGTCTGGGCGTGGTGTCCAGGAAATGCGGCATTCCTATTTATGCCACCCAGGGCACCATCGACGCCATTTTACATACCAAAAGTCTTGGAAAGCTGGATGAGGGGCTGTTTCATCCCATCCGGCCGGATCAGGAATTCACCATCGGGGATGTGGACATCCGCCCGCTGGCCATCTCCCATGACGCCGCGGATCCGGTAGCCTATCTGCTGCGCCAGCCGGGACATGCCATCGGGGTAGTCACCGATCTGGGCCGGTACGACCAGTACCTGGTGGAACGGCTCCAGGGTCTGGACCTGCTGCTTCTGGAGGCCAACCACGATATCCATATGCTCCAGGTGGGAAATTATCCCTATTATTTAAAGCAGCGCATCCTGGGGGACCGGGGGCATCTGTCCAATGAGCTGTCGGGGCAGCTTCTGGGCCAGCTCCTCCACGACCGGTTTAAGACGGTGCTGCTGGGGCATCTGAGCAAGGAAAATAATTACGAAAAACTGGCCTATGAGACGGTGCGCCTGGAGGTTGCCATGGGGGAGAATCCCTATAAGGGAGACGATTTTCCCATCTATGTGGCAAAACGAGATTGCATTTCACAAATATTTGAGGCATAATAAAAAGGAGACGAAAATGGAAAAGAAAACAGACAGAGTGATCATCACCGTGGTGGGAAAGGACACTGTGGGCATCATTGCCAAGGTGTGTACCTATCTGGCCAATAACCGCATCAATGTGCTGGATATCAGCCAGACCATCGTACAGGAGTACTTCAATATGATGATGATCGCCGATATTGCATCATCCGCCAAGCCCTTTGACCAGTGCTCCAGGGAACTGGCCCAGATCGGCGAGGAGATCGGCGTTGCGGTAAAGTGCCAGCGGGAAGAGATTTTTGACAGGATGCACAGGATCTGAGGAGAGCAGCTATGACGAACATCTGGGAAGTACATGAGACCAATAAAATGATCGAGCAGGAGAATCTGGATGTGCGGACCATCACCCTGGGAATCAGCCTGATGGACTGTATGGATTCCGACCTCGATAAGCTGAACCATAATATTTATCAGAAAATCACAACAGTGGCCAGGGATCTTGTGGCGGTGGGCCGGGAGATCGAACGCAACTACTGTATTCCAATTGTAAATAAACGGATTTCCGTGACGCCCATTGCCCTGGTGGGAAGCTGTGCCTGTAGGAGCGCGGCGGATTTTGTGACCATTGCCCGGACCCTGGACGCGGCGGCCAAGGAGGTAGGTGTCAATTTTATCGGGGGCTATTCGGCCCTTGTTTCCAAGGGGATGACCAGGGGGGATGAGCTTTTGATCCGCTCCATTCCCGAGGCGCTTAAGGACACAGAGATTGTGTGTAGCTCCGTCAACTTAGGCTCCACCAAAACCGGCATCAATATGGATGCGGTGCGCCTGATGGGGGATATCATAAAGGAGACGGCAGAGCTGACTAAGGAAAACGATTCCATGGGCTGCTCCAAGCTGGTGGTGTTCTGCAATGCGCCGGACGACAATCCCTTTATGGCGGGGGCCTTCCATGGCGTCACAGAAGCCGACGCCGTTATCAATGTGGGGGTCAGCGGTCCCGGCGTGGTGAAGACCGCCCTTAGCAAGGTGCGGGGAGAGAACTTTGAGGTGCTCTGCGAGACCATCAAGAAGACGGCCTTTAAGATTACCCGGGTAGGTCAGCTGGTGGCCCAGGAGGCCAGGAGACGGCTGGGGATTCCCTTTGGCATTATTG
>CATJBQ010000083.1 GCA_949738465.1 uncultured Lachnospiraceae bacterium
ACGGTGTGCACGGTATATCAGCGCTGCACCTGCAAGCCTGCGACAGCCGGCCGCATAGCGGATGCCCTGGGCGTGGATGTAACCGAAATTCTGGAAGACTAATTCTTCTGACGTTGTAAGAAAAACTCTCCGGCCTGTCCTGGCCGGTCCCGATCGGGAGGAAATGGCCGTTCTGGCCATGGGATAGTGGAAATGTTTTTGCAGAAAGAAAGGAGAGGATCAAATGACTGAAAAACAGATTCTCAGGTACTTGGACCTGGTCGACCGCAGGCTGTTCATCATCACGCATTCCGGGCTTGACTGGAAGCCGGAGTACGGGCCGGAGCTGGCGGAAATCGACCGGGAGCTGGCGGAGCTCAAGGTCCTGAGGGACCAGGAGCACGCACGGAGGGAAGCGAGGGCGGCGGAGCCGGCGAAGGTCCCGACGATGATCACGATCGCCCAGGCTTCCACGGAGACGGGGCTGTCCTACGACTGCATCCGGAAGCTGTGCCTCCAGGGGAGGCTGGTGCACGTGAGGGCCGGCAGGAAGTTCCTGATCAACAAGGAGAAGCTGGCGGATTACCTGAACACGGTGGGGGCTGGTGCATGACGATGGGGAATAGCCAATATGAGCGCAATTCTTTTCTACTGTACAAAGATAGCCGGATTTTTATTGACAGGTTAGATAAAGAGCAACGTGGCGATTTGCTGGCGGCCATTTTTGCTTATGTCTGTGATGGAGAAATCCCTGATTTCCATGGTGATGGTATGACGCAAATGTGCTTTGAAATCATTAAAAGCTATCTTGACAGGGATGAAAAGAAGTATCAGGAGAAATGCCGGAAGAGAGCTGAGGCAGGTCAAAAAGGTGGTTTAGCAAAAGCTAGCAATAGTAAGCAATCGAAAGCAAAAGCTAACGACGGTAAGCAATGCATAGCAAATTTAGCTGATAATGATACTGATACAGATACTGACACTGACAGTGTCAGTGTTATTGACACGGACACTGATACTGTCAGTGAGACAGATACAAAAGATGCTGACGCTGTTTCTGATTCTGTTAATCGGCCTGCCGGTGCGGTTGCGGCGGAAGGCGCCGCCCCGCAGGCCGATGGATTGTTTTCTGTAAAGCAGTTGTTGGCCACTGCAAAAAGGAACAAGGTAAACCTGACCGAAGAGGGGATACAAGTTTTCCATGAGGAAATGCAGGAATCCGGATGGATCCTTTACCAGAAGCCGATAGAGAAAAAAGGCATTACCAGAGCTCTTCGTGCCTGGGCAAAATATCATCCAGAATATTCTTTGATCAATCAGAAATCTAAAAACGGAGGATTGAGAGAGAACATAGAAGATAAAATCTATAAAATAGCTCACTATTATATCAGCCAGGAGTTATTTGATAAGAATGAGGGCGGGCATCACACGCTTATATCGAAATATTGTCCTAAGGAAGCTTTTACCGAAAAGCAGCTTAACTATATGGCTGATGAATGGTGCATATGGCCGAGAGCGGAGAGGCGCATAGAAGTCGATGAAGATTCAAATTATTATCGAAAGCGTGTAATGGAAATAATGTATGATGATTAAAAGGAGCAGCAGGCGAATGAAGAAACGTAAAAGGGTGTTTGAGGACTATGAGGAAATCGCACTTGATATTACAACGGCGATGGAAATCCTGCTCTGGATAACACATATCTATAGTGGGGCGACATCGCTTGAAAGAACATGTGTTGCAGATGTCCATAGAAATTATCGGGCTCTTGGAAAGCTGAAAGAACAGTTTGAAAAGGAAATGTATCTTGACTATCCAGACAGGGCAAACGGTGATATTTTCCATGGTGGCGGGGAATATGCACTAGACATCAGAAAACACAGGCGTTACATATACTCGTCATTCAAAAAGGAGAAATATCAGAATGAGTAAGCTTAAAAGTACCAAAGGCAGCGACAACGGGTTCCGTGTCATAAAGGAACCGGGATGCATGGAGCTCCAGAGGGAGAAGGCCAAGATCCAGGCGAAGATGTTCCAATTCATGAAGAGCAAGAAAAAGGGACGGAGGAAGCTGTAACCAAGGAAACGGCCCCATAGGCATTACCAGTACCCACGGGGCCAGCGTAGCCGGAGCTACCCAACAACGATTACATGGTAGCACACTTTCCGGCAGAAAGGGAAGAGGAAATTTCATGAAAGACCATAAATTTAGTTTGGAACTGGAGGATATCTGCTTTACATATGAACGCCTGACATCCCTGATCGGCCTTTTACAGACGTTGGTGGCAGAGGTTGCAGAAGTCCTTGGAGTTCGTGAGGATAGCCTTTCCTACGCATTATATGAGATCGAGTCAGGGATGGACCGGAACAACGAAGCATTAATGAGATTGATAACGGGGAACAAAGCGAACGTTCCCAAAACCGACGGACCGGACATGCCCGCATAGTTGCGACGTCGCAAAGGAAGGGAGGTGAGGCCGTGAGCGTGAAGCTCAGAATATCGTATGAACGCCCGGAGGAGCTTAGGCGGGTATTGCAGCTTCTCCATCCGGACGTGAAGCGCTGGAGGGCAGCAGGCCAGACGGGGAGGTTCAGGCGGGCCTACGTGGAGCTTGGGAAGCCGGCTGAACCAAGAGCGAACCAAGAGGGATCCGGAAAATGAAGGATGAAAAACTGGCAGTTGCGCGCCGATCGGCGCCGTGGTATAATGGCTGTAGCTGAATAGGAAAAGTACCACAGGGGGATTTCTCCCTGGAAGCCTTAAGGGCGCGGGAATCAGAGACCACAGTTTTGCGGTTTCAGGTTCCCGCGCTTTTTCTATCCGGCGCCCATTCCATGGGCTTCCTTTTTCACAACCCGGGCGGCAGCGGGGCATATCTGCCGTACCACAATAAGTCCACAGGACGTAAAACAGGAGGTTATCACTATGGAGAACAACACAAATCCAGAAACAACCCAGCAGCCGGGAGCAATGTCAGAAGAGAAGACTTTTACGCAGTCTGATGTTGACCGGATCGTGGGGAACCGCGTTGCGCGTATGAAACAGGAGCTGGAAGCCACCGACACATACAGGCGGGAACGTGACGAGGCAAGACGGGAGCTGGAACAGTATAAAAATAATGCCTTCCTGAAAGCGAACGGCGTTCGGGATCAGGACATGGACTATGTCGCATTCAAGGCGTCCCAGATGATGGACGATAAGACGGATTTCAAGCAGGCCGCGGAGAAGTTCCTGAAGGAGAACCCCAGGTATGCCGGCCAGGGCTACCGGGTGGTCTCCACCGGGAA
>CATJBQ010000084.1 GCA_949738465.1 uncultured Lachnospiraceae bacterium
CAGTCTTCCCTGAAACATCTTTACGCGTATTTTTACTGTGATCTCATGGATATCTTTACAGTCAAAACACTGAAAGCCCGCCACAGAGCCATCCTCCATTCCGTCCACGTATCCGGGGTTCTCATCGCCGTCCCGCCCCTCCTGAGTGATCCTGGGACAGATGGAGCCAGAGCCTTCCTGCAAAGGTCTGTTCTCATTCGGTTCCGTATACAGATTGCAGGCAATATAGGCCGGATATACTCCCTTTCCCGCCAAGGGCCCGCCGTTCAGGCCGCAGGAGGTCATCCCCACCTGTGGGATCGTACCGTCCTTTAAAATGGTAATGGGCTCCGCACAGCCCTGTCGGCAGAAGCTGCTGCCATTGGTGTGTCTGTGATAGAAAATGTACCACTGGCCGTTGATCTGCTCCATGCCTCCGTGGTTATTGCCCCCGTAGGCCACTGGAAATTCCTTTTTCTTATCGACGTCGATCCCGATGTCCCTGTTGCTGACAATCACGCCTTTATACTGGAAGCCCTCTACCGGGGAATCGCTGACGGCATAGCACAGCTCGTGCCCCCAGATAGAGGAATATACAAAATAGTACAGATCCCCCACCTTTCGTATGGAGGAGGCCTCAAAAAATTCATGCCCTTCAAAGCTGCTCCCCTTGCTGTAGGGGGCGCTGGGGGCGATCGTTCGGGGCGGCTCAAGCACCGTCAGCATATCCGGCTCCAGGACGGTTACCATGGGGCCCGTCCGCTCCTTCAAGGTCTGAAAGCAGGAACCGGTATAGAGATAGACCTTCCCATCTTCCAATAAAACGCCGGGATCAAACTGGGGCTCATCCCCCTCCCGCTCCCCCAGCAGCGTGCCGTCTTCATATCTCACATAGCCGTAGAATTCGTATCTTCCGGCCGGCGTATTGCAGACCGCCACCGAGACGATCTCCAATGCATCCAGCACGTAATAGAGGTAATACCTTCCGTCTGCCCCCTGGGTAACGTCCGGGGCATAAAGGCACATCTCCCCGTCTTCATTCTTCGGATCGTCCGTCCTCCCATAGATCACCCCTTCATATCTCCAGTCCGAAAGGTCATCCACCGGAGCCGAATAACAGACGTAATCGTTCAGGCAAAAGGCATAGCCATGGAACCGGTCATGGGATCCATAAACGTACACCCGTTCCCCGAAAACATGGGGTTCCCCGTCCGGGATATATTCCCAGGACGGCAGATAGGGATTAAAGCATTGTGTTTTCATATTGTTTTCATATTGTTTTCTCCTCATATCCAGACACATTCTCCCTTCGTGATCCCCGCTTCATGAAAGGCATCTACGCGTACGCAATAATCCTGCCCCTTTACCGTACCGGCAATCCGTACGGATCGATCAAAGATCAGATAGCTGTGGTACAGCTTATCCGGGGCCGTTCCCCATAATACCTGATATCCCATGGCATCCCCTTTTCGGATGGTAACCAGCAGGTCCAGTTCTCCGCTGCGTTCCACTTCAAAGACCGGCTTCCCTGGCTTGCTGCCACTGCCAATCCCAAACACACGTAAGCCCGATACCGCCGCTGGCTGGCCAAATGGCATCTCAAGAACGACCAGCTTCAGATACCGAATCTGCAGGCCCTCCTGGTGTACCACCAGATCGTGGGCCAGATCCGTATCTGCCTGGGATCTGTCTTCTATTGTAAAATAGGTTTCTCCGTCCAGAGATCCTTTCAGCCTCCATCTTGTAACACGCTTTTGCTCGTCGATATTCCTGGGACGAACAATCTCATCATGAATCTTCCCAGAAGCATTAGGCAGCCCCTCGCTAAAATCATCTGCAAAATGAACCTGAATGGCCCTCACGTCAAATTCCCGCCCCAGATCCAATGTTACCCATTGTCCGGGCTGTGCTGCTGCCGCCCGCCACCAGGTCTGGACATTTTCGTCACAGACCCGGCCTGGTTCATGGCCCGGCTGACTGGTGGATGCCTCCGCTTTCTTCCCATAGCTTAACAGGAACCATTCCGGTTCCCGCCAGGGATCGTCTCTCAATCCTGTCACCTCCATGGGCCAGTCCCCATACCGCTGATTGCAGTATAGCTCCCCCTCCTCGTCAAAGCCGGCCGGCCAGATCCCCACACACCGCTCAAAGGGATGGCTCACGCTGATCCGCATTGTGGCCGCATGCCACCAGTTTCCCGAAAGGTCCCGGAAGGTAGACCCATGCCCGGCCCCAGGAAAGAAGCCTCCCGGATGATAGGAATAGGGATTGTTTTTGGCCAGGTGAAAGGGCCCCAGCGGATGATTCGAAACATACACGCCATCGCCATAGGTATGGAATTCCGTTCCCCCGAAGGCATATTGGAGATAATATCTTCCCTGGTATTTCTCCATCCAGGCTCCCTCAATATACGGGACCATCCCATTTTCGCCGATTCTTTCATAGCCCTTTCTTTCCGGTTCTCCAAAGATCAGCTCCACCCGCTCCGTCAGGGGCTTCATGGTATCTGGCGCAAGCTCCACGCCGTAAATGGGAGCCGCATTATCACAGCCCCAATAAAAATACATCCTCCCGTCCTCATCCAAAAACAGGTTGGGATCCCAGAATTCAAAGGTTCCCTCTATTTCCTCATAGGGACCCTTAAGAATATCCTTCGTCCGGTAGAAATTGCAGATCCTTCCCCGCCTGGAGGCTGAAAAATACACATATTCTCCACATACCCTTACATCCGGCGCGTAGTCGTATAACGGCAGCGTATCCGGAAGTCTGTGGCATTCCCAGGAAACCAGATCCTGGGATACCCACACCCCCAATGTCATGGATGCGAACAGATAATAGCTTCCCTGAAACAGAATTACGGAAGGATCCGCAGCCTCCCGGCAGACAGCTTCACATTCTCTGGTCTTGGGATCGATGTGAAATTGATACCGGTAATTTAGATTTACCGGATTACAGATATATTTTTTCATTCTGTTTCCTCCTCTTGAAAGGGCACCAGATTTTTCCGGAACATTCCCAGCCCACCGGGGGCGATCACTGTATCGTCCACCTCCAGCTTCACCTGTCTGTCGGCAAAGCGGAAGATGATCTTACAGCCGCTGACCGCGTCCAGCCTGCGGATCTCCATCTCCAGGCTGCGGGTTCCCCTCCAGCAGGCCGTGGCCGCGTACTGATGTCCGTCCAGGTTGTTTTTGTAGAAGGAGCCGGCCATGGATGCCGTGATCTCCTTGGTGGTTCCGTTTTCCCAGATCTTCCAGGTGATCTGCTTTCCTTTAATATCTGCTGATACCAATAGGCGCTGTCCTTCCAGATCCGTTCCTGGGTCTGAAAATCCGTACGGATCAGGCCGTAGCGCCAGGTATAGCCTACGCTCCACTCCCAGTTATCCAGCAAAGACCACACATAGTACCCCCGCACGTCGATGCCCTCCTCTAAGGCTTTGTGGATCCACTGTAAGAAGCCCTGGATATAACGGATCCGCTCCACATCATGGATTCTCCCGTCCGGAGTAATTTCCTCCTGACAGTTGCTGCAGCCGTTTTCCGTAAGATAGATGGGAATCGCAAGCTGGTAATCCTCCTTCATGATATGAAGGGCGTCGTAAACAGCTTTTGGATAAAACTCCGCGCCGTTATCCATGAAATTCCCGCCGGTAAATTTTTTCTTTTCCTGCTCCGTCACCTGTGCATCGCAGCAGTCCACCACCCGGTTATAGCAGTTGAGGCCGAAGAAATCAAGTGGCTGCGCGATCCGTTCCATATCGCCCTCCTGCATCGTTGGCATACAGCCCTTTTCCTCCATATACTGCAAAAGTTCTTTGGTATAGCAGCCCTTGAAGATAGGATTTAAATAGGAGCGGTAGGTCAGCTCATTCTGAAGCTCTGCCAGCGCACGATCCCCCTCATGATCCGGGCGGCAGGGATGATGATGCCACAGATCCACCACTACGCCCACCTGGGGCCCCGGCAGATTTTCTTCCCGGAACCGGCGAACCCCCTCTCCGTGGGCTAAGAGGATATGATGGTTGGCCTGCCGGCCAGACTGCTCTCCTTTCCGTCCCGGCGCGAAGTTTCCCATACCGTACCCCACATAGGTGGCGATTGGCTCGTTGACAGTAACCCACAGGGGAATCTCCCGGCCAAATTCACGCAGCAGCAGGGAAGCATACTCCCCATACCAGTTTATGACGTCCCGATTCAGCCAGCCGCCCTCCCGCTCCAGCTCGTAGGGCAGGTCCCAGTGGTAAATGGTGGCATTGGGCACGATCTCATTTTTGTGTAAAAGCTCCAGCATCCGTTTGTAGTAGTCCAGTCCCTTTTGGTTGACCTTCCCCTTTCCTTCCGGCAGGATGCGCGACCAGGAAAAGGAAAAACGATAAGAGGAAACGCTTAATTCCTTCATATTTTCAATATCTTCTGGATAGCGGTGGTACAGGTCGCATGCCATATCCGGCGTACTTCCGTCCACCACCATCCCGGGAATCCGCCCATGCACATCCCAGATGGAGAGGCCCTTTCCCTCCTCAAGAGCCGCCCCCTCCACCTGGGGCGCACTTGTGGAAACACCAAACAGAAAATTTTTCGGAAAAACAAGTTTTTTCATTACTCCTTTACACCTCCTAATGTGATTCCTTTTACAAAATAGCGCTGAAAACAGGGATAGATGATCAGAATCGGCAGGATCCCGATCACGGCTATGGCCAGCCGGATCGTCGTTGACGGGAAGGGCACCATGGTTGCCATTCCGGAAGATCTTGTGGCTGCCGCCGCCAGCGACTGGATATTTTCCGTGATGTTGTTCAATATGATCTGAATCGTATAGTATTTGGCGCCGCCCCGGGCCGTCAGATAATATAAGCCGTTCATCCAGTCGTTCCAGTAGCCCAGCGCCGTCATCAGGCCAACCGTGGCCAGGATCGGCTTACTTAAGGGAATGACAATGGAAAAAAGAATCCTGAATTCTTTTGCACCATCGATCCGCGCCGCTTCCTCCAGACTGGCCGGAATGCTGTTGATATAATAATTCCGGATCAGGATCACATTGAAAGCGTTCATCATCATATTGGGGAGGATCAACGCCCAGAACGTATCCTTAATATGAAAAATCTGGGTATAACAGTAATAGGTGGACACCAGACCGCCGTTGAACAGCATGGTGAAAATCAGCAAAAAACTGATCGCCCGCATCCCAGGGATATGCTGCTTGCTGATCCCATAGGCAAACAGCAGGGAAATGACAAGACACAGAAGCGTCCCCACCAGTGTCACCAGGATCGTCATAAGGTAGGCGCGGCCGATCATCCCCCATTTTGCCGCAATATACTGATAGGCGGATATGCTCCATTCCTTCGGGAAAAAGGTAAAACCATTTACCGAAGCCCAGTCGTTGTCCGTAAAAGAAGCAACGATCAAAAGAATGAACGGCAGCAACGCCAGCAGGGCAAACAGCCCACAGATTACATTTGTAATAATTTGCGTAACTCGATATTCTCCTGTTCTCATATTCCCTCCTAAAACAGCGCGCTGCTTTTCTGATATTTTCGTACAATCTGGTTTGCTACTATAATCAAAACAAACCCACAGACAGACTGATAGAAGCTTGCCGCTCCGGACATACTGTAATCGGCATTTTTCATCAGAGCCTGATACACATACATATCGATGGTCCTGGTATAATCATAGAGTGTTCCGCTGTTTCTGGTCACCTGATAAAACAGGCCGAAGTCGGAGCGGAATACCTGTCCGATGCTGAGGATAAAAAGCGTAATGACCGTGGGCTTTAACAGCGGAAGGGTAATGTAGCGGATCTGCTTCCATTTTGACGCGCCGTCGATGCGGGCTGCCTCAAAATAATCCTGGCTGATCCCCACGATACTGGAAAAATAAATGATCATGCTGTATCCCACGGATTTCCAGATCTGCACCACCACCAGGATGAAGGGCCAGTATTTTTTTTCGTTATACCAGTTCACCGGCCTTTTTCCAAAAAGCGGCAGCAATGTATTGTTGAAAAATCCATTTTCCCCGGATAGAAACGCGAATACCAGATACCCCACGACTACCCAGCTCATCAGATAGGGCAGTAAAATCAGTGTCTGATACGTTTTCTGGGCCATTTTGGAGCGCAGTTCATTCATGGATACCGCCAGGACGATTGCGAGAAACGTTCCCAGGATAAAAAATATCAGATTATAGCCAATGGTATTTCGGGTAATGCTCCAGGCCGCGTCGGACTGGAACAAGAACCGGAAATTGTCAAAGCCGCACCAGTCGCTTCCGAAGATCCCCTTGGAATAATTCATCTTCTTAAATGCAATGATAATGCCGAACATGGGAATATAATTATTCATCATCAAATACAGCAGGCCCGGCAGTACCATCAGATAAAACGGGATATATCTGCTGCATTTTCCTTTCTTACTCTTACCCATTTCTTTCTCCTTTTCGAAATAATATGCGCTTACAGAGATACAAAAGGGTGAAGACCTTTTGCTTCAGCCTCCACCCAGTTTTCCTTACTTATTCGCTGCTGCCCATTCATCAAGCTGTCTCTGGTTTTCAGCAATGATCTTGTCAATTCCAGCCGCCTTTAGAGCATCGATAAATTCCGGCAATACCTGTTGGGGATCCAGCGCCCCGGCGTTCAGACTGTAGCAATACTGCTGCATCACGGCCTCTACCGCCGCAATCTCTGAGGATACGTCTGTGGTCTTAAAGGAATAGCCCAGCGCCCCGGAATAGCGTTCCTTGGGCAGGTTCTCCTGCAATTGCCGCTTCTTCTCCTGTGTCAGGACATCCGACGGCCAGAGCTCGGCTGTCTCAAAGAAGTCTCCCCATAACCCGTAAGGATTGACGTATTCCAGCTGCGATACATCCTCCTTTAAATATTTGATCCACTTCTTGGGGCTTACATCCTGCTCCACGATCTCATATTCGATGCCTTCCCGCCCTCGCATGATCAGGTCTGCCGCATCTACATTTTTAAAGATATAGTTGATTGCCTCCACGGCCTTTTCCGGATGCTCACAGGTAACCGGAATGTTCCAGGTAATGGGACACCCTCCGTTCAGCCGCATATAGGGCGCTACACATCGGTACTCCACCACCGGCACCCCCCAGGTGGCGTTGGTATACAGTCCATCGCTGTCCGGCGCTCCATGGCCAAACCATCCCAGATAATTGCTCTCCCCGCCACGGTTGGCAAATTCCGAATCCACCGCCGCATCCGACGGCAGAAAACCCTTCTGGGCCCAGCGGTACATTCTTTCGCAATATTCCTTGTATTCCTCCGTCTCAAACATATTGCAGACCGTCAGATCGTCAAAGCCACGGTTCAGCATCAGCACGCCGCCGGATATGCTGCCGCTTAAGGGATCAAATTCGAAGGCGCTGCCGTTTAAGGGTTCATAGGTATTCAGCCACGGAACCACCATGTAGAAATTGTCGCCCTCCCCGGCCTTGATAGTATCAAACATCGCTTCCATCTCATCCAAGGTATAGACCTTATTGTCGTCATGCTCCAGGTTGTACTTGTCCACGTATTCCTTTTTCATGTTGTAGGCATAATCCGTATAGATCGCCTCAATGCAGGTGGGCAGACCGTAAAGATGCCCATCGTAATTACACATATCCACCCGGACTCCGCAGTGCTCTACAATGTCCTGACCATGCTCGTCCAGATAATCCTCCAGGGGCATGATCAGGCCCTGGTCCACCAGGTTGCCGACGCCGGTGTTGGCCGTCAGCATGATATCCAGTTGTTCGCCGGAATTGATCATCAGGGTTGCACTCTGCTGGGATCCGTCCAGGGTCACCGGCGTGAAGGTCACATGCACTCCGATATCCTTTTCCATCATCTCATTGAGGCGGTTTTCAATGTCGTAAAAGGCTTCCGGCAATTCTGTCTGCCCTGGGAACTGCCAGACAATCTCTACAATCTCCCCCGAATCGGAGCCACCTTGATCGCTACCCTCCCGATCCGTATTCCCTGCCAGGTCTGTATTCTCCTGACCCGCGTCCTTGGTGTTGTCTGCTGTGGCCCCCTTGTCTGCGTCCCCACAGGCGCCGGCCAATGACAGTGTCAAGGCTGCTGCCAGCAGCAATGCTGTTTTTCGCTTCATAATCTGTTCTCCTTCCTTTTCCTGCGCTGTTTTCTGCGCTGTTTCAGACTTTTCTGATATCATGATTCTATTACATTTCACTCCCGAATGACAGAACAGATCAAAACCCATAGTGCATAAAAAGAAACCGCTTATATATTTTTTTCGCCATCCTCCTGTCCTTTTCCGTACTGGGAGGGAGAAACCCCAAAATATTTTTTAAATGCCAGGCGGAAATTGGAATAATTCTGATACCCCACCTGCTCCGCAACGGCATAAGCATTCACATTTCCCACCAGCAGAAGCGCTTCTGCCAGCTTCATACGTTCGTTAATGATGTACTGGCCGATGGAAACCCCTTTCTCCTTTTTGAACACACGGTTCATGTATACCGGATGCAGATACATGGCTTCTGCAAGCCTGGTGAGAGATAATTCCGGATTCCCCAGCTCCTGGTGGATCTGGCGGTCGATCTTTGCTGTGATCTCCTGGGGACTCTGTTTTTTGCCATGGCGTTCCTCCAGCTCCTTCAGATTCGTATCTGTCAATTTCCGCCCCAGTTCCTCGAACCTCTGTTCTTCCTGGCGGTTTTTGATCCGCTGCACCACCTTTGCCACAGCATTTCCAATCTCCTCGTATTTTGCCGGCATCAGGATATAGTCCTGGCATCCAAGGACGATTGCCTCCTGGGCATAGGCAAAAGAGGCATGGCAGGTTAGAAACACACACTCGGTTTCCATTCCCTGTTCCCTTACCCAGCGAAGAAGCTCAATCCCGTCGTCCCCCGGCATCTCGATATCGCTCAGCAAAATAGCAATCTCCTGGCTCTTTAAAACCTCCTTTGCACCCTGGGCATCATAGGCTGTAAATACCTCTGTCACACCATACTGTCCCCAGCAAATATCCGAACGCATATTGTCCGCTGTTATTTTTTCATCATCTACAATACATAGCTTCATCATAATTCCTCCAGATCATAGGGGAAACGGATGGTAAAGCTGGTCATTTCCCCTTCTTCCGATTCCACCTCTATGGCGGCTTCTGTTCCATAAAAATATTTCAGGCGCTTCAAGGAATTATACAATCCCAGATGCCTGCCGGAGGCTTCCGGTTCGATCTCACCCTTACACATTTTCTGATTTCTCTTAAGCACCTCCGGCGGCATTCCATTCCCATCATCCGTCACGGTAAAAGTAACCCACCGGTCGTCATAACGCCCCTCAAGCTGAATCAGCAGCTATTCTTCCCTGCCGGAATCCATGCTTCACCGCATTTTCGATAAAATTGTGCAGAAGAAGGGGCGGCATCCGCACATAGGAAAGCTCCGGGTCAAGATCCACCGCCAGTTCCACCATCCCGCTATATCGTACGGAAGCAATCCTGGCATAGCCCTCGATCAGTTTCAATTCCTGGGGCAAAAGCTCCAGCTCCTTCTCACTGCGGAAAATGTACCGGAAATAATCCGATAAATATAGGATCATGTCCTTCACGGCCTCTGTTTCTCGCTTCTGCACTAGTTGTTAAATCAGGCTGAAGGTATTTTGCAGAAAATGTGGACGGATCTGAAGCTGCAGGTTCCGAAGCTGCATTTTTGTTTTCTCCATCTCATATTCATATTCTTTGATACGCAGTTCCTGGATGTGGTCCGCCATCTGGTTAAAGGAACGGTATGCCTCCGAAAATTCCTTTGATCTGGCCTTTTCCACAATCCGGTAATCCTGATTACCTTTTTCCAACTGTGCATTGGCTTCGTTCATCTTTTTCAGCGGGCGAAGCAGCATCCGGTCGATGACGACATAAAGTACCGGGACGATGGCAAAGCAGAAGATGGAAAAAAATAGCATCCGGATCTGCCAGGAATTCCATGGAATTATCGAGTTGCGCTTAACCCGCAAAATCAGATACAGGTTATTTGCCGTTGCAGACACGGTCATCCATCCCCGGCTTTCTTCCGGCAAAGTTTCAGAAAACCGGATTTCGAGCGTGTCATTGAGATGTTCCTTTTCTACCAGCTCTGCGATTTTGTCAAGACGAATCCATGCGCCAAAGCAAATGCTTTTCAGATTTACCACCAGGGCCGCATACTGGATCCCATTCCGCTCAATCAGATGCCAGCCGCCGCCCTCCGATTCTTTTTCAATCTGTTCAATCACGGCCGGCCTGTCGACTGCCTTCACAAAAGGCGACCCTACCATCATAAGGTCGCCTGTTCTTGGCATATAAAAGAAATATCCGTCTGCCCCATCCGTCATCTGCGCCAAATTTGTCATCTTGCTGTGTACCTTCATCTTTGCTACCTGATTCGGATAATCTGCTTCTCTGCTGCCAGTCATTGCAATCCCATCGCTATCCTCCGTATAAAAATAAAAGAGCAGACTGACCGCATGCTCCATTTTCGTCTGGAGCACGCCTGCCTGCAGATTGGCAACGGACTGCTCTGCGGTACTTACCTCCTGCAGGTTGGAGCGCATCAGCAGGCTCACCTGGATCATCGACAGGATATTTAATGGTAGGATCAGTACGATAAATACGATCAATACTTTATTGAAAATGGATCTCATCTTCTTTTTCACCTTCTTGATGTCATTGCTGATATCATAATATCAGATATCGCCAAATTTATTGTATCATATTTTTGCGTTTTAATCTGGGCCAGGGGCTGGAAAGCTTGTATTTGCGGGGCTTAACGGTAGGTACAAGTGTGTTTTGTGTTCGCCCTTGTACAGTTAGCCCCTTATAAATGTATTGAGAAAATCAGGCCTCAGAAATCAACTCCTTATACCTTTTGTCATTCCGCATTTTTTCAACAAACTCCCGATTCTTCTCCATGCTCTTCTGTAACTCTTCCTGGTCATATTCCTCCAAATCAGAAGGCAGAATAATTTTTAAAGGAACATTGTCAAATTCCAGATCATTTAACACATAGTTTTTACTCATAACATAATCCCTCCTAACCATAAAACAGACCGGCCTCACTGCACCTTGCTAAAAATGATAATGCTCTGTGATATCTCTCACTGACTGTAGACGATTGATTCAATCCATCTACACATTCATTGAACAACTGTATGGTTTCTCTCTCTGAATACTTTTTGTCTTTATATAGATAATGCACCTTTCCTTGGTTACTGACTACCACCAAAATAGAGATTCCTCTGTTTGCCACAAAGAATCTGATATCATCCAGCGAAAACGTCTGTAAAGACGGATGATTATGAAGAATCACAACTAATTGCAACCTCATTGCTGTCATTTCGTGTCTGGGAAAGGAACAATATTTTCACGTTTTTTTGCTTGTTCCAGGTTAATTCATACTTACATAAACAGCATATTTATTTCAATCCGTCAGAGCAATTCTGGCGGCAATTCATTTTGCATCCGAGGTTTCCGGCCTATTTCAAAAGCTCTATTTTATATGTACTTTCTATACCTGTCTTTAAAACCTGGCGCAACTCGTCCAACAAAAAAC
>CATJBQ010000085.1 GCA_949738465.1 uncultured Lachnospiraceae bacterium
AATTGCCCGCTCCATATAAGGATTCGTCTTAAAGGCCGCATTGAACATACTGCGGATAAACTGCACCAGTTCTTTCCAGTATCCCTGGACATACGCCTCCTGCAGCGGCGTATCATACTCATCCAGAAAGATCAAAACCTTCTGTCCATAATAACGGCTCAGATAATCAGACAAATATTGCAATGCAAGTTCAGCTACATCATCGGGCATCCTGTGCGAAACCGAATCGAAGAATTCCTGGTCTTTTTCATCCATGCTCTCCTGATCCCTTACATATCTGTGGATTCTGTATAATTTCTCCAGTACATGTTTCATCCCCTGCTTTGCCGCCTCAAAGGTCGCCCCCTTAATATTGGCAAAGCTTACAAAGATCACCGGATAACTCCCCTGAAGCTCTCGGTACCTCTCCTCCTCCCAAATGGATAATCCCTCAAAGAGGTCTCCCCTGCCTTCATATTTTTTCGAAAAAAAGCAATTCAGCATATCCAGATTCAAGGTCTTCCCGAAACGCCGGGGGCGGGCAATCAGGGTAACCGCATCCGCATTCTCCCACCACTCCTTGATGAATCCTGTTTTATCTACAAAAAAACAACCATTCTTCCGTATAAATTCAAAGCTCTGCGCCCCAATGGAAATTGTCCTGCCCATAATCCTGCCTCCTTAGCGTCCAATACGTTTCACATCTATCGCTATGGTAACACACCCGGCCGTAAAATTCTATACTTTTCAAAAATTATTCCTGTTAGATACCAGAGCGTGATCTGGGCCTCATAGAACTTTTTTAATAAAGGAAAAATGTACCCTGACGTAATGCCGTAGCAGAGTACATTTTCATTATAATTCCCCACATAATTCCGTTTCCGGTCAATGCGTTCTTCCATAGGATCCTCCCCGGTAACCTCAAAGCCTCCCACCGGAGAGGGCGCCACCTGCTGCAATTGCCCCACCTTCTCATGGAGTGTCATCTGCCCCAGCAGTTCCAACGCCCTTTTACTGTATACTTCCTTTTTTCCATTATAACCTCCTCACATCCCATAAAACGTCAGCATCATCCAGCTTGACACCGCAAGCTCCAGCCGGGTGATCCTGCCCTCCGCACTCTCCTCGATCACCGTAAAGGGAACCGGCTTGCCGTCCACCCAGACGCTCTCCACAGGGCCGTAGACAATAAAATGGCAGAGCCCCATAGGCTTGCTGGCAGTGACGGTAAAGCTGCCCTCCTGGTTACGGACAGCCGCAAATACAGTTTTCCGGTTGGCTGCCTTGTAGCAGACATTGCGGTGGCTGTCGTCCGGAGGTACGATCACCAGTGCTTTGGTATTTTCTGCCAACTCCATATGCTGGGCCAGCTTCAGATCGGTCCCCACTGTCACCGGGAACACACTCCCCGCCTGAAGATACACCGGGATATCCTCCAAGGTCACCGGAACCTGCTTCCTTCTGGGACCCGCCTCACGTCTTCCGCTCCACAGCTCATACCAGCTTCCCCCAGGGAAGCAGACCTCAATCTCCCGGACTCCTTCGTAGAGCACCGGCGCCACCAGAAAATGATCGCAGAAGAAATACTGGGTGTCATTATCCGCAAATTCCCGCTCCTGTGGAAAGGCCAGCACCATGGGCTTCATCATGGGAAGGCCGGTAACCTGGGCACGGATCGCGCTGCTGTAGAGAAGCTCCACCAGATTCTCCCGCAGCCAATAGTACCGCTGGTATACCAGCTCCGCATCCGGGCCAAAATCCCAGGGACATCTGGTGCGGGTTCCATGGGCCCGCATCAAGGGCTGGAACGCCGCAAACTGCAGCCCCCGGATAAAGGTCTCCGGATCCGGTATCCCCTCATAGCCTGCCAGATCGCCGCCCCAGGCGGAAAATCCGCACAGGCCGATGGTCAGCGCTGCCGACAACTGCTGCCGTAAGCCATGCATAGCCGCCGGCTGGTCCCCGGAAAAGGTTGCCGCCCACCTCTGGCTGCCGGCACAGCCGCCGCGGCAGAAATAGAGATAGTCATTTCCCAGGGCCTCAGAAGCCGCCTCACCATAGATTTTTGTATACCAATAGGGATTCCAGTTGTGCATCTGGCGCCCCGTCACCCCATTGCAGTACAGGGCCTGCTCCGGCACCATCTCCGCAAAATCCAACATCCCGCCGGACATTCCCAAATTAAAATTCTCCCCAAAACGGTTCCGGATCAGTTCACAGGCATTGGGGGCAAAAAAATCAATATAATTGCCGTGCCCGACATCTTCCAGGCAGCCGGTGGTGCTGCTGATCCGGGGCAGCTTCTCATCCGGAACTCCCGGAAGGAACTTCCGCATCTCCTCCAGGGAAAAATCCGGCGGATTCCAGCGCAGCATCCGGATCCCGTAAGCCTCCAGCATCTCATAAGCCTTGGGATTGTCGCTGATCCAGCCCTCCCCATACAAAGCCGCCACATAAGGAGTTCCCAGCCGCTCATAGCCCTCCAGGGTATCTTTCAGCACCTCCAGATACTTCTCCGGGATGTTGCCGTTTCCCCAGTCCGCGCCGTACCAGAAGCCGTTGCCGCCGCCGGACATATAGCGGAATGCCCAGCGGGGCGGGAGGAAGGGCTTTCCCGTCAGCTCCGTGTAAGCGCCGATCCGATCTTTCAGATCCCCTGTCCACAGAAACAGATCAAAGACAGGTCCCCAGAATTCCCACACGGCCCTGGTCTCATCGGTGTAGCCCAGATCGCTGACCGCCGGATAATAGGAGGAAAAGAACATGGTATAGCCCCGGTCGCTGTGGACCAGCGGGATGTTCTTATAGGATCTCCACAGCTCCAGCCCCTCGCTGTCTCCATGATATGCACAGTCCATGTTCCAGAACATGTGCCGGTTCCCGTTCTGGTTCAGCCCGGAAAACCGTTCTCCAAGACCGAACAACAGTTCATCCGGCGTAACAGGCCAGGCAAGACGGATGCTGACCAGCTCCCCTTCCTCATATCCAAAAGCGAAGCTTTCCTCTCCAAATCTTCTTTGACAGATTTCCTTCGCGTCATACAACTCCATCCGCCAATCCCTTCCCTGCCTCACTACCAGGCGACCGCCGTCGGGAAGCTCCCAGACATCTTCCTCCCCCTTCTGGCTTCTGGTAAGCTCTAAAAGCTCCTCTGGTACAAAATAACCTGGATTTTCCGATGCGATACGGATTCCGCCAAATCCAGGCGCCGTCACCTTAAGAAGGATGGGCTCCGCTTCCATCTCAAAAACCAGCTCCAGACATTTTTCCCCCTGCCGCACCTCCAAAAGCTCTGACAGGCTTCTCCATTCCTGAACCTTTGGTTCTGCGGCATCCGGCCCGAAGCCGTTACGCCGGAAGGCATTATCTTCCGCCTTCCTGTAATTCTTTTTTCTTCTCTCCGCCATAGCTCAATATCTCCTCTGCAAATATAATTTTTACTCTCCGGTAATTCCCGAAGCCTCAATACTCTCCACAAACTGTCTCTGAAAGACAAGGTACAAAATCACCAGCGGCAAAATGGACAGGCAGGTCCCCGCCAGTGAGATGGACTCGTTGATGGTCCCCGCCGCATCCGCCCCGAACACCGCCTCGTACCGCAGCGTAAAGCTCTGTAGCTGTAAGGGCAGCGTCTGGATCGCCGAGCCGAACAGCATGCCGCTCTGATACGTCTCATTCCAATAGAACACAAAGGAAAACAACATGCTCAAAATGGTGGCTCCCTTGGCCATGGGCATGGAAATCGTCACAAAGATCTTAAGCTTCCCGGCTCCGTCAATTTCCGCCGCCTCATCCAGCGCCTTGGGATAGGAGGAAAAAAACTGGAAATACACCAGGATGAAGATCGCACTGTTCAAGCCCTGGCCGAAGATGGCCGGCAGGAACTGGACCCAGGCCGTCTCCGTCAGCTTATACTGGTCAAAGAGCACATACCGCGGCACCATCATGATCTGGGTGGGCAGCAGGAAGGTGATCAGGATCAGCACCAGCAGCAGTTTTTTCAACGGAAAGCGGAACCGTGCCAGCCCATAGCCCACCAGGGAAGCCACCATGGTCTGTAAAAGGGCCGGCGCCAGGCTCATCACCAGGGACATACCAAAGCTTTTTGCAAAATCCAGCGCTTCAAAGGCCTTACGGAAGTTGTCCAGACACAGCTCCGTGGGGATCCAGGTCACGCTGGGATCCGTCAGATCCGCCGCTGAAAAAAAGCTGTTCACCACCATATACACCACGGGATACAGATACACAAAGCCGATTCCAATCAGGATCAGGTACACCGCCAGATGCCCTGTTTTCTTCTCCAACAAACGCTTCATTCCACCTTCTCCTTCCTGCCACTCTGGCGAAACAGGACATACACCACGGCCAGCATCAGCAGCACCACCAGGAAATAGATCCAGGACATGGCCGCCGACAGGCTGTACATCATGGCCGTATTGAACATATTCTCCTGAATCTCCCGGTTCACCGCATGTCCGGAATAATTGGCGATATTCACCACCGTATACACCGCACATATCAAAGCGATGGGCTTGATATAGGGCAGCGTGATCTTCCAGAATTTCTCCCAGGCCCCCGCCCCGTCGATTTCCGCCGCCTCATAGAGGCTGGGCGGGATCTTCTGAAGTCCCGCCAGAAAGATCAGGATCTGGACGCCGGAAAACCATAAGATCAGCACCAGGTTGTCCAGGATGAACAGACAGGGCTTACTGAGAAAGCCCGGCAGGCTGGACAAAAACAGCACAATCTGTGAGCCGTCACTGGTAAAATCAACCGTATAATTCGTCAACAGAGAGCTGATCACCGGGCCGCTCATAATTATGACCGGCATAAAAAACACGGCCCGGAAAAAAGTGCGCCCCGGGAATTTCCGGTTCAGAAAAATGGCTGCCAGCAGGGAGAACACCAGTACGACCGGTGTGGAGCAGCCGATCATCATGGCCGTAGAGGCCAGCCCCAGCTTAAAGGTGGTGCTGACGTTCCAGGCATAATCGTAAAACTCCAGCCCGGCGCCCTTTAACAGGATCTTTCCCGGCGTGATGGTTACAGCAGAAAAGCTGTACCGGACGCTGTTCAAAAGAGGGATCAGCGTAAAGATCAAAAATCCCAGGATCCATGGCAGAACAAAGGCCAGCCCCTTTAGGGCGTTCCTCTGCTCCATTTTCAAATGTCTGTTTTTCTCTTTCCTCATAGCTTCTGTCCTTCCCAGACCAGATACCCTTTTGCCGGTACCCTCCCCCGTCCGTCAACTGGAAAATCCGTATCCGTATAGTTCACATAAATGGTAACGCCACTATCATAAGACACCATCACAACTCCCTCTGCCAGCGCCGTATGCCTCTGGATCCTGGCTCCCTCCACCTGAATAAGGGCCGGAGCGATGGTCTCATACACCTCACGGATCACCGGATCCCAATCCTGGAAATTCATGGAAAAATAATCCTCTAAGGGCGTATCGATCAAGCTGTCATTGGAAGCAGCCATCAGCACAAAGGAGGGATAGGCCCCATATTCGATCATCCTAAGGATATTGCTGGTATTATAGAAGCCCTGGTTGGCGTAGGGCGCATAGTAATCCACACTTCCCTTCAGCACGATCTGCAGAAAAGGAACCGAATCCGTCTCAAACAGATACTGGCTGTTCTGCATGGGCATATCCACATATTCCTCCGTATACTGCCACATATAATCGTTGGGGTTGCTAAACATCAACTTCCCCTTTGCCTGATCAAGAGCCTCCAGAAAGCTCTGTCTGGTCTCCTCCCGGGTCGCCGGGGCATTTCGCCGGTAATCCCCGTAGATCATATTTCCCATGTTCCGCAGCAGGAGATCATAAGCAGGATACGCCTCCCACGTCTCCCCCAGGCTCTCTACCGCCTTCTGGGGTCTGGCAAAATACCGGGTGGGATACATCAGCAGGGAATTGCTCCTGGTGATGGACGCATAGGCCTTGGAAATGGTCAGCGCCGCCCGGGAGGCCGTCCTGGCCTGGTCCTCATCAAAGCTTAAGGGATCCGATACCAGATAAAACCGGCCCCCCTGGCTCTGGATCTGCTCCTTCAGTTCTTCCAGGCTGCCCTGATCCCCAAGCCTTTTATCCAGCTTCGTGGTTCCATGCTCCGCGCCGCTTGCGCCGCCCTTCTCCCAGCCCTCATAAGCAACCGTCACATTGGCGATCCCTTCCTCCCGGAACCGCTCCGTCATTGCTTTCAATTCCTCCACATCGGTAAGACGCTGGTAGGTATTCCACAAAAGCCCCTTCTTCACCTCGCCGCCAAACACGTTCAGATAGATGGGAAGCTCTGTGTCTATCCGCTCCCCATAAGGCAGAGCGCCCCCTTCCTCCAGCATCTTACGGTAGCGCACCGCCATTCCGGAATAATCCGCTTCCTCCCCATTCAGAAAAGTAAAGGAGATTGCACAGTCAAAATCCTCCGGCCCGCTCTGGGTGGTAATGATGCTCTTTCCACTCTTGTTCACCGGATAGCTGTAGGAATTCCGGTAGTCAAACCGCACACCGGTCCAATTGTAATCCGTAATGATCCCCGCCGGGGAGGCATAGACCGACGCATAGGCGGCCCCTTCCTCCACAACGGCCAGATAAGCCTGCTGCCCGGCTCCGTGGACCGCCCCGTAAACCGGCATGGTGATCCGGGGCATCTCTGTCAGATAATCGTTGTTCCGCTTTGCGATCAGGTCCCCCGCCACCGACATATTATCCACGGAAACATCCTTTCCATAGATCCGCTCATTGTAGGGGGACACGTAATCGCTGCTTTTCTGATAACGGATCAGTGCACCGGAGCCGTCCGGCAGGAGCATATAACCCGGAACCGTATCCTGCTCCACCGTGCCAAGGAAGGGCAGGATCCACACCGACTGCAACGCATTCTGGCCGCTCTCCTCAATGGAATCCCGGTGCACCTCCACCCGCAGACGATCCTCCGATAGCGTAAGCGTAAGCATAAGGGCGATCCCAAGGGAATCAAAGGAGACCTTGGCTTCCCCCTGCTCCTTTCCCCACTCCCAGACGGTCGTCACGCCCTCCGCCCCCATGCTGCTGCGTCCGGACTGGGTATTGGCGTCCAGATAATCAATGGTCAGCAGGGAATTGGCCATGGCGCTCCAGCCCTGGTTCATATTCTCCGGCTTATCCGAGGACAAGCCGCCCCACACATACCCGGTCTTTTTATCCTGGATCCGAAGGCCCTGCACCTCCTTTCGGAAATACACTGCCAGGCAATCATTTTCCAGCATCTTTTCATATCCTGTCAGGTCACTGAGAAGCCCCGGTACCTTTGCCCCCTCCGGCTCCGGCTGGGTATAACGGCAGGAGGTCACATCCAGTGCGGATGCATCCGGCAGCACAAAGGCGGTCTCCTTCCGGTCCGTCTGCTGCTTTCCCTCGGGGGCTGCAAACGCCGGTATTCCAAGGGCCAGTGCCAGGACCATCACCAGAAAGCCGGCCATGAATCGTCTAATTCTGTACACGATAGATCACCTCCGAAATCACTTCATTTGCAAACACAATCACCTTATCCCACACCAGATAGAGAATGGCAACTACCACCAGCGCCACCACCGCAAAGGCCAGGGTCAGCAGGATATTTTTTATGGTCTGTCCAAAGGAATAATTATGCGTATGCATAATTCCAAGGAACAGAAGCACCCCGGACCAGCTTACGCCCACCGCCCAGACCAGCTTCAGCAGAAACCCTTCATTTAAGGTAAACAGGTAACTGCATCCGATGGAGGCAAGGGACAATATGATATAAGGCACCAGCGCATAGGCCAGCACAACCAGGATATTCTTCAGGCGTCCCTCCCCCTCATTGATGGTGGATACCATATAATTTCCCGCCACAAAGAGCAGAATCACAATAAAATACAGCAGGGTCAGAAGGATCGGCGACAGCTCTGCCAGACGGTTTTCGGCAAAAATAAACCCCCGTCCCAGAATATCCAGCAGATACACCGCGAAGCCCAGCAGGATCAGCACGCTGGCGGAGAGAATGCTTCCCCGCTTTCCCACCTTCAGGTAATAGATCCCATCCAGTGGATGACGCAGAACCCTGCCTGCGTATCCAAGATCCCACAAAAGCCTTTTCCCGGTACTCTCTGGAGCCTCCCTCAGTTCATAGGAATTATAATATTTTCTGGTCTTTTTCTTCCGAAAAACCCTGGCAAAAATCCAAACTGCGATCAGCACAAAGGCGATGGCCACCGCATATCCGATATTGGCATGGATCGCCCGGTTGCGGATCTCCCAGAAGCATTCCGAATAATTGCCCCGGTCGTTGGCCAGCTTAAAATGCCGTAACGCCTCCCCATACCGCTGCTGCCGCAGAAGACTCTTCCCATACCCCACATGGGCGATTCGGGACATCCCGTTGAGCTCCAGGATATCCAGCCAGTTTTCTTCACTGGCCTCATAGTTCCCGTTTTCCAGGTCATAGATAGCCCGGTGGGTCAGCACCGCAAAATCCGTGGGTGCAAAGACCTGGATCAACCCCCGCTCCTGATCCAGCACATAGATAAATCCCTCTGGATCCAGATCGATGGCCGCCGCGTTAGTAAACAAACCGTACCGGTCATTGGACACGGCCCGACCGCCAAAGGAGAAGATTAACTCCCCGCTGCTGTCATACTCATAGACCAGCCCCGTGTAGGTCAGGGCATAAGAATTCCCATAGGGCCCGGCCGCCACATCCACAAAGTTCCACTCATCATCCATGAAAACATCCGGCGACAGGATATTGACCCCCGCCATATTAGGGAGCTTTAGGGCATTGCTGGTCTTTTCCTCCGCCGCCTGCCAGGCGTAGCTGACCTCCGCGCTCTGGGTGACACTGTAAATAAGGTCCCGCCTGGAAATATCAATATTTTCAATGGCCCGGGGCTTCCTGGTGAGAAGCTGCTCCTTCTGCTGGCGGGTAAAGATCATCTCCTGGATCCGCTCCAGCAGGGTCAGGTTCCGGCTGTTGGCCGCAAAATATCCCTGAAATTCCCCGGACTCATCAAACTGCATCAGGCCGTCGTAGGATCCCTCTCCCACCACAAACAAGTTGTTCCCCTCCGTCACCACCACATTCACGGGCTTAAAAATACTCTCCGAGCTCATCAGCGGGGAATCCTCCGGCCGCAGGATCGTGTGTAGCACCTCCCCCTGATGGGTGCAGATAAACACAGCCCCGGCCACAGGATCCGCCACATACAGCTTCTCCTCATTCACAAAGATCCCCGACGGTGAGAGAAAGCTATCATTTGTGATCTCCCTTACTTTTCCGTCCTTTAAATCCTGCACCACGATCCGGCCGTTGCCGGTATCCGCCACATACAGCTCCTCCCCAAAGACAAACAGATCCTCCGGCTGATTTAAGTCCATGTCCTTCATATAGACGGCACTGGCCAGATATGCCTCCTGGGTCCGGATCCAGTCTCCATTTACCGATATGGTATAGGTATACGTGGTCCCCTGGGACGCAGATACCGGGATGGAGAGAGCGGACAGCAGGATACAGACCGCCGTCAGGCATCTCCTTAACATACGTTTTTTCTTCTTCAATCTCATACCTCCGCCGATTACTTGATCCCGGAATGGGCCATGGTGTTCATAACGCCCGACTGCAGGACAATAAACAGTATAATGCTGGGCAGGAACATGATCAGCGCTCCGGCCGCCGCCACGCCCTGGGTGGATACGCTCCCGCCCAGAGACAGATTCCCGATGTAGTAGGCAAAGGTCTTGCCCGTCTCGCTGTCCAGATACATCTGGGAGGCGGTCACCTCGATCCAGGAGCCCTGGAAGGACAAGAGCAGGACCGTTGACAGGGCCGGCCGCACCAGGGGAAACACAATTTTCCGAAGAATCAGATAATCGCTGGCCCCGTCGATCACAGCCGCCTCCATCAGCGCATCCGGAAGCTGGTCGATGAACTGCTTGGTCAAAAACACTCCGGTGGGCGCCACCAGCGCCGGAATGATATTTACCAGAAAATTGTTGTACAGATGGGTGTAGACAATCACAAAATAGGTGGGGATCGCCACCGCCACCGATACAAACATCAACGCCGCATTGTTGATCTGCAGCAGGGCATTTTTACTGCGGAAGTTTTTCTTGGAGAGCACATATCCCACGCTGACCGCGATCCACGCGTTTCCGGCCATCCGTACCACTGTGATCACCAAAGTATTAAACAGATACCGGCTGGCCGGGATATTGGTATCCGCCGAGATTTCAAACAGCCGCCGGAAATTGTCAAAGGTGGGGTTCTTCACATAGAACCGGGGCGGATAGGCAAACAGCTCATCCACCGGCTTAAAGGCCGATACGATAATATATACAATGGGCAGAAGCATCACGATGCTGATGGGCACCAGATACGCGTAGATCTTTAACTGTCCCCGCTCAAAGCTTCTGGGATTGACCCCCACCGACCGGATCCGCCCTCCCTTATGTCTTTTCTCAAATCTTCTGTTACGTTTCATCCCCCTGCCTCCTTATTCCCGTTCTGCGAAGATACGGCTGACCACCCTGGACAACACATAGATCAGGAGCAGCAAAACCGTGGAAATCGCCGATGCGTACCCCATTTCGTACCGGATAAAGCCATAATCGTCGATGTGATTGGCGATCAACTGTCCGGCGTAATCCGGCGTCGGATTGGCTCCCGACAGGAGAACGCCAGTTCCTGCATCCTTAAAGGTATTGACAATGGCCATCACCGCCCCAAACAGCATCTGGGGCTTGATGGAGGGGATGGTCACATAGATGATCTCCTGGAACCGGTTGCGGACCCCGTCGATCCTGGCTGCCTCATACAGCTCCGTATCCGCGTTCACGATCCCGGAGAGGATCGCCAGAAAGCCGATCCCCATGGAGCTCCAGAGCCCCACGATGATCATCACCGTCATCAGATACTCCGGGGATTTCAGAAACTGGATCGGCGTCTCAATCAGCTCCAGCTTCAGCAGGACGTAATTTACCAGCCCCCGCTTATCGCCGCTGAATACGAAGCTCCAGATGGTAGATAGCAGCACCCCGCCCGTCACCGAGGGGGAATAGAGGATCACCGTCAGAAGCATCCGGGGCCTTTTGGTAAGCTGCGCTAAGGACCAGGCCATCAGAAAAGACAGGATATATCCCCCAAGCCCCACAAAGACCGCATACATCAGCGTATTGGGCAGAACCTTCTGCATAAAAACCGCATCGTTGGTCAGCAGATTGATATAATTGGCTAATCCGGTAAAGGACGGCTTTGCTATGGTATTAAAATCCGTAAAGGAAAGGCCGATGGCCGCCCCCACCGGAATGATGATGAACAGTACAAACAGCAGCACATAGGGCGACAGCAGGATCCAATGAGAATACTGATCTGTAAAACGTCTCTGTGCGGCAAACCCTTTTTGTTTCCTTCTCACTGCTTCTTCCCCCCTGTACGCTCCAGTTCTTCATAAAGCATCTTTAAGATCTCAATGTTATAATCCTTGATGAGATTCCCCTCATCATCCAGATAGCCAAATTCCACCATCTTCCTGGTAATCTCCCTGTTGGTGGTCAACACGGCCCGGTCCACGGACTCCACCAGGGCCTTATTGCTGATCACCACATCATCCCACACACCGGAAAGCTCCCGCTCCAGCATATAGGCGGCCGGATGTGGCGTCACCTCCCTCTGGTGCTGCCACATTTCCAGCGCCAGCTCCTTCACCCCGCTGTCGAAGGGCAGTTGGGAAAATGCCTGGATATTGGCGGTATTCCACTGGTATTCCTGGCCGAAGGTCGCGCATCTGCGCACGGAAAATTCATACTGGGTCTCCTGGCTGAGCCACCATTTCAGGAATTCCCAGGCCTCCTGGGATTTTTCCGTATTGCCGAAGATCATCGCCGCCGTGGCGTTGGCCGGCTGATACCGGAGGATACTGCCGTCCTCCTGCCTGGTTCCGGGAACCAGCGCCACATCCCAAAGCCCGGCCAGCTCGGGAGCCGCCATTTTTAACTGGAGATACATATTGAAATCTCCGATCCCGATGGGAATTTCCCCATACCGGAAGCTCTGGTAAAAGCTGTTGACGGTCTGCTGCATGCCGTAGATCCGGTAGAAATCCGTCATCTTCGTGATGGCTTCCAAGGACGCAGCACTGTCGATCTCCGTAAACATCCCGTCAGTGGAATAAATCTCCCCGCCCTTCTGGTAGATATAGGGCGTCGTCACCCCCAGCCCTTTCAGCGATACATTGGCCGAGGTGGGCAGATAAAAATTCATCTGGTTTCGAAGGAGCACCGGCATCATGGCCTCCACATCCTCCCAGGTCTCCGGAACCGTAAGCCCCAGGGAATCCATAATATCCTTCCGGTAAAACAGAAGCTGGAAATTCCGGGAATCCACCGCCCCGTACACCCCGTCCCCGAAGCTGGTCTGCACCAGGCTCTCGATCTGGTACTGGGAATCGTAAAATTCCAGAAAATCCTCGTATTCCAGAAGATTCTTCATAGCTCCCCGGAAGGCAAAGGTATAGGGCAGCCCGGAGGGTGCGCACAGTACCACGTCCGGATTATTGCCGGCCGCATTGGAGAGCACCAGCTTCTGCTCCGTGGGCATCACCACCAGCTTGATATTGGTGCCATGCTCCTTGTTATAGGTCTCATCCACCATCTGCTGCAGCAGATCCACGATCATGGAGGCCTGTCCGACCCACACCGTGAGCTCCTCCTCATCCTCCCCGGCAATGGCGCCCTCCTCTGAGGCCTCCGGCAGGAAGGACCAGAAAAAGCGCTTGATCCCCTCCCCAAGAGAGGTGAACATGGACGCCTCCGCAGCCGGCAGCTCCTGCTGGCCATACACATAGATCCGGTCCACCGTCAGGCTGTGGTCCGACAGTGCCTCCAGCACATTCCCCAGGTATTTGGAGGCGGAATCATCCCCCCGGAAGATCTCCTGGGTATTGCCGGGAATCTTTTCCGGCTCCTTCAGGATCGCCAGAAGCTTGTCCCTGGCGGTGAGAAGATCCATGGCGTACACCGGCTCCTTCCCGTCGATCTTTAAAAGCTTCTGATAGATCTCCTCTGCGCGGGCGGCATATTCGGTAAGAGTGGGAACCGCCTCCGGCATATAGGCCTCCATATCCCAGGTGCGGTTGGCATCGGTCACGCCTCCGGTCATCTTAAGGAGCGCCATACCGATCTCATTTACCTCTGTCATCAACTGGTAGATCTCCTCATAGACCGGCTCATAATCCCCTGCTGTCACTGTCATGGCAATGGTATGCCTTCCCGGCGTCAGATGGATGATGCCGTCACGCTCCCCCGCCTGGAGGGTGTGATTGGCATACCCGCTGGAGCCGGTATAGGGAATGACCGCTGCTTTCCATTCTGCAAAGGGGACTGCTCCATCCACCTCGATCCGCCGGTATACCCTCTTGTTGGCATTCCCGTTTTGCCGGCACCGCATCCCCACGCGGTAATCGCCCTCCGTCTCCACCTCAAACTCCCAGAGGACCTTCTGGCCGGAGGTCTTAAAGGTGCTCCCGTCCAGGAGATTTATCCGTTTCTTATAGGTGTCATAGGGGAAAAGGGCGCTGCTTCTCACCGCTGCGGCCCGGATGCTGGAATCTGATTTCAGCGCATATTCCTCGGCTTCAATGGTAATCGTGGGAACCTCTCCCACAGTCTCCCCAGAACTGCTTTCTTCTTCCCTCAGCATACAGAGCGTCAACCCCGACAGCTCGATCCCCTGCTCCTGAACAGCGATGGAAAAGGAAACCTTCTCCCCCTCTGACAGCTCCCACCGGGCCATATCCTTTGAGAGGTCCCCATAATCCAGAAACGGCCCCCTGATCCATTCCTCCAGGGCCTCCTGCCGTGCGGTGGTCTCATTCCCGCTCCGGTCCAGGGCATGGCGTCTGCTGTCATGCCACAGCATCTGCAGCTGCGCCATCCTCCCCTCCCCCTGGCCTGACGCTACGGCGTACAGGGCATCTACCGCCAGGACGTCCCCCACGGGACGATACCTGGGCACAATCACATAGCTTCCGCTCTGGGGCGGAGTGACAGAGAAGGACAGTACACTGTCCCTCTCTGCAATCACTGGAAACGAATTCACAGATCGGTCGTCCAGAAGGAGATCCGCTGCCGGAATCTCCACCTCCTGCACACACTCACAGGCGAACCAGTTTTCTACAGCCGTCTCTGAGTAAAAATCTGCTTCTATTCCATCTATTCTGTTTTCCCCATTTATCCCAGCCAGACTGTCGCTGCTTTTCGACGCTTCCTGGCCGCATCCCGATCCGGCAGCCATTGCCAGCGCCAGAATCCCGGCCGTCAGCCGGCCCAACCATTCTCTGCGCATATTCCTCCTCCTGATCTTCCTATCAATACGTTCTGTGCTCTCATTGGCCGCTATGCGCACTGTCAAACTCCTGTTGTACCTCCGCAAGCTTTGCTTCAAAATCTGCCCATGCCTTGTCCATTGCCGTATTGGCTTTTCCCTGGGCCTCCAGAAGGGTGGGCTCCACCATGGATTCCGTCCCGTCTGTGGCCTGGTTGACGGTTTCCGTGATGTAATTTCCGGTCACCTCTGTCCAGGAGGGAACAATCTTAAACATATCGTACCGCATGGAATTGGCAATGTTGGCAACCAGGAACTTATCAAATTCCGTCGCCTCCGGCAGTGCATTGAACTTTTCCACCACATCCGGATGCAGGGTGGTGGGATAATACAGGTAATTGATGGTGGCATATTTCCCGGCATTCTCCGCATCGTACATACTGAGTCTTGCCAGATTTCCTTCCGTGCTGTAGGTAATATAGCGCAGAACCTGGAAGGCCGCCTGGGGATTCTCACAACTGCTGGTCATAAAGCAATGGTCCACATGCATAGGAACGGATCCCGGACGGTCCGCGCTTTGGGGCATCGTCCAGATGGCCCAGTTTCTTCCGGTCCACCGGCTTTTGGCCGCCGCATACTCCCAGGTTCCCACACCGTGGAACAGAGTCAGTCCCTTATCAAAGGCCGCATTATCCTCGCTGGTACCAAATTTCTTCACATAGTCGCTTTCTTCTCCCGAAGAATTCCGCCGAAGGGCCCAGGCCTCCAGGCCGGGAATGGCCCTAAGCCGCACCATATAGCGGACAGCCTGGATAAACCCTCCCATATCAAACTGCCGGGTCGTGGGATTATACCCGTAAAGCGTCGTGCTGGGGTCAAATGCATTGGTCAAAAGCGTCGGAATCATGAACAGCTTCTCGATTCCGGAATACTCCGAAGTGGCAGCCGCCGTCAGATAGCTTTCAAAATCCTCCACCGTCCAGTCCAGGGCCGGCATATCCAGATTCAACTGCTCCAGCAGATCCAGATTAATATAAGTAGCCTCAAAGGTGGCCTGGTGGGGCAGCGCATACAGCTTCCCACCATAGGTATAATCGGAAATCAGATTTTCCGGGATATATGCAAAGTCCGGATCCCCTGCCACAAACTCATCCAATGGGTATACCCAGCCCTGGGTCAGATACAGGGGCAGATTACCCGCCTCATCCCATACGATATCCGGCAGCTTTCCGGCCGCCGCCCGGGAGGAGAGATACTCCGCCGCATTGTCATTTCCCTCGGAGTGGGAGAAATAGTCAAATTGAATATTCAGGTTGGGATATACCGCCTGCAGGGAATCAAACAACGCCTCATAATCCGTTGCCCGGGCCGTATCCACCGCAATGGTCACGGTTCCGGACACCGTGTAATCCGCATTGGGATCCGTACCGGCACTCTCCACCACCAGATCTCCCTGATCCTCCTGCTTGGTAGACTCCACCTCCGGCGTATCCGCAATCTTCACATCACTGTTATCCGTCTCGCCGCCCCCACAGCCTGCAAGCATACCGGCGCACATCGCCACACAGATTCCTCCTGCAAGCACTCGTCTGTTCCATTTCATGTTTCTTATCCCCTTTCCTTTTCTTCCTGCTTCGGATCATTGTCCTTCTTCTTTTTTCTTATCACAACTATAATGCATCCTGCCGCGATCAGGCCTGCTGCCACAGCTCCGGCTACAATCCAGATCCAGGCCCGGCTATGCTCTACGGCCGCCACCAGCTTTCCGCTCTCATAAGCCTCCATTCCGTAAAGGCAGGCAACCATTCCGGTGGAATTCTGGATATCCCCGATCCGGATATATTTTACCTTCTGCCCGCCTGCCGGATAGCTTAAGATCCCTCCATAGCTCTCGGTCTCCTCTCCGATGGTGTTCCAGGTATTCCCATCCTCCGACACAGACACCGTATAGCCTTCCGCATAATTGTTGGTCCATTTTACCACCACATTCTGCAGATCCTTCGCTTCCTCCAGTTCGAAAACAGCCCCTTCGCTCTCTCCTCTGGGGAAGGTATAGAAGGTATCATAGTCCTCATCGATGGTATTCGCAAGCTCCTCCTCCGACACCGAAGCCGTTGTCATCAGATTGGGCAGATCGATGATTCCCAGGCAGATATCCAGATTCTTCCAGTCCGCCCTGCCAAGATTGATCACCGTCTCTCCATTGTCACAGCTATAAAATCCAATGGCTCCATCCGCCAAGGGTCTTTCGTCCAGACGCTGCAGCTCCTGTCCGTCCACCGTCACCGTGAAGGCCGCAAGCCCCTTCACCAGAACCGCGCTGGCCCGGTTGCCCTCTCCTGCCGTGATCCGGAAGGTATCCTCTCCCTGGATCGTATTGCTGTATGGGATGCTGGTATTCTCATCGATCCAGTAGGCAGTCTCCCGATCGGAATCCGGCCGGGTCACCAGCAATGCTTCCACGGGCTCCTCCTCCTGCATACTGTCTGTCAGCTTAAGGCTCTTATTCAAGGTCAGCGGAACAACGCTTCCCGCCCTTACATACACCGGAATCCGGTTGATGGGCGCCTCCACCAGCACAGGACCGCTCTCCTTGGCTTCGATCATCTCTCCATCCCAGAGGCTGACCCAGGTGCCCTCCGGGAAGGTCACCTCATAAGTGTAGGCAAACTCATCCAGCACCGGCGTCACCAGGAAGTCCTCACAGAACAGGTAGCTCTGATAGACTCCATCCAGATTCCGGTCCTGGGGATATTCCATGGTCAGCGCCTTGGTCACCGGCAGTCCCGTCTGGTGGGATACGATGGCCGTGCTGTAGACCTTGTTCAACAGGTTCTCCCGCAGCCAGTAGCAGCTCTTGTAGGAGCCGATCCCGGCATTGCCGTAATCCCAGGGGAAACGGGAGGTGGTGCCGTGGGAGCGCATCAACGGCTGGAAGGTGGCAAACTGCATCCCCCGGGCAAAGAGGATCTCCGTGGGCTTCCCTTCATAACCGGCCAGATCGCCGCCCCACATACTCATCCCGCTGGCGCTGGCGGAAAGTCCCGCCACAAGCTGGTTTCGAAGCCCTTCCACGCTGCTCTGCTGGTCTCCGGTGAAAAACGCGGCGTACTGCTGGGTACCGGCACATCCGGCCCGGCTGAAAAGAACAAATTCCCCGTCCTTCGCTCCGGCTGTCAGCGCCCCGTTGTAGCCCTTCGCATACCAGTAAGGGAAGAAGTTATGCATTTCCAGTCCCGTCTTATCAATCCCACGGAACAGGCTGTTTTTCGGGATCAGCTCGCCGAAATCGATAAGGCCCCCCGCCATTCCCCAGGACATCTCGCGATTCAAGGTATTGGTCAGAAGCTCCGTGGCATTGTCTGCCGTAAAGTCGATAAAATCACCGCTGTCCTGAACGGGATTCCGCTGATTTTTCACCCGGGGCAGTTCGCTCAGAGAGGCGCCCGGCAAGGCCTGCTTCATTTTATCCAGGGACATATCCGGTGCGTTCCACCTTAACACCCTGGTTCCGGTCTTGTTAAAAACGTTGTAGACATTCGCGTCGTCGCCTTCGATGCCCTCCACATAGACCGCCGCAATGTTGGGCGTCCCAAGCTCCGTATACTTTTCCATGGCTTCCATGGCGCGCCCGTACATGGAGCCGCTCTCCTGCCAGACCTTGACTCCGGCTCCGGCGCTGTACTGATACGCCCATTTCGGCAGCAGCAGGGATTTTCCGGTCAGATCCGTGTAATGCTGCAGGTTCTCCAAGGGCGTTCCGGTCCAGATATAAAAGTCAAAGTCCGTTCCCTTAAATTCCAGGGTATATTTGTGCTCATTGGTATAGCCCACATCTGCCCGCCCTGCATACATGGAATTTGCAAAGATCGTGTAGCCCCGGCTGCTGTGAAAGATCGGGATATTCTTATAGCCCCGCCAGAGCTCGGAGGCGGTGGGCGCTCCATGGTAGCCACAGTCCAGATTCCACATCAGCAGACGTTTTCCCACCTGCTCCAGCTCATTGAAGCGCTCGCCGGAGCCGTAGATGGACTCCCCGTCCGCAATGGGCAGCTCCAGCCGCACCATGGCCAGTTCTCCCTTGGACCAGGCAAAGCCGATCTGCTCCGGCGTGATGGAGAAAAGCTTCTCCCCGGCGCCGTTGCTTATATCCAGCACAAATCCATCCCCGGTCTGGGTGAATACAGCCTGTGTTCCGTCCTCTGCGCTCATCCTGACAGCGTCCTTTGCCCCTTTTTCATAGGCGATCTTCTGATGGCTCTCCGGCTCAAAATAGCCGGTGGAATCACTGCAGAGCCGGATCCCTCCTGTGGAGGGGAAGCACAGATACAGCGGTATCGTCCCCTCCTCCAGCTTCACCTCGAAGGAAAACCGTTCTTCCTCCTGCTTTACCTCCCCCAGAGCATCGAACACACTGTAGGTCCCGCCCCCGGAGGGGTAGGAGGGGCCCATGGCGCCGGTTCCCCAGGTATCAATGCCCTCCTCTGCCCGGTAGGCCGACGCCGTCAGCGGGGTGGATCCCAGCACCAACAGGCTCATGAAAAGTGCGGCTGCTCTCATACATTTTTTCATAGGTGTTCTCCCTTCCAAATACCAAAATCCTTACTGGAACCGCAGCTTTTTGTATAGCCAGTCAAACATTTCCACGATTCCCTTTGCTTTCCCCATGAAATCAAATTCATAGTCCTTTTCTCCGGGCTGCCATCCGGCCTGGGCCTCCTCATTGAGGTTCGCCGACAGATCAGTGATCTCAATGTTCTTATACTGGGAGACCACGGAATTGGAGCACAGGTAAATATATCCCCCTTGATAGGTCACCGGCAGATCGATCTCGAAGTAGAAGGGGAAATCATCGATCCTGGCCGTCGCATACCCATCCTCCACCGTCAGATCCAGATGATGCCACTGCTGCTGATCGTAGGGCGCAACCTTTGTCAGATTCTTTCCACTCTCATCATACATATCCCAGAATACATATTCCTGGAATTCTCCGTCCTTCTCCACATTTCCATCGAAGTGGACATACCCGTCCGGCTGTGAGAACACATGGATTCCTCCGCCTTCCTGCATAAAATGCTTTCCAAGCTGTGCGCCGAAACCCACCGGGGAACGGAGCCATCCGGTTCCGCCGTGCATATAATCCATCTCCAGATGGAAATTCTCGTAGGTCCGATCCGTCAGATACAGGTATGCCATATCCAGGTAGTTTAAGGAATCGATCATTTCCGGCTCGATCGCCTTGCGGGTAATGATCCCATCAATCTCCGACCAATTGGTTCCCTCCGGCACATCCTCCAGATCCTGCATCCGCAGATCCTCCCCATACCATTCATCCCAGGCGTCCATAAAATCGCCGTCCGCCGGAAGATTTTTCACGGAGATATTGGAGAACTTCGTTCCTGAGGAATTGGTGGCCAAAAAGATCCGGCCTCCCCGGTTGAACTTGTTCACCGCCAGCTTCTTCACCTCGACGCCATCCACATAGAAGACATAGATGCCGCCGTTGCTTACCAGCTTGATATGATGGGTGGCGTCCTCATCCCACCCCGGAAGATTGATCCCGGTGACACTGGAATCGCTCATCCCGTTGCCGTTGATATTCCCATCGAAGCAGCTTAAGCCGCCTCCATCCATAAAGAATACGCTTCCTCCGTCTTCCGCTCTCCAGCCGTTGGTTCCCCTGGCTCCGAAGCCAATGTAGGTACGCTTCCAGCCGTCGGCTCCCGCCGTGTAATCCAGCTCCAGGATATAATTATCCCGCTCCTGATAGCTTCCGTTTAAGAACAGTACCGCCATATTTCCGATATGGAAATTACTGTCATACCACTCTCCGCCGGAATGTTCGCCAAGATATTCCGGATACCGGACGATCACGCCATTGTTCTCCGACCAGTAATCGGTGGCCGGTACGGCCGTCATCCGCTTATCCTTAATGCTTCTGGCATAGTAGGCGTCAAAGGAGGAAAAATCATTGGTGCTGGGCGGCAAAAGCTCCGTTTTCAGGTTGGAAAACCGTGTTCCGGAGGAGTTGGTGGCCAGGAAGATCCGGCCTCCCCGGTTAAATCGGTTCACCGCAAGCTGCTTCACCTGGGTACCATCTACATAGAAGGTATACATCCCACCCTCGCAGACCAGCTTGATATGGTGGGTCACGTTCTCATCCCAATCCGGGATCTTTTCCCCGTTCACTCCGCCTGCCGTGATCCCGTTGGCGTTGATATTCCCTTCAAAGCAACTGACGCCTCCGCCATCCATGAAGAACACGCTTCCTCCGTCTGCCGCTCTCCAGCCGTTGGCCCCTCTGGCACCGTATCCGATGTAGGTACGCTTCCAGCCGTCGGTTCCCGCCGTGTAATCCAGCTCGACGCTGTAATTTTCGCTGTCGATATAGCCGCCATTCAGGAACAGAAAGGCCATATTTCCCAGATGGTAATTGCTCTGATCCCAGGAGTCTCCGTAAAATTCTCCCAGGCTCTCCGGAAGCCGCACAATCGTCCCGTTATCCTCCGCCCAGTAATCCAGCGGGTTTACTGCCGCAAGTCCCTGATTGCTCACAAAGTCCGTATAGTAAGCGTCATACTGGGAAAAATCATTGGTGCTGGGCGGCAGGGTCTCCACCGTAAGGTTGGAAAAACGCGTCCCGGAGGAATTGGTGGCCAGGAAAATCCGGCCTCCCCGGTTAAAACGGTTCACCGCCAGTTTCTGGATCTCAATTCCATCCACATAGATGGTATACATTCCGCCCTCGCACAAAAGCTTCACGTGATGGGTGGCATTTTCATCCCAGTCCGGCACCTTTCCGCCTCTCATTCCGCAAACAATGGATCCATTTCCATTGATGTTTCCTTCAAAGCAGCCAAGACCATCGCCGTCCATGAAGAACACGCTTCCTCCGTCCGCCGCTCTCCAGCCGTTGGTTCCCTTGGCTCCAAAGCCGATGTAGGTACGCTTCCAGCCGTCGGTTCCCGCCGTGTAATCCAGCTCGATACAGTAATTCTCGCTCTCGGTATAGCTTCCATTCAGGAACAGGAAGGCCATATTTCCCAGATGGTAATTGCTCTGGTCCCACTGCTCTCCCACAAATTCTCCCAGGCTCTCCGGCCGGCGCACGATCACGCCCTTATCCTCGGTCCAGTAATTCAGCGGATCCACCGCCGTCAGCCTCTGGTTCAGCACGCTGTCCGTATAATAAGCGTCATACTGGGAGAAATCCTTGGTGCTTCCCGGCAGGGTTTTTACGGTGATATTGGCGTATTTTGTTCCGGAGGAATTGGTGGCCAAAAAGATCCGGCCTCCCATATTAAAATCATTCACCGCCAGCTTCTGGATCTCTACCCCATCTACATAGAAGGTATACATTCCGCCCTCGCACAAAAGCTTCACGTGATGGGTGGCGTTTTCATTCCAATTTGGAACCTCACCGCCATTCATTCCCCGGACAATCGTTCCGTTTCCATTGATATTTCCTTCAAAGCAGCCAATGCCTCCGCCGTCCATGAAGAACACGCTTCCTCCGTCCGCCGCTCTCCAGCCGTTGGTTCCTTTGGCCCCAAAGCCGATATAGGTACGCTTCCAGCCGTCGCTCCCTGCGGTAAAATCCAGCTCAACACTGTAGTTTTCACTTTCGGTATAGCTGCCGTTCAGGAACAGGAAGGCCATATTTCCCAGATGATAATTGCTCTGATCCCACTCCTCTCCGGCAAATTCTCCCAGGCTCTCCGGCCGGCGCGTGATGACGCCGTTATTCTCAGTCCAGTAGTCCAGCGCATCCACCGCTGTCAGCTTCTTCTCCAGCACGCTGCCTGTGTAGTAGGCGTCATACTGGGAAAAATCGTTGGTGTTGGCCGTGGAGCGGATCACCGGAAGGGAGATCGACTCTTCCCCGGTAAGAATTCCGATATAAATATGTCCTCCCTTATAATTCTGCAGAGGGATACTTCCCTGGGAATGGCCGTCAATGGTGATCTCCATCATTCCGCTGGAAACACTGATCTTCGCCTGGTGGACGGCCTGCTTTTCCGCATCGGTCTGAAACAGCTCGCCGCTGTCATTTCCAAACCAGCCGTCATTTCCATTGACATCGGGCGCATACTGGACGAATCCGGTATCCCAGATACGCGCTACCGTGGCGCTGGGATCCCCCAGGCTTCCTCTGGTGAGGATTCCTCCGCCCAGAGTCTCAGCTCCGGCTCCTATGTAGAGATTTCCTTTGGTGACATAATCAAAGGTCATTTCAAAATCGGTATAGGACTTGTTGGTATACAGATAACTCATTTTCCCGTTTGCTCTGCGGGAGTATCTGCCGTCCTGGTATTTCCAGTCCTCCTTGCCATCGATCTGGGTGCGGCCGGCGGAAAAGAACTCGTCGGCGTTGTTGGCACGATAGGCGGTAAAGTCGTTGGTCAGCTCCTCCGGCAGGGGATCGGGTTCCGGGCCGGGGTCTGGTTCTTCTATTTTGTTGATCACCGGGAGGGAGATGGAGTCCGTCCCATCCGGCATACCGATATAAATATGGCCGCCCTGGTAATTCTGCATTGGCATACTCCCCTGGGAATGGCCGTCAATCTCGATGGACATCATGCCGCCGGAAACAGTGATCTTCGCCTGGTGGACGGCCTGCTTCTCTGCATCGGTTTTAAACAGCTCGCCGCTGTCATTTCCAAACCAGCCGTCTTCTCCTCCTGCATTAGGCGCATATTGGATAAATCCGCTATCCCAGATACGTGCTACCGTGGCGCTGGGGTCGTTCAGGCTCCCTCTGGTTAAGATCCCTCCGCCCAGAGATTCTGCTCCGGCTCCAATGTAAATGTTTCCGGCAGAGACATAATCGAAGGTCATTTCAAAATCGGTATAGACTTCGTTGGTATACAGATAGCTCATCTTCCCGTTTGCTCTGCGGGAGTATCTTCCGTCCTGGTATTTCCAGTCTTCCTTTCCATCGATCCGGGTGCGGCCGGCAGAGAAGAACTCGCCGGCATTGTCGGCACGATAGGCGGTATAGTGATTGGTCAGTTCCTCTGGCAATGGGTCT
>CATJBQ010000086.1 GCA_949738465.1 uncultured Lachnospiraceae bacterium
TTACAGACAGATGCCTGGGCGGCGCAGATACCTGGGCTACCTCCTCCACCGTTGCAGCGGCGCTTAAGATGATGGATTACGATCTGATCATCACCGGCCGCCAGGCGATCGACGGCGATACCGCGCAGGTTGGCCCACAGATTGCAGAGCATCTGGGACTTCCGGTAATCTCTTATGCAGAGGGCCTTCGCATTGAGGGCGACTCCGTAATTGTGAAGAGACAGTACGAGGACAGATACCATGAGATTAAGGCGAAGATGCCCTGCCTGGTTACCGCACTTTCCGAGCTGAATGTTCCCCGTTACATGACGCCGGGCGGAATTTTTGACGCTTATGATGAGAAGGAAGTTACCGTATGGAGCCGTGCCGACCTGGGCGACAACCTGAAGGATGAGGATATGGGTCTGGCCGGATCTCCCACCAAGATCGCGAAGGCTTCCGACAAGGTGCGAAAAGGAGCCGGAGAGAAGGTTGTTCTTGACGCATCCGAATCTGTAGCTTACATCATGGGCAAGTTAAAAGAAAAGCACGTAATCTAATTCGATAAGGAAAGTGGTGAATAGAATGAATTTAGAAGAATATAAGGGCGTATATATCTACGCGCAGCAGGTAGATAACGAGTTGAGCAGCATTGCCTTCGAGTTGATCGGCAAGGGCAAGGAGCTGGCAAAGGATCTGGGAACAGATGTAACCGCGGTTCTGCTGGGATATAATGTGAAGGGCTTAGCTGACCAGTTAGCTGAGTACGGCGCAGACCGTGTCATCGTTGTGGACGACAAGGAGCTTGAGGTATACCGCACCGAGCCCTATGCACATGCGCTGTCATCCGTAATCAACGAGTATAAGCCGGACATCATGCTGGTGGGTGCAACCGCCATCGGACGTGATCTGGGCCCCACCGTATCCGCAAGAGTACATACCGGTCTGACCGCCGACTGTACCGTGCTGGAGATCGGTGATTTCCCGCTGAATCCCATTCCCGGCAAGGAGCAGAAGCACAACCAGCTTCTCATGACACGTCCGGCTTTCGGCGGTAACACCATTGCAACCATTGCCTGCCCGGACAACCGTCCCCAGATGGCAACCGTACGTCCCGGCGTTATGCAAAAGCTTGAGCCGGTGAAGGGCGCCAAGGCAGAAGTGATCGACTACAATCCCGGATTCGTTCCCAACGACCGTTATGTAGAGATCCTCAATATTATCAAGCAGACCAAGACCACCGAGAACATTATGGATGCCAAGATCCTGGTATCCGGCGGCCGTGGCGTCGGCTCTGCAGAGAATTTCCAGATGCTGCAGGAACTGGCAGATGTTCTGGGCGGAACTGTGAGCTGCTCCCGTGCCGTGGTTGAGAACGGCTGGAAGCCGGTAGACCTGCAGGTAGGCCAGACCGGCAAGACGGTACGTCCCTTACTGTACTTTGCCATCGGAATCTCCGGCGCCATCCAGCATGTGGCCGGTATGGAAGAATCCGACATTGTGATCGCCATCAACAAGGATGAGGATGCTCCCATCTTTGATGTGGCTGACTATGGCATCGTAGGCGATCTCAACAAGATCGTTCCGGCTCTGACCGCACAGCTTAAGGCGGAGCTGAATCAGTAAGAAGCCTTTTTTAAGACCGCTGTCTCCTGGAAAGAGGGGATGGCGGTCTTTTACAATTTGACGGATCCCCAGAGATCCGATAAAAAAGGAGATAATTAAAATGAGATTTAAGAAAATGATTTGTATGGTGCTGCCGGCTCTTATGATGGTTCTGTTTTTGGGAGCCTGTACCAAAAGCTTTTCCTATACCTTTCATGTTGAAACCGGGGATCAGATTAAGATCCAGTTGGATACCTCAGAAGGGTATCAGCTTTCCCAGGAGGAGGGAACCTTTACGGTGTCTAAGGAGGATACGGATATCCTGATGGGGGTATTTTTGACGGAGGAAATGTATGGGCAGTACCTGGCGGCTCTTGACGTTGACGAGGTGGAGATTCTGGCGGAAGCGGAGCACAATGGCTGTGCGTATACGTTTTACCGTTTTACAGGGGAGGATCACGTAGAGCATAATTATGTCTGCTGGGTGACAGGAAGCAGCACGGGTGTGCTCATAGCCGGCGTGGAGGAGCAGCAGGCGGTGGAAGCGGCATTTGAGCGGCTGACTTTTTCGGTGGAATCCTGAAGAAATGTCTGGAATGCTATGCTTAATCCTGAAATCTGAATCCGGAAAGCGCAAAGAAAGATTTGCCTTTCTGGTTTTAAAGTGATAAAATAGCAGGATAGAGTAGAGAAGAGGAACTTCTATGGAAGCATACACAGGCTTTGCCCAGGTCTACGACCTGTTTATGGATAATGTGCCCTACGCGCAGTGGAGCGAATATCTGATTGCATTGTTAAGAGAATACGGAGTGGAAGATGGTCTGGTGCTGGACTTAGGCTGCGGTACCGGCAAGATGACCCGGCTTTTGGCCCGGGCGGGCTACGATATGATCGGGGTGGACAACGCACCGGATATGCTGGAGATTGCCTTGTCTCAGGAAACGGAGAGAGAACATAAGTTCGATGACGAGAGAATGACGGGCCTTAAGGATATTTTGTACCTCTGCCAGGACATGCGGGAATTTGAATTATACGGTACGGTGGCCGCGGTGGTCAGCGTCTGCGATTCCTTGAACTATATTTTGGAGGAGGAGGAGCTGCTGGCTGTGTTCCGGCTGGTGAACAATTACCTGGACCCGGGCGGGATTTTTATTTTTGATATGAATACGCTGTTCAAATACCGGGAATTACTGGGGGAGAGTACCATTTGCGAGAACCGTGCGGAGGGCAGCTTTATCTGGGAGAATTTTTTTGACGAGGAGGATCAGATCAATGAATATGACCTGACCCTCTATATCAGGGAGAACGACGGACGCTATCAGAGATTTGAGGAGACCCACTATCAGAAGGGCTATGAGGCGGAGCGGGTCGCAGCGCTCCTTGCGGCGGCGGGGATGGAGGTCGTGGCATCCTATGACGCTTTTACCAGGGAGACGCCCAGGGCGGACAGCCAGCGGATTTGTTTTGTGGCCAGAGAAAGAGGCAAGCAGGAAGTGAGGCAGCATCAGACATGAAGGATTATATTGTGAGAGCGACGGCGGCGGACAGCCGGATCAGGGCCTTTGCCATTACCTCCAGGGAGCTGGTGGAGCAGGCAAGGGTGTATCATAATACAAGCCCGGTGGCGACGGCGGCCCTGGGCCGGCTTTTATCCGGCGGGGCCATGATGGGCGTTATGATGAAGGGGGAGGAGGATATCCTCACCATCCAGGTGAAGGGCAGCGGCCCCATGAGGGGCATGACGGTGACGGCGGATTCGAAGGGAAATGTGAAGGGGTATCCGGAAATTGCGGATGTGCTTCTTCCGGCCAACAGCAGGGGCAAGCTGGATGTGGCCGGGGCTGTGGGAAACGGCATCCTGCGCGTCATCAAGGACATGGGCTTAAAGGAGCCTTATGTGGGGCAGATTGCACTTCAGACCGGCGAGATAGCGGAGGACCTGACGTATTATTTTGCCACCTCCGAGCAGGCGCCCTCCGCGGTGGGCTTAGGGGTGCTGATGGAGCGGGACAATACGGTAAAGCAGGCGGGGGGATTCATCATCCAGTTGATGCCCTTTACGCCGGAGGAGGTCGTTGGGCGCTTAGAGGAGCGGATCGCGTCGGTTACTTCGGTGACGGATCTGCTGCAGCAGGGGATGACGCCGGAGGAGCTTTTGGAACACATTCTGGGAGAATTCGGAGTGGAGGTTACGGATACCATACCGGCCCGTTTTTCCTGTAACTGCTCCAAGGAGCGGGTCAGCAAGGCCATTGTCAGCATTGGACGTAAGGAGATCCAGGAGATGATCGACGAGGGCAGAAAGATCGAGGCCAACTGTCATTTCTGCAATACCGGGTATGAATTTACGCCGGAGGAGCTGGCAGCGCTTTTGAAGGAGGCAACGCGATGAGACACGGATATATCAAAACGGCGGCGGTAACGCCAAAGGTGAAGGTGGCGGATCCTGTTTTTAACGGGACGCTAATTTGTGAAAAAATTGACGAATGCCTGGAAGCAGGCGCCCAGGTGATTGTTTTTCCGGAGCTTTGCATTACCGGTTATTCCTGCGGGGACTTATTCTGGCAGGAACTTTTGTTAGAGGAAGCACGCCGCCAGCTTTTTAAGATTGCGGACCATACCCAGAGAAAAAGCGGGATTATTTTCGTGGGTCTTCCTCTGGTGCATGAGGGAAAGCTTTACAATGTGGCGGCGGCTGTCAGTAACGGGCGGATTTTAGGACTGGTTCCCAAGACGGCGATTCCCAATTACAATGAATTTTACGAGGCGCGGTATTTTACGGCGGGAAATCAGGAGCCGGTACCGGTGGAGCTTATGGAAAACGAAGCGGCGCCCATGGGGACGAGGCTTTTATTTTCCTCCCCGGCGATGCCGGAGCTTGTGATCGGCGTGGAGATCTGTGAGGATCTTTGGATGGCAAGCCCGCCCAGTACGGAGCATGGGTTAGCGGGAGCGAACCTCCTTGTGAATCTGTCGGCCAGCGATGAGACCACCGGCAAGGACGCCTACCGCAGGGCCCTGGCAGAGGGGCAGTCGGCCCGCCTGATGTGCGGTTATGTCTATGCCAGCGCCGGGGACGGCGAGTCTACCCAGGATGTGGTCTATTCCGGCCACAATCTGATCTGTGAAAACGGGATTGTGCTCTCGGAGGCACGGCGGTTTGCCAATGAGACGATTTACGGGGAGATCGACGTCCAGAAGATGAATGCGGAGCGCAGGCGGACCAATACCTTTGTGACCGACAGCAGGGGGTATCTGCACATTTCCTTCCTCCTGCGTTCCTGTGAAACGGTCCTTAGCCGTACCATTCCAAAGACGCCCTTTGTGCCGGGGGATCTGGCTCAGCGGGAAAAGCGGTGTGAGGAGATTTTGTCCATTCAGGCCATGGGATTGAAGAAACGGCTGGAGCATACGGCTTGCAAATGCGCGGTAGTGGGGATTTCCGGCGGCCTGGATTCTACGCTGGCCCTTCTGGTGACGGTGCGCTCCTTCGATCTTCTGGGACTTCCCAGGGAGGGGATTTATGGCGTGACCATGCCGGGCTTTGGCACCACGGACCGCACCTACGATAATGCGGTGAAGATGATCCGCTGTGTGGGCGCCACGTTTCTGGAGGTGGATATCAAGGAAGCGGTGCGGGTGCATTTTCGCGATATCGGCCAGCAGGAGTCGGAGCACGATGTGACCTATGAGAACAGCCAGGCCCGGGAGCGGACCCAGATCTTAATGGATATTGCCAACAAGGAGAACGGCATGGTGATCGGAACCGGCGATCTGTCGGAGCTGGCCTTAGGGTGGGCTACCTACAATGGGGACCATATGTCCATGTACGGGGTCAACGCTTCCGTGCCAAAGACACTGGTGCGGCATCTGGTGCGTTATTATGCCGATACCTGCCGGGAGCAGGAGCTTCATGAGGTGCTTCTCGACGTGCTGGATACGCCGGTAAGTCCGGAGCTTTTGCCGCCAGAGGAGGGACAGATTGCCCAGAAGACGGAGGATATCGTAGGCCCCTATGAGCTTCATGATTTTTACCTGTACTATATGATGCGGTTTGGATTTGCTCCTTCCAAAATCTGGCGGCTGGCGCGACTTGCTTTTGCGGGGGTTTATGATGATGAGACGATTCTGAAATGGATGAAGACCTTTTACCGGAGATTTTTCAGCCAGCAGTTTAAACGTTCCTGCCTGCCGGACGGCCCCAAGGTGGGCTCGGTGGCCCTGTCTCCCCGGGGAGATTTCAGGATGCCCTCCGATGCCTGTGTGCGGATCTGGCTGGAGGAGCTGCACGGTCTGGAAGGCGGGCAGTGAAAAACGGGAGGCGACGCCATGTTTGGATATATTATGATCAATAAGCCGGAGATGAAGTTCCGGGAATTTGATGTGTACCGTTCCTTTTACTGCGGCTTCTGTCAGGCGTTGAAGGAGCGGTATGGGAAGATTGGACAGATGACATTAAGTTACGATTTAACTTTTTTGATCCTTCTGCTCACCAGCCTGTATGAGCCTAAGACTGTCGCTGGCGAATGCCGCTGTATCGCCCATCCTTTTGAAAAGCATCCCACCTGCCGGAATGAGTTTTCCGATTATGGGGCGGATATGAACCTGCTGTTATCCTACTACAAATGTGAGGACGACTGGATGGATGAGCGCAAGGTGAAGGGCAAGGCCATGGCCGGCCTGATGCGTGCCAAGGTCCGAAGGCTTACAGAAAAGTATCCCGGGAAGGCGGATCTGATCCGGAAGCGCTTAGAGCAGATCCATGTCTGCGAGGAAAATGCCAGCGCCAGCATCGACGAGGCGGCCGGATATTTTGGCGATATTCTGGCGGAGATTTTTGCCTGCCGGAACGATGAATGGGAGCGTGAGCTAAAGCGGATTGGTTTTTTCCTGGGAAAATTCGTTTATCTGATGGATGCCTATGAGGATGTGGAGCGGGACAAAAAGAGCGGCAACTACAATCCGTTTTCGCAGCTCTACGAGTCCGGGGAGTTTGAGGAACAGTGCGAAATGGTTCTGAATATGATGATGGCGGAGTGTTCCAAGGCCTTCGAGAAGCTTCCGCTGATCGAGCATGTGGAAATTCTTCGGAATATTCTGTATGCCGGCGTGTGGCGCCGCTATGAGGCGGTGAAACAGCGCCGCAGCCAGAGCCAGAAGGAACAGCCGGGAAACAAGAGTTAAGAGAGGAAACAATATGTACGATCCGTATGCGGTGCTGGGGGTATCCTCCGGCGCCACCGATGAGGAAATAAAAAAAGCTTACCGTGCCTTAAGCCGGAAATATCATCCGGATGCCAATGTGAACAATCCCAATAAGGCCCAGGCAGAAGAAAAATTTAAGGAGATCCAGCAGGCCTACCAGCAGATCATGGATCAGCGGGAGCGGGGAGATACCGGAGGCTATCACCAGGGAGGCTACAGCCAGGGGGGAGGTACCGGCGGCGGTTTTGGAGACTTTGGCGGTTTCGGAGGCTTCGGCGGTTTTGGAGGCTTTGGAGATTTCGGCGGTTTCGGGGGACAGCAGCGGTCTGCCGCCGGCCAGGATGAGGAGAGCGCCCACAAGCAGGCGGCAGCCAATTATATCCGCAGCGGCCATTACCGGGAAGCGGTCAATGTGTTAAACGGCATCCGGAACCGGGACGCCCACTGGTATTACCTAAGCGCCATTGCAAACTCCGGCTCCGGCAACAATGTGACGGCCTTAGAGCATGCCAGAAAGGCGGTCAGCTTAGAGCCGGGCAATATGCAGTACAAGCAGCTCCTTAAGCAGCTTGAGGGCGGCGGAAGCTGGTATGGCAGCCAGCGGGAGTTCTATGGAGGCGGCGGAAACAGCAGCAGCGGTCTGTGCCGGAATATCTGCGTTACATACCTGCTGTGTAACCTGTGCTGCGGTGGCGGCGGCCTGTGCTGCGGACGGGGGATGCCCTATTACTAAGAGGTGTGGAATGAGGGATTGTAAAATCCTCATCGTGGAGGATGAGGCGCTGATTCGGAGAGAATTGAAAACATTACTGGAAAATGCCATGTACCAGGTGGAAGCGTTTACGCATTTTACAGATCTGCCTGGACGGATTGCGGCCTGCCGGCCGGATCTGGTGCTTCTTGACGTGAACCTTCCGGAGGGTAACGGATTTGACGTGTGCCTGAAGCTGCGCCAGCAGTCCCAGGTTCCGGTGATTTTCCTCACCAGCCGGACGGATTCCATGGATGAGCTGAACGGGATGTTAAAGGGCGGGGACGACTATATTACCAAGCCTTACCAGGCGCCGATTCTCCTTGCCCGGATCGCTGCGGTGTTAAAGCGGACCGGGGATTTCCGGGAGGCTTCGGTCTATGAGCATAAGGGCGTGCAGCTTGATATTTCCAGATGCTGTATTCTGCGCCAGGGAAAGTGCCAGGAGCTTACCAAGAATGAGATGAAGCTTCTGCACCGGCTTTTTAAGTCCCCAGGGGAATATGTTTCCCGAATGGAACTTATCGAGTATCTGTGGGAGAACCAGATATTTATCGATGACAATACCTTAAGCGTTCACGTTGCCCGGATCCGTGAGAAGCTGCGGGCGCTGGGGGTGGAGGAGTTTGTGGAGACCAAGAGAGGGATTGGGTACCGGATATGAAGCTTTTGCCATTTTTAAAGGACAAATGCCTGTTGCTGTTTTTACAGCTTGTATGCATGGGCATACTGTCCTTATTTTTATACCTGACCGGGTACGGAAAAACCGGCATTTCTTTGATTCTGATTTTCTGGCTGCTGATTCTGCTGGCTCATTTTTCGATCACCTTTATCCAGCGGAGACGCTATTTTTCCGAAATCCAAAGTCTGATGGAACATCTGGATCAGCGCTATCTTCTGGGAGAACTGCTGCCGCCCTCCTTCCGGCTGGAGGATCATCTGTATGGGGAAATGATCCATGCTTCCAACAAGGCGGTGATCGAACGGATCCGGCGCCTGGAGCGGGAGCAGAAGGAGTATCGGGAGTATATTGAAAGCTGGATCCATGAGGTAAAGGCGCCGATTACGGGGATTGCGCTGCTGGCGGAGAATGGCCGTAAGGGGCAGGATAGCGGGAAGCTCCGGGCCGCCATGGGGGAGATCTGCCTGGAAAACCAGAGAATTGAAAATTACGTGGATATGGCGTTGTATTATGCCAGGTCCGAGCATGTATACAAGGATTTCCTGATCCAGGAAACCAGCCTGCAGGAGGTTGGAGAGGAGGTTCTTAAGAAGAACCGGCTGCTTTTGATTGGAAATGGTGTGAGGGCGAAGGTGGACTGTCCCGATCCTGTTTATACGGATCGGAAATGGATTGTGTTTATCCTCAACCAGATGGTTTTAAACAGTGTGAAGTATTGCGGCGGGCAGCCGCTGTTTTCCATTTACACCCAGAAGAAGCGGGACGGGGTGATTCTGGTAATGGAGGATAACGGGTCTGGGATCCGGCCGGAGGAGCTTTCGCGGATTTTTGAGAAGGGGTTCACCGGCAGCAATGGACGCAGGCAGGAGCGTTCCACCGGGATGGGGCTGTACCTCTGCAGGCGGCTCTGTGAAAAGCTGGGGATCGGGCTGCGGGCGGAGTCGGAGGCAGGAAAGGGGACGCGGATGCTGCTGGAGTTTCCCATTAGTACCTATATTGCAAGAGGTTGAGGTCAAAAGGTGCTATTTTAAATTGCACTTGGCCAAAAACTGGCACAAAATGAGTGAATACTTTTGAAAAAAAAAAGCGAGGAGAGAAACGCGGAGAAAAGCGAGGAGAGAAACGTGGAATCCGCCGGACGCAATATGAGAATGCCCGGAAAATGCTGGAGGGCGGCAAGCTTCTGGTGGAGGACATTGCCAGTTACATTGGCCTCACCGTAGAGGAAGTGAAAAAAATTCAGGAAAAAATGTAGATATCTGGCGTTGACAGATGGAAGTTATCTTAAGAAAATGTAAGATAACTTCCATCTATTTTTATACCAGAAAACAGCGCAGGATGTTAAAATAGCTTTATAGCAATCTAAGCGGCCTGGGCCGCACCTTTATGCGCAGGAACCAGCGCAATAATTACGTTAGGAAAGGAGAATTTTGTTATGAACGAATACATCCGCATCTGCGATGTGGAAAAATATTACGGCAACGCATCCCACGTAACCAAGGCGGTGGACCGGGTCAGCTTCACGGTGGACCGGGGAGAATTTGTGGGGGTGATGGGGGCTTCCGGTTCGGGAAAAACCACCCTGTTAAATCTGCTGGCCACCATAGACCGGGTGACGGCCGGCCACATTTTTTATGAAAACACGGATATTACGGAGCTTCGGGAAAATGACCTGTCGGAATTTCGGAAAAAGAATCTGGGGTTTGTGTTTCAGGAGTATAATCTGCTGGACATTCTCACGCTGGAGGAAAACATCATGCTGGCCTTGACGCTTCAGGGGGAGAAGAAAAAGGAGATCCAGAGGAAATGCCAGGAGATCCTGGAGCTTCTGGGAATTGACGGCATCCGGAACCAATACCCCTACCAGGTATCGGGCGGGCAGAAGCAGCGGTGCGCCTGCGCAAGGGCTATGGTAAACCGTCCCAAGCTGCTCTTGGCAGATGAGCCCACCGGGGCTCTGGACTCCCATTCGGCCCAGACGCTCTTAGAGACCTTTGGCAGGCTCAATACGGAGGTGGGGGCCACGATCCTGATGGTGACCCACGACGCCTTTTCCGCCAGCTACTGTGGGCGGATCCTCTTTTTGAAGGACGGAAAGATCTTCCATGAGCTGGTGCGGGGAGAAAAAAGCCGCAGGCAGTTTTTGCAGGAAATCCTGGACGTGCTTTCCCTGACAGGAGGTGAGCTTACGGATGCTTTCTAAGCTGAGTCTGCGGAACATGAAGCGTTCTGCCAGGGATTACATGATCTATCTTCTGACAATGACAATTGTAGTTGCTTTGATGTATGCCTTTAACAGCCTGATTTTCCAAAACGAGCTGGCTTCCTATTTTGAACTGGTGGATCTGATGGCGGTGATGATCGGGATGGCCACGGTCTTTATCGTGCTGATTGTGGCCTGGCTGATCAATTATATGGTGCGGTTTATTCTGGAAAAACGCAGCCGGGAGTTTGGCATCTACCTATTGCTGGGAATGAAAAAGAAAACCGTTTCCAGGCTGTATATGCGGGAAAATGTTCTGCTGGGTTCGTTTGCGTTCCTTCTGGGGCTTCTTACGGGGATCCTGCTGCAGCAGGCGCTTCTGGCGATTATGTTTGCCATGCTGGGTCTGTCCTACCAGCTTCATATTTCCCTTAATCCCTGGACACTGCTGATGACGGCCCTCTGCTATATGGGCTGCTATCTGCTGGCGCTTTTGCGCTGCAAGGGAAAATTCCGGAAAATGAGCATCAGCGGTCTGATGAATGCACAGCGGCAGAATCAGGAGATCAAGGAAAAGCATGAGCCGGCCAAACGGATTTTTTTTCCGGTATCCATAGTGTTTATCGCCTTATTCTGGATCTGGTTCGGGCATCTGGAAAACGCCGGCGAGATCGTTCTTTTCCTGCTGGGCCTGGTGGCGGTAATTTATCTGTTTTATGTGGGAGTTTCGGCCTGGCTGATCTGTTATGTGCGCAAAAAAGGAGAGGGTGTTTACCGGGGCCAGAACCTGTTCCTGTTCCGGCAGTTTGCCTCCAAGGTGCGGACCATGCAGTTCACCTTCGGGACGCTGACGGCGCTGTTTACCCTGGCGCTGATGGGGACCTCCATCTCCTTTATGTTCAACGATTACGAAAATACGGTGCTGCAGGGGAAGTTTCCCTTTGATGTCCAGGTGTACAGCAGTGATGTGGCGGATGATTTTGCCGACGAACGGACGGTAATTGGACAATATGAACAAGATGATACGTATCATACGTATCACATTTATACGGATGGTAAAAATCGTGTCAATGGCTGGATTTTAACACATTTGGAAGCCTGGGGAACCATGTACCAGAATCCGGACGGGACGCCCGACTGGCCGGAAATTGAGAAAATGCTGGGTGAGCGCATTACGTATTACCAGTATGATACCTATATGCTGCTTTCTGACTACAATGCCCTGCGCCGGATGCTGGGCTATGAGGAAAAAGCGTTGGGGCCGGATGAATATATTTTCCAGGTGAAGCCCAGGCTCCTGGCGGAGGTCAGGGAGGCGGGGCTGGAGCTTAAGCTGGAGGGCCTGGCGCAGGAGCCCCTTGCCTGTAAGGAGATCGTGGGGGATCCCTTTTCCCAGGACGGCCACAACGGGGCGGATTATCTGGTGGTGGTGCCGGATGCGGCCCTGGCGGGCTTAAAGCCCTATTACGCTGAGATGGCGGTTCAGCTTTCCGGGAAGGCTTCCCCGGGCCTGCAGAAGGAGCTGGACGGCCTGGTGCAGGAGGAGGATGATTTTTCCCTCTACCCCTCAGGGGAGCTCTGCAGCGGTTCCGACAATATCGTTACCTACGCGGCGGTGAACCTGGTGCGGGAGAATCTGATCCCGGAGGTGAAATATATGCTGTCCTCCATTGTGATTCCGCTGTTTTACATCGGCCTGGTATTTGTCTGCGTGGCCGTGACGGTGCTGTCGGTGCAGCAGTTGAGCGACTCTGCGAAATACCGGTTCCGCTATGAGGTGCTTTCCAAGCTTGGCATGGGAAAGGGCGAACGAAGCCGCCTGATCCTTAAGCAGATGGCGGTTTATTATCTCTGCCCGGCCATCCTGGCGATCCTCATCAGCGGCAAAATGATCCTCTATATGAGTGAACAGTTCGTGGTGATGACCGGGGTGCCTACCGCCAGCGGCTGGTTTTTCCTGGAGAGCATCCTGCTGTTTTTCAGTATCTATCTGGTGTATTTTGTGGTGACCTATGTGAGCTTTAAACGGAATGTGCAGGGAGATGTTCCTTAATTCTGGCCAGGATCTCATAGGGAATACGCAGGTCTCCCTTCCCGGCGCCCAGGGCGATATCCGGCTTGTTGGAGCCGTGGAAGTCGGAGCCTCCGCTGATGAGAAGTTCATGTTTTTTGGCAAGCGCCCGGAGCAGACGCTCATCCCTGGGCGTATAGGTGGAATAGACGGCCTCCAGGCCGTCCAGGCCGCCTTTTTTTAACGTGCCAAGAAAGGCGTCCAGACTGTCATGTCCCAGGCCGCAGAGAATGGGGTGGGCGAAAAAGGCCAGGCCGCCGCCATTATGGATCAGTTTGATGGCCTCCTTTGGAGCGAGCTTTTCCCGGGGGACGTAGCAGCGGCAGTGGTTGCCGATGTATTGGCGGAACACGGCGTCCATACTTTTCACATAGCCGCGGTCAAAAAGAAAACGGGCAAAGTGGGCCCGGGTCAGCACGCAGTCGGGAAAGGCGGCGCAGAGCTCCTGGTAGGTAAAATCAAATCCCTCCTCCTGGAGCTTTTTTACCATTTTCCGGTTCCGGTCTTCCCGGCCTTCTTGAAAATGCTTTAACCGCAAAAGAAAACTGGTGTTCGATTCGTCAATGTAATAGCCCAGAATATGGACCTCCATGCCGTTGTGGTCGGTGGAAAGCTCCACGCCGGGGACCAGTTCAATTCCCAGCGCCCCGGCGGATGCCCGGGCCTCTGGCAGGCCGGAGACAGTATCGTGGTCCGAAAGGGCAATGGCGCGTAGCTTCTGCTTTCCGGCCAGCGCAATCAGCTCCCCGGGGGAGAGGGTGCCGTCGGATTCGGTGGAATGTGTGTGAAGATCGATGTATGTCTGGATGGGTTCCATAGTTGTGGGTCCTTTCTTTTTTATGCAAACGGGGCAGAAGAAAATATGCCGTATTTATGTGTATTATAGTACATGCCGGCCGGGATGGCAAGGAAATAACGGTTACAGTGACTGCTCGGGCACGAAGAATGCGCGGAGCGCTTTCTTTTTATAAAAAATATAATATTGTATTGACAAATAATATTATACAGTGTATAGTATTAAACATAAAATAGTACTGCACAAAAAATAATATAAGGAGTGGTGGAATGGTATTTAATACGGGTGCAGCTCTCCTGGATGCCATTGTTCTGGCGGTTGTGTGCAAGGAGGAGGACGGAACCTACGGGTATAAGATTACCCAGGATGTGCGCAGAGCCATCGAGGTCTCGGAATCAACTTTGTATCCGGTGCTGCGGCGATTGCAGAAGGATGGATGCCTGGAGGTCTACGATCAGGAGTGCGGCGGGAGAAACCGCAGATATTACAAAATTACAGCCAGCGGCGAGGTACAGCTAGATCTGTACCGGAGAGAATGGGAGGATTATGCCTCCAAGATTTCAATGCTGTTTTCGGGAGAGGAGTCAATATGAGCAGGAAAGATTTTATGGAGCAGTTGGAAAAGCTGTTGATGGATGTTCCCGTGGAAGAACGTGTGGAGGCCATGGCCTTCTACCACAGTTACTTTGAGGATGCGGGAGAGGAAAATGAGGAGCGTGTGATCCGTGAGCTGGAGTCCCCTCAGAAGGTGGCGGCCAGCATCAAGGCAGACATGAAATTGGAGGAAGATAATGCGTTTGCGCCGGCGGTGTACGACCCCGGGGAGGATACGGCGTCCGGCGGCAGTGACACCCAGGCCGGAAACGGAACGTGGGATGGAAGCGGTACCCAGGCCGGGAATGGAGCGTGGGATGGCGGTTATACCCAGGCCGGGAACGGGGCGTGGGATGGCACTTATACCCAGGCCGGGAACGGGGCGTGGGACGGCGGTTATACCCAGGCCGGCACGGCTGCGAAGGAGAATGGGAAAAAGGGGCAGACGGAGGATAATACCTTTAAGATTGTGATGATTGTGATTGTCGCAGTGCTTACAAGCCCCATCTGGATCGGCCTGCTGGGGGGCCTTCTGGGCGTTTTGCTGGGGGCGATCGGGACGGTGCTGGGATGCGCGGTGGCGGTTGTTTTGGTGGCGTTTGCATTTTACCTGGCAGGAGTCGCCCTTTGCACCGTATCCATCGCAGCCTTTAGCGGCGGCGCGGCGGCTGTGGGATGCGGCCTCTTGGGGGCGGGGCTTCTGATTCTGGCCCTTGCGGTGTTAAGCACGATTGTATGCGTATGGGTATTCGGCAGCTTTGTACCCTGGGCGGTAAAGGGGATTGCTTCCCTGTGTAAAAAATTATTTCAGAAGAGGCAAAAAGGAGGATGTGCGGCATGAAACATTTTACAAAAATCAGCCTGATTATCTGCGGGGTTCTGGCAGGAGTGGGGATTCTGTTCTGTATTGTGGCGGCAGCCTCAGGCTTCAGCCGCTTTAAGCTCCGGGCCATGGTGGAGGACGGCGAATTGTCCTTCGGACCCCTGGAACTGGCCGGATTTGGCGATTGGGACTGGGGCTGGGACTGGGATTGGGACAGTGATGACGACTGGTACAACGATGACAATTGGGGAGAAGATATGTACAAGGACTGGTTGATTGACAGTGATGATCTGGAATCCAAGTGGACGACGGACGGCCACAGCTATGATGCGGCGAAGATCCGCAAGCTGGATGTGGAATATGGCTTCGGGACGGTGATTCTTGCAGAATCTGAAAGCGGCAAGCTTGAGGTTGAGAGCAATTACCGCAGTATCTGGGGAAATTATCAACGGGATATCCGGTGCGACCTGGATGGATCCACCCTAAAGCTCAGGGACAAAACGGATAAAAAGATTTTCCGCATGAAGCATGGGATCAAGGATGCCACCCTGGTGATCCGGCTCCCCAAGGACACGGTTTTAGATAAAATCGACCTGGAATTTGGCGCGGCGGACGTGAAGGTGGAGACGCCCCTTCGGGCCGGAGAAGTGGAGCTGGCCATGGGGGCCGGCAGTATTCAGGGAGAGAACGCAGAGTATCTGCTGGATGCCTCGAAGCTTACCCTGGAGGTGGGAGCCGGCGAGATGGACCTTTCCGGTATCCGGACAAAAAAACTGGATGCAGAGTGCGGCGTCGGCACCCTGGCCTTAAAGAATGTGACAATGGAGGAATGCAGCCTGGAGTGCGGCATTGGAAGCCTGGAGCTTTCCGTCAATGGGCGGCAGGAGGATTTTGATTATAAGATCGACTGCGGCATCGGGAAGGTTGCGCTGGGAAGCGCCAGCTACAGCGGGCTTGGCAGGAGCAAAACCATCGATAACGACGCGGGGGGCCGGATGGATATTGACTGCGGCATCGGAGAAGTGGTAGTATCATTCCAGAAGTAAAATTTTCCCAAAGCGAGGAGTGATACCATGGGTACAATCATTGATGCCCACTGTCATTATCTGACGGAGCGCTATGTGGAGGCGCTGAAAAAATATGGCCGGATCGACGAGGACGGCTTTCCGGTTCCGGCCTGGAGCCTGGAAACGCAGCTTCAGTATATGGAGACTTGCGGCATCGGTCATGCGCTGCTTTCCCTGTCCACTCCCCACCAAAATTTTGGTGACGATGGATTTTCTGCAGAATTATCCCGCAGCATCAATGAAGAAGCGGCAGATTTATGCAAAAAATATCCTGAGAAATTTTCTTTTGCAGCCTGCCTTCCCCTACCCAATGTGGAGCTGGCAGTGGAAGAACTGCAGTTCGGATTTGACAGGCTGGGAGCGAAAGCGGTAAAGCTGCCAAGCCAGGCAAACGGCCTCTATCTGGGAGATGAGCGCCTCAAGCCTCTGATGGCGGAGCTGGAGCGGCGCCGTGGCGTCATGCTCATCCACCCCTCCAAGCCGCCGGTGGCGCCGGCAGGGTGCTTCACCAGCGGACCTTTGCCCCTTCTGGAGTTCATCAACGATACGACGCGGGCGGTGGTGAACCTGATTGCGTCGGGGACGCTGGAGGAATTTCCCCATGTGCGGGTGATTGTACCCCACTGCGGCTCCTTCCTGCCCAATATCATCGACCGGCTGGCCGGGATCACCAGGCTTCTGGCCTCCAAAGGAGTGGGCCGGCCGGTGGATGTGGAGGCAGGCCTTGGCAGCCTGTACTTTGACGTGGCCGGAGATATCTATCCCAGGGGCCTTCTGATTCTGCGGACCCTGGCGGCAGACGATCATCTGCTCTTTGGCGGGGATTTTCCCTACACGCCGGTATCCATGATTGCACAGAAGGTGCAGGCACTGGAGGCGGATGAGAGTCTTGCGGGATGCCGGGAGAAGCTTTTTGCAGAGAATGCCATAGGGCTTCTGGGAATCGGCCGGCGGCATTAGCAGTCCTTTTTCAGCGGAACGGCCGCAGAAAAGTCCAGGTCATGCAGTTTGTCATACATGAATTGATACAAAAAGCCATCGGTGCTGTCTTTGGGCCATATGAAATAGAATTCCTGGGACATATTGCCGTCAACAATAGGAAGCTCTTTCAGAAGATGGCTGGCTAATTCGGCTGCAACAGCTCTCCGGGGAAGGAAGGTAATGCCACAGCCGGCTATAACAAGCTTTTTGATAGCCGTCAGATCGTTGATTTCTATGATGCGGTTAAAATCAGAAGGAGCCACGGCTCTGCTATCCAGAAGATGCAGAAAGATGTCGTATCCTTCCAGGTTAATCGTATAGATAATCAGAGTTAGGGGCAGCAGATCCTTCAGATGTACCGGAAGGTCAGGGTCAGGCTGGTTACCGGAGCATACGTAAACGTATTCCTCTGAGGACCACAGGATATACTGGTATTTGTTTCTTGGAAAAAAGTTGTCCACGATTGCAAAATGAAGAAAGCCCTCGTCTAATTGGCGCAGCAGGGCCGGGGTGTCCTCAACGCTCAATTGGATGCGGCGGTCGGGGTATGCGTTCAGATACGCGGCCAGGCGGTCTGGAAGTTCATATTCTGCAATGTTTTTTGTGGCGCCAAAACGGATGATCGGTTTATCAATGCCGCTGTTTAACAGGCCATCCCGTATTTTCTGTTCGGCCTGGTTAATGGCAAGCATGGCATTCCGGAAAAGCATACCTTCCGTTGTCAGCGAAAGCTGATTATTCTCCCGCACAAAAAACTTTACCTGATATTGTTTTTCCAGGTATTGGATATGCTGGGTGACGGCCGGCTGGGTCAGGTTTAATTCCTGGGCGGCCCGGGTGAAGCTTAAATGCTCGCAAGCAGCTAAAAAAGAATAAATCCGGAAATCAAGCATAACGATCTGATACCTTTCTAAAATATCTGTTTTGTGACATTATATATCAAAAAAGTGTCTGCTACAAGCGATAGAATGGCTGTAATTGCAGGATTTACAAGATGAATAAGGGCTGCGCCGTTCAGGCTGCAGCCCTTATTCATTTTACCAGCTGCTTCTGAAATCTAAGACGACGCCGTTTTTTGTTTTTACTATAGTTTGAAATTTATCATTCAATAGCATATTTGTATATGTATAGTCGGACCGGTGGTGGGGGCCGCGGCTTTCTTTGCGGTTTAAGACCATCAGAAAGAATGGCTCGCCGATGTCAATCTGGTCCAATACCTCCAGTGTGCGCATCAGCTCATGGGAATTAGCTGCCCCAAGGTGTGCCTGCGCCTCCTCCCGAAGCTGGCGCAGATACGCAAGGCCGGCGGTCAGCATATTTTCAGACCGGATCTGGATACCGGCATAGTCGTTCATAATGTTTTGCAGCGTGGATGCCGCTTCCTTCCAATGAGCTCCCTCCTGGCGGTTCAGGAGGGCATTGCATTGGTCCAGCCGTGCCTGGAGCGTTGGATGGTTTTCCACGGTGCATTCCTCTACGGTTTTTACATAATCTGCCGCATACTCGCCGGCCACCATGCCGATGACCACAGCGCCGCTCAGGCTGCCCTTTACATTGCCCGCAACACCTCCGGCGGCAAACATACCGGGGACGGTGGACATGCCATGAATGTCAATATCGATCCCCTGGGAGGAAAATCCGATGTTATAGGAACCAAATTCAATCATGGAATCTCGGAGATTGATCTTCCGCTGCTTGAGGTGGTCGGTAATAGAATCGATGCCCTCGCTGACAAAAGCGTCATGGAGCATATATTCCAGGTCCTCGTCCGTGGTTTCTGTACAGTTCATGTAGGAGGGGCCGGTACCGGCCTGCATACGTTCGCGGTAGGAGCCAGGCCAGATATCGGAGGCAATGTCGCCATTTTCCCGGGAGGGCTTGTCCTGGTAAGGCGTAATACAATTTCCATGGATATCGCTGGTGAGACCAATCCAGGTACCCTTGCCGCCTCTGGCAAAATAGCGGGGACCGGCATGACCTCCGGCCATGTCGAGGTTTGTCAGCCTGGCGCCGGACCGGTAGGCCAGCGCATGCCCGGTTCCGGCGTCGGCAGGGCATGCCGAATCATTGAACATATAGGCAGGAGTAATGCCCGGATACATACGTCCCGCGCCGCCGGCCGCAATGATCACAGCTTTGGCCTGAAACACAATTAGCTTTGGTTGTTCTTCGGATATATCAATGCCGACAGCGCCAACCACACGGCCTTCGTCGTTGAGCAGGATATCACAGATGGGCGTTTTATTCATGATATGAACGCCGCGGTCAAGGGCGGCCTTGGTAAGGGCGCTCTTTTGATTCTGCCCATCAAATTTCAGATGATAGCGTTGGTTGCCGGGAACGGAATGGCCTTCAAAGTTCCATTTGCCGGTGGGGCGCATTCTGATGCCAATGGACTCCCAGAACTGCACAATCTCAAAGCTTCGGGACAGCCAGAGGCGCAGCATCGTCGGATCCTGCCAGGGGCCGCCGTCCATGGTCATGTTGACCTGACGGACAACCAGTTCAAAATCGTCGCCGTGGCATTCCGGTATGTAGCAGGCAAAATGGTCGTTGCCATTGGCGCCGCTGCCGGAACGGCGGGTATCGGCTTTTTCGGCGATGACTACGTCAAGGCCCCTGGATGCGGCGGAGATGGCGGACTGCAGGCCGGCCATGCCGCCGCCGATGACCAGATAATCTGTTTTTATAATCTTGTTCTGCTTTGTAATATTCATCAGTGTTTACCTCCGTCAGGCTTCATGTGCAGCATCAAATGGGAGAGGGGATAACGCATATGGATTGCCTTTACAGGGCAGTCCTTTTCACAGGCGCGGCAGTGCCAGCATTCCTCCGGATATTTGATGACAGTTTTCTTTTCCTTTCCCCGGACCTCTATTTTGATGACATCCAGGGGACAGATTTGTGCGCAGTAGCCACATTTCACGCATTTTTTATGATCGATTACGGGTGGCATAGGGTTCACCTCTTTCTGTTTTTATTTTTACGATAGCATCCGGGGCAGAAAATATCAAATAATAAGATATTATGGAAGGATAATGATATATAATTTGACTTTTTTCGCTGTATACGTGAAAATGACGGTAGTATACAGGTGTACCGGTACGTTTTTGGAGGACGCCCGTAAAATAAAACATGCAGGAGGAATACTATGAAAAGGAAATTACTTGCAGCATTATTGACAGCTTCCATGGCAGCAGCTTTGCTGGCAGGATGCGGAGCGGCAGAGGAGGAAGGCTCTAAAGATCCTGGGCCGGCGGAAGAAACGGGGGAAGGTGATGACGCCGGGAAGGAAAATAACAATGTGGGAGATGGAGAGGAAGCTCCCACGGATATCGATGGAGAAGAAGATCTGGCTGACATTACGGTATCTTTCTGGTCTTTATCCGGAAAAGCGCCGGATGAGGCTGATGTGGGAATGGTAGAGGACGCCATCAACGAGATTACCGAGGAATCCATCAACACCACGGTTCATCTGAATATTATGGATCTTGGAACCTACATACCAAATGGCGCAATGGCCAATGGCGTCGCAAATGGCGAAGATTTTGACCTGGTGCTTACCGCAGCCGCCCAGTCCGGAAGCTATCATGTTATGGTGTCAAACGGTATGCTGAATCCGATCTCTGACCTGCTTGCGAAATATGCGCCTGAGCTGCTGTCTGCTTTGCCGGAGGGCTATCTGGACGCTACTACCAGGGAAGGGCAGATTTACGCGGTTCCAAGCTACTGTAACAAGGTGAAAAATATGTACTGGCTTGCGCGTAATTCTGCGCTGGAGGCAGCCGGGATCGATATCGAATCGGTAAAGACGATTGACGATGTAGACAAGGCGCTGCGTGTCATCAAGGAAAAAACAGATTTGATTCCCATGGGAGGAGCAGCCAACACGGTGAATCTGACATTCCCAGGTTATGCTTTTGGCGCCGGTTATGTGACGGCTGCCTACGATCCGCTGGGTGAGAATACGGCAGTGGCAGCAGCGGTATACCATGATGACGATACCCATACGGCAGTGAGCCGCTATGAGACGGAAGAGTTTAAAACAGATATGGCATATCTGAAGAAATGGTATGATGACGGACTTTTGGATAAGGATGTCGCTTCTGATAACGCTACTGGAAATGCATTCCTTGAAAAGGATAATGTTGCGAGTATATTTTATACAAGCCAATTTGATAATGTGGCCAGTCTTGCAGCGCAGGGAGACGGCTCGTATGTGAAGCTGGCGAACGGCGTGGTCGGAACCGGCGATATCCAGCAATTTACCTGGGCAATTCCGGTATCCTGCGACGAGCCGGAAGCATCAGCGAAATTTCTGAATCTGATGTATACAAATGCGGATATTGTTAATTTGCTGAATTATGGACTGGAAGGTGTACACTATGAGAAAAAAGCGGATGGCACTATTGGTTTTCCGGAGGGTGTGACCGAAGAATCCAGCGGTTATTATTTGGGAAATATGACGTCGTTGATTGGAAACGGTTTCCTGGCATACCCCTGGGAGGGGGCAGATCCCAATAGCGCACAGATTGCCAGGCAGGAGATGGAAAATGCGCAGTATTCCCCATTGATGGGCTTCACCCTTGATACGGCGGCTTTGGGAGATGTCTATACGGCAATCTGTCCCATCGCCCGTAATGAGTATGGGCCGGCTTTATTCAGTGGTTCTGCTCCGGATGGTTTTTACGAGGAGTTTATCAAAAAGATGAAGGATGCGGGTCTGGACGGGTATTTAGAGCAGGTAAACGGACAGATCCAGGCATGGCTGGCAGAACAGGAATAAAAATTAAATCAAGATTAAAGATAGAGTATGGAGCTGCCATAAAAGTGGCGGCTCCATGCTCTTGTTTTTTACAGAGGAATCCCATATAATAAAGCTGATAAGTAGAAGAACCCGCATTTTGGAATTCTCTGGCTATTATGAGAATCGCTGGAAATGGGATGAAAAACAATGTTGAATAGGGATAATTATAAGGTGCAAAAAGAAGCAGGCGCTGGCGGCCGACAGGAATTGCATTATCTGGTACTGGATTTAGGGGCGTTGAAATGTCGTAATGCCCTGAGCCCTGCTTTGGCAGTGCTTCTGGAAAATCTCCGGCAGGCCGGATCTACAGATGGGCCGCAGCAGGCCGTGAGAGCAGCCATCCGTGTGGTGGATTTTGCCAAAGAGCCGCAAAGCTTCGTGCCGTCCGAGAGTTTGTGCCTGGCGGACTGCCAGGAGACAGTGGATTTTGCCAGAAGATGGGATATGGCGGTGTTGGGGTATGAGCCGCAGGGCCAGGAACGGCGGATCCGGGAAAGGCTTCCCCTGGTGGTGGAGGACTTTGACGAGGTGGACGAGACCTTTTTGCAACGGGTATACCAGCGGTATCACCACCTGCCCTGGACGGTGCTCACTACCCGGCGCTGCGTGGTGCGGGAAATGACGGTGGAGGATCTCGGGGATCTCTACGCGCTGTATGCTCCGCCGGAAATCACCCGCTACATGGCGGGGCTTCACGCGAAAAAAAGCGACGAGGAAGCATATATCAGAGCTTACATCGCCAATATGTACGGATTTTACGGCTATGGCATGTGGGTGGTGATTGAAAAGGCCACGGGAAGACTCATGGGCCGGGCAGGCCTTTCGCACCTGGAGGTGGAGGGGGCGGTGCAGCTGGAGCTTGGGTACGTGATCGCCCGGGAATACCAGCGGCAGGGCTATGGCTTTGAGGTCTGCCGGGCGGTTCTTGCGTATGCCCGGGAGGAGCTTTCCTTTGAAAGCATCCACTGCCTGATTGAGCAAAAAAACCTTCCTTCCATAGGTCTGGCGCAAAAACTGGGGTTTGTCTATGATAAAAACGTACTTTGCAACGGAAAAGAAATGCAAAGATACTCGAAAATATTGCATTTTTCTTGAAAATTCCTTATAATAGGTAGAAAAATAAAAGATTGAAAATCAGGTGTATGGACAAGACGAGGGGAACAAGAGGGAAATGGAAAAGAAAAGGGTGATATTATATGATGGACAGAGAACAGTTTGAGAGAGAAGAAGCACAAGAGAGAGCCCTGCAGTCGGCACATATCAAACAAACCAAGGAGTTTGCCAGCCCGGAAAGCCTGTATGAGGAGCTGATTACCAGCATCAAGCGGTATCACCCTTCGGCAGATATTTCCCTGGTGGAGAAGGCCTACCATGTGGCGGAGGCCGCGCACCGGGGCCAGGTGCGCAAGTCCGGCGAAGCGTATATCATCCATCCGCTCTGTGTCGGGATTATTTTAGCGGAGCTGGAGCTGGACAAGGAGACCATTGTAGCGGGAATCCTTCACGATGTGGTGGAGGACACCGTTATGACGGAGGAGGAGATTGCAAAGGAATTTTCGGAGGAGATCGCGTTGCTGGTGGACGGCGTCACCAAGCTGGGACAGCTCTCCTATGAGGCGGATAAGGTGGAGGTCCAGGCGGAGAACCTGCGCAAGATGTTTCTGGCCATGGCCAAGGACATCCGCGTGATCTTAATCAAGCTGGCGGACCGCCTTCACAATATGCGGACCTTAAAATATATGAAGCCGGAGAAGCAGAAGGAGAAGGCCAGGGAGACCATGGACATCTATGCTCCCATCGCCCAGCGCCTTGGAATTTCCAAGATCAAGATCGAGCTGGACGATCTCTCCTTAAAATATCTGCAGCCGGAGGTTTACTACGACCTGGTGGAGAAGGTGGTGGTGACCAAGAGCGTCCGGGAGGAATATATCAAGAGCCTGATGGAGGAAGTGACGACCCACATCCAGAAGGCCGGGATCCATGCGGAGATCAGCGGCCGGGCCAAGCATTTTTTCAGTATCTATAAAAAAA
>CATJBQ010000087.1 GCA_949738465.1 uncultured Lachnospiraceae bacterium
AATGAGGGCGTAGCGGTGGCTACGCCGATTGACGACAACGCCGCAGATGAAAAATCAGACAAGTCAAGGTGTCAGTTACTTAGTATTCGCTGTACTAGCTGACATATGTCACATATTTTTTCAAGTTGGCCAGGCCGATGGAAACGCCCTGGATGCAGTCCTCCATCCCCTCGAACTCGATGGCGATATACCCGTCATAGTTCTCCCGCTTCAAGGCCCGGAGGCACTGCACCACCGGCACATTTCCCTGGCCCACAATGGTTCCCTTTAGGAAATCGCCGGTCCGTGACAGGAAAAATCCGGTTCCCGGATCCGGCCCCTGGCCCGGCTTGACCACAAAATCCTTGGCGTGGACGTAGAAAGCGTAGCGGGCCGCCCGGCCCACTGCCGCACCGGGCTCCTCCCCGGCGCAGAGGAAATTCCCCATATCCACCAGCCAGCCGAAATTGTCATGGGCCACGGTATTTATAAGCTTCTCCACCCGCAGGCTGTCCTGGGAGAAATAGCCGTGGTTCTCCGTCATGGTGCAGATACCACAGGCGGCCGCGTATTCGGTTACTGCCCTGCACCCATCGGCCAGACGCTCCAGCACGCTGTCGTAGCCCTGCCACCGGTAAGGCGTCCCGCCGCCCGTCACATCGTGGCGCAGGGTCTCACAGCCTAAGATCTTCGCAATGTCCACCTGGCCCTGAAGCCTTCGTACCTCCGCTTCCAGATCTCCTTCGCTGCCATTAAGGAAATCCGCCCCCACCGCGTAATTGGAGATTGCAATGCCCACCCGGGCCGCCTCCTCCGCCAGACGGGCTGCATACTCTCTGGGATCCTCATCCCTGGCAAAAACGAAATCCACAAACTCAATGGCATCAAAGCCCAGCTCCTTCGCCTTGCCGATACAGGACAGGGGCGTCAGACGGCCATCCTCTATGGCCTTAAGAAAACTGTAAACGCTAACGGAATATTTCATGCTGTCATCCTCCTTCTCTTACCTCTAGTATAACGTTTTTCCAGCCCTGGAAAAAGAAGGATTCCTGCCGTAAACTAACACGATATTGCTTTTTCTGTCTTCAGGCTGGAGGGCGCAAGGCCCGTCTCCCGTTTGAAGGCCCTGGAAAAATAGCTCTGGCTCCGAAAGCCCAGCTTCTGGGCCACATTGGTGACGCTCTCCCCGCCCGCAAGAAGCTCCGCCGCCGCCTTCATTTTTAACTTGATGAGATATTTGTGAATCCCGATGCCGGCATATTTTTCAAAAATGCGTTTCATACCGGACACGCTGACATTGCAGAAGCGGGCAATCTCCGGCAAATCCGGCTGCCTCTGGATATTGCTGTTGAGGTAGCTGATGGCCCTCTGGTAGGTCAGGGCATCCGGCGCGGAGGAGGCGCGGGATACGGCCCCTTCCTCCGCTAAGGAAAGCATTAGCTGCTGCAGATGCAGGGCAAGCTGCTGGGCGTAGGCCGCGCTGGTGTGGATGGGCTCTAAGTACGGATAGGGCCACACAGGCATGGGGTGTCTGCCGGCCCGCTCATGGAGAAAAGCCAGCAGGCCGCTTAAGATCTCCTTCTGGGCAGGGGACAGCGCAAATACCTTTTCCGCCAACTCCAGAGTAAGAGGTCCTTCCGCCGCGAAAGAGAAAATCAAAAGATCCGCCCCCTCCCTGCTGTTTATGACAAACTTGTGCATTTCCAGGGGTTTGTGAAAAATGATGGAACCTGCCGAAAGGTTATACACCCGCCCGTCCCCCGACACACAGGCCTCCCCCTTTCTGATATAAAAGCACTCCCAGAAATTGTGGGTCTCCCCTGGAAATTCATATCCCTTTTCATAATGTACCTCAAACAGCGAATATAACTCCGTAATCCGGATCTGCTCCCGGACCGGATAAGCCTCCCAGACCATAACGCCTCCTGTTCCCTTATGACTTTGAGCCAAAAGTATCCGATTATGGACATTTTTGATATAGATATATCTTTTTTATAATGGTATCATACCATTAAGAGGAACCAATGTAAAGAGGTCTGTTTTAAGGAGGATACAGCGATGCAGAGAACTGATATTCGAATTGGATTTATCGGATTGGGGGCCAGAGGATATAGCCTTTTAAAGGACGTGGTGCTGGCACAGGGGGAACAGGTAACAGCAGTGTGCGACGTTTATGAGGACCGGGCCCGGGAGGGCGCTTTGGCGGTTACCGGAGCCGGACAGCCGGAGCCTGCGGTTTATCTGGATTACCGGGATGTGATCCAGGATGAAAACGTCACCGTCATCATCATTGCAACTGCCTGGGAAAGCCATGTCCAGATCGCCCTGGCGGCCATGTACGCAAAAAAGGCCGTGGCCATGGAGGTAGGCGGCGCCTATGAGCTCCGCCACTGCTATGACCTGGTGGAGGCTTATGAGAAAACCGGTACCCCCTTCTTTTTCCTGGAAAACTGCTGCTTCGGCCGCCGGGAGCTGATGGCCCTTCATATGGTAAAGCAGGGGCTGTTTGGGGAGGTGGTTCACTGCGCCGGGGGATACCAGCATGACCTGCGCCATGAGATTGCCTTCGGAAAGGAGAACCGGCACTACCGGCTTCGGAACTATCTGAGCCGCAACTGCGAGAATTATCCCACCCACGACCTTGGCCCCATTGCAAAGGTACTGGATCTCAACCATGGCAACCGGATGCTGACCTTAAGCTCCACCGCATCCAGGGCCTGCGGACTTCGGGATTACATCCGTGCCAGCAAGGGTGCGGACGATCCTCTGCAGAATGCGGCCTTTTCCCAGGGGGATATCGTGACCACCGTCATCAAATGTGCCCGGGGCGAGACCATTGTCCTGACTCTGGATACCACCCTGCCCAGATATTACAGCCGTAATTTTACGGTCCGGGGGACGAAAGGGATGTACGAGGAGGTCACGGACTCCGTTTTCCTGGACCGGGAGGCGGATCTGGCTCACGATTATGACTGGCGCAGGTGCTGCGCTGGAAATGCGAAGGACTATGAGGAGGAATACGACCACCCCATCTGGAAAGCTTATCTTGCAGAAGGGGTACAGGGCACCCACGACGGCATGGACTGGCTGGAGTTTCGGATTTTCTTCCAGAACCTCCGGGAGGATCGTCCCATGCCGGTGGATGTGTATGATGCCGCAAGCTGGATGGCGGTGTCGGCCCTGTCGGAGATGTCCGTTGCCAGAGGCGGGGCGGTTGTGGACCTTCCGGATTTCACCAGCGGGAGGTGGGTGGAGGGGTAGCGATACTTCCGCCTCCGGAAAAATGTGTATACAGAACGCTTTGGCGAAAATGCGGCTCTCAAAGCAGCGGCGTCATGTACAGGGGCAGGAACGTAATGCCTTCTTCCTCCTTCCAGTCGCCGGTATGCAGCACATAGGGGACATGTAGCTGCTGTGCATATTTTTCCTTGAATTTGCGCAGGGAGGACAGGGTATAATTTTTGCCGGATTTTACTTCGATGGGCGAAATATTATGCCTGCTGCTGATCCTGCCACTTCTATTCCGACAACCAAAAGGGCATACCCGGTTTTACGCGGATATGCCCGTAACTCTTTTCCGTCCCAAAAAGCACGCTCCCTATGCCCGGTCATCCTTACACAACGCCTCGTACTTTTTTGTCAATTCCTGATACTCCTCAATGGTATGGCATTCCTTCAGGTCATTTAAAATCCGAACTCTTTCCAGCTTCCGTGCCAGACTCTCAATCACTTCTGCATTTGTCGGCATATCATCACCTACTTTCTAAATGCGACCCTTTTGATACCTTCATTATAACAATCAACGCCCCAGGTGTAAAGATTTTCTTTCACCACTTCGCCACCATCTCCTCCACGAAGGAAACAGGCTTGGCGGTAAGCTCTACCCACCCGGGCAGAAAGCCGCTTCGGATGGCGTTGCCCACCGACTTCACATTGGACCAGGCCGCACAGTAGAAGGGCACCTTTCCCCGCGCAAGAGCCTCCCGGGCGATGCGGTTCGTCAAGGCCGATGCAATCCCCTGCCGCCGGTACTGTGGCAGCACGTCGATGCCGATCTGCCACATGCTGTCACAGTCGGCGGAGCAACCTGCAAGGCCCACCAGCTTTCCTGCGTCGTAAGCCCCGATCCCCAGCACATCCAGGCTCTTGCGGTCCTCACAGAGAGCGTTGCTCCACTGGGGAAGATACAGTTCTTCAAAATCCTCCTGGCCCAGAATGCGCATTTCATACGCACACGCCCCGTCAAACCGGAACACGGCATCCGGATCCGGCAGAAAATAATCCGCCATGAAGCAGACCTGTGCGTCAAACCTCGCCAGCCGCCGGTTCAGCAAATAGAGCCCCGGCGTCTCAAAGCAGCTCTCAATCCTGGGGATGCTTTCGAGATACTGGCGGATCTCCTCCAGAAACGGCCCGCTGCCACAGGCCACAATATTGCTGCCGTAGCTGACCAGGTTGCAGATGTGGGGCAGCTTCAGATAGCGTCTGGCCTTTTCCGAAGGGAACGACTCCACCATCACATTTTCCTTTTTCAAAAAATCCTCCGGCCGGCAGCTACAGTCATAGGCCGACTGGGCAAGGGCAATCTGCCGAACCCAGGCATTATCCATAATCCTTCCTCCCCTTATCTGTCCGTTTTCCGAAGCACTTTCCGCTGGATCACCAGGTAAGCCGCCACCATGGCAATCCCGGTCACCACCCAGGAAATCGGGTACACGTTCAACAACATCTCAAATCCGGTATACCGCCTGCATACCGTAAAAACCCACACCAGACGCAGCACACAGGTACCAAACACCGTAATAATGGCCGGCGTCATGGAATAGCCGAACCCCCGCAGAGCAGAGCCGCTGATCTCGTAGGAGTTCAGCACAAAATAGACCGTCATCAGCCGCACCATACGCTTGGCCGCATACTCCGCCACCGCCGGCGTGTCGGTAAACAGGGAAATAAAAAAATTCCTTCCAAAAAGAAAGCTTAAGCTCAGCACACCGCTGGCCAATACGCTCATCCCCATGGCAATCCGGTACACCTTTTTGCACCGGTCGTACTGCCCGGCCCCGTAATTCTGGCTGGTGAAGGTCACCGTGGCCTGATTGAAGGCCGACACCACAAAATAAGAAAAATATTCAAAGTTCAGCGCCACCGCCGAGCCCGCCACCGCGTCGGAGCCGTAGCCGTTTAAGGCCGACTGGATGCAGACATTGGCAAAGGAAAATACCATGGACTGCAGGCCGGCCGGTATCCCGATCCGCAGCATATACAAAAGCTCTGTCTTCCGTGCCGCCAGCTTTTTTACTTCCAGCCGGAAGGGCTCCTGCTCATGCAGCAGGAAATAAAGCACCAGCCCCGCATTGATGACATTGGCCGTCACGGTTGCAATCGCAACTCCCGCCACATCCAGGTGGAACACGATAACCAGCACCAGGTTCAGCCCGGCATTTACCACCCCCGACAGGATCAGACAGTACAGGGGCCGCCTGGTATCCCCCATGCTCCTTAGGATCGCTGCGCCGAAATTATAGATCATGATAAAGGGCATCCCCAGAAAATAAATCCGAAGATACAGCACCGCATACTCGATCACATCCTCCGGCGTATTCATCAGCGTCAGAATGGGCCTTGCCACAAGAATGCCCAGAAACAGCAGGAAAATGCCGCTGATGCCAGCCACCAGCATGGCGGTATGCACCGCTGTTTTGATCCGCCGCTCCTCGCCTCGTCCGATATAATTGGCAATCACCACATTGGCGCCCACGGAAATCCCGATAAACAAATTCAGCAGAAGATTGATGACCGCCCCGTTGCTGCCCACCGCCGCCTGGGCCTGGCTGGAGGCAAACCGCCCCACCACCGCCACGTCCACAGCGTTAAAAAGCTGCTGCAGGATACTGCTTAGCGCCAGCGGAAGGGCAAGCAGGAAAATCTTATCCGCCAGGCTGCCCTTCAGCATATCCATTTTCCGTCTCCTTTGCACGCCTGCCGTGCGCTCTCTCTTTCTTACAGACACTGCGCTTCCCGTCCCTTCTTCTTACGTTGTTCCCATTCTTCTCTTGTTAAAAGATTCACAAACTCACGCACCGTTATGCCCAGTGCATGGATTTCCACATTTTCCAGGCAATACTGAAAATGAAAGCCGCATTTCTCCTGCACCCGCCGGGATTTTTCATTTCCCTCAAAATACATGCACCAGATCCGCTTTAATCCCAATTCTTCAAAACCATAACGCAAAAATTCCTCCACCACCTCTGGCGCCAGTTCGCGACCCCAGTAAGGATGTCCGATCCAATACCCGATCTCCGCCTCATCCGGCCCCAATTCGATGCTGCCTTCTTCCCGCATCAGGCTGACGCAGCCCAGAATCCTTCCGTTCTCCTTAGACACCAGGGCATAGGTCCCTTCCACCGCTAAAATATCCCGGATGATCTGCCGGCTGTTCTCCACATCGGTATGGGGCGCCCAGCCGCACGCAGGACCCACCAGCGGATCCTTTGCCAGTTCATATAATTCCGCCGCGTCCTCCTCCTTCCATGGACGCAGCGTCAACCGCTCCGTTTCAAGCATTTCTTCAAGCCTTCCTTTCTCCGTCCTGCCGGTGTTTTACTCTGCCTCACCCGGCATTTTCACTCTGCCTTACTCAGCCAGCAGCATTTTCTCCCACTCTGCCTCCCGAAATCCCGTCAGCACAAAATCCTCTCCCACAACCAGAGGCCGCTTCACCAGCATCCCGTCCGTGGCCAGAAGCCGGATCTGTTCCTCCTCCGTCATTTCGGGAAGCTTATCCTTCAATTTCATATTTTTGTACAAAAGGCCGCTGGTATTAAAAAACCGCTTCAGCGGCAGGCCACTCTTTTCCAGCCATTCCTTCAGCTCTTTTTCCGTGGGATGCTCCTCCACAATAGGGCGCTCCTCAAACTCAATCCCATGCTCCTCCAGCCATTTTAACGCTTTCAGACAGGTACTGCATTTCCGATAAACCAAAACTTTCATTGTAATTCCTCCATTTCTAACAATCTTTGTTTTTTGTCCAGCCCGCCCGCGTATCCGGTCAGGCTTCCGCTGCTTCCCACCACCCGGTGGCAGGGAATCATCAGGGAAATACGGTTATGCCCCACGGCTCCTCCCACCGCCCGAACCGACATATGATCCCTGCCAAGAATCACCGCTGCCTTTTCCGCCAGAGCTTTGTAGGTGGTGGTCTCCCCATAGGGGATCTGGCACAGAAGACGCCAAACCTGCCTCTGAAAAGGCGTGCCGATGGGAGCAAGGGGCAGTCCCCCCTCTAAAAATGCCACGACCCGGTCCGGCCTCTCCAGCTTCTGCCCGGGCGTATCCTGTGCCCGCACCGCCCCCAAAACTGCCTCCGGCACAAAGATCCCGGGACGTTCTTTTGCAAAATATGCGTCCAGCCATTCCCTTGCCCGCCAGAGAATCTCGTTCGTTCCCGACCAGATGGTGACATTTTTCAAGGTATCCAGAAAATACTTCTGCCCCTCAAACCACAAGCCCAGCAGCGCCTCCTCGTCAGCCGCCAGCACGATTTTGCCCAGAGGCGACTGGTATTCGGCTAAATGTCTCCTTCCGACAAATTTGTCCTCGCTTACGATCATGTCCCACTCTCCTCTCCGTCCAAAGATCCGGCCAGCGCAGCCGCTCTTACGGATCCCACTGATACTTCTTCATATCCACATGCTGCCCGTCCTTAAAAATCACGCCCTCCGCCTCCAGCAGAAGGCGTTGCTCCCGCCAGCCCGGCGCAGTCCGCCCGGCATGGTTTACCACCCGGTGGCAGGGGTACTCGCCGTAATATTCCGCCATACCAAGCACCCGCCCCACCAGCCGGGCATTTTTATCCCGCCCGATCAGACTGGCAATCTGCCCATAGCTGGCCACCTTTCCTGGCGGGATCTCCTCCACAGCCGACAGGATCTCATAGATCAAAGCCTCATCGTATGCCATAAAATTCTCCTTCTGTGCCCCCGCCCATCGCGCAGGCGCCAGTTTCCTCCAATGTGCCGCCACGGATCTGCTCCATAATCCTGGCGCACTCCAGACTCAGCCAGTGAGACGCACCCTGCGCCTCCGTGCGCCCCTGCTCCCAGGCCTTTCGGAAAGCTTCTATCTCATAGACAAAGCCCTCCTCCTTCGGATCCTCAAAAACCTCCAGCAGCCTTCCATAAGGATCCAGAAGCTCTGCTCTTCTGCATCCGAAAAATTCTTTCAGATAAATCTGTCCTTCGCTTCCATAAATATGGGCGTCCGGAACCATCTGGCCCTGCACTCCAAATACGCAGTTTGCAATTGCCCCGCCCGTGAAAGTAAGAAGCGCCGCGCCCATTTCATCCACCCCGGCATCTCCCAGCTTAAGACTGCCCTTCACCGACGCCGGGCGTTCCTTCATCATCAAGAGCGAAAAAGCCAGACAATAAACGCCTACGTCCAGCATTCCTCCGCCTCCCAGTTCCGGTGAAAACAAACGTTCGTTCCCGCCTCTGGGGCAGAAAAAGGAAAAGCTGCTGTCCAGATAATGCACCGCCCCGATCCTTCCCTCCTGCATCCAGCTCATCGCCTGCCGGATGCAGGGAAGCGTTGCCGTCCACATCCCTTCCATCAGCAGTACCCCCTGCTGCCTTGCCGTCTCAATCAGATCCTTCGTGGTTTCAAAATCCATACACATGGGCTTTTCGCACAACACTGCCTTCCCCGCCAGAAGGCAGGACTTTGCCGTCCCGGCATGGGTGCTGTTAACGGTGGCAATGTAGACGGCATCTACCGCCTCCATCTCCCATAGCTCCCGATAGCTTCCCAGGACATGGGGAATCCCGTATTTTTCCGCAAAATATTCTGCCCGTTCTTTTTCGGAGGATGCCACCGCATAGACCGTAACGTCCCCCACCTGGCAGCATGCTTCTGCAAAACGCCCCGCAATGTTTCCTGCTCCAATAATTCCGATATGCATAAATTTCCTCCTGTCCTGCATCCTTCATTACAGTCATCGTAGCATAAATCAAATGTATTCGCAAGGAAAATACAACAAACGGGCCTGCCGGAAGGCAGACCCGCACATCGTCCCCATCATTCAATTCTTATTTTCAAAATCCCGTGTAAACAACGCCATCAGGTTCTCATAGGCGGCAACCGCCACATTTTTATCCGGCTCTAACGCCTGGGGGCTGTAATCCTCCTGCCGCAGGAACTGGGAAAGGCGCAGGCTGCTGGCCTGGCAGCTCTTAAGATAACACTCCCGCTCTGCTTTGCGGCGGGCTGTGGAATGCTCCACCTGCTCCTTCAAAAGCTTCTTCATCCGCTTCTGCCGTTTGTCCCACCAGCTTTCTTCCTCTTCCCGGGCGCGGCATACGGATGAAAGCGCATACCGTTCATACATTTTTTTCAGACTCTGGGGCCCTTTCTCACATCCGGTAATCATACTGCACGCCCCTTTCGGCCTCTCTGTCACTGGCCATGCCGGCGTATCTTCGGGCAATCTCAAGACTTTTTGCGCGCTCCCTGGCGGCTCTTGCCGTTTCTTCCCCGGAGAGATCCTTAAGCGTCTCCTCTGCCGTCTCTTTGGCAAGCTCCTCTGCCGCTTCCCCGGCAAACGCCTCTGTCAGCTCCTCTGCTGCTCCCTCTGTAAGCTCCTCGAGCGCCTCCGCACTTTCCAGCAGCTCCCCTGCCGCTTCCTCCGTAAGCTCCTCCGTCAGTTCTTCCACGTTTTCCATCAGTTCTTCCAGCATACCATCGCCGGTTTCTTCGGTCCCTGTGGTTTCCTCCAAAACCTCCTCCAGGGCTTCTTTCTTTCTCTCCTCCTCGGTCTTGGGCTTTGTCTTCTCGGCCGCCTCGGCGATTTTTTCGCCCTGCTCCTGGGCCTCGTCCAGCACATGGCGCATCTGCTCAAAATTATAAGCCTGCTTTGCCGCCGCGATCGCGTCCTCATAGGAGTGGAACTTCTCCAGCTTCTTAGCGATCTCCTCCACCGTATCGCATTCCATATTTTTCAGATTTTCCTTCTGGTTCTCCCAGTAATCGATCTGGCTTTGGGCCTTCTCCTGCCGCTCAAGCTTTTCTCTGGTGCTTTTCATCATACTTCCCTGGCCGAAGCGCTGGCGGAAAATCGAAAACATGTTCGTATTGCTATTTAAAACGTTCATAGGCCCCTCCTTTGCTCTTATTGCATGTTTCGGATGCTTTTTCCAAAAACATAAGGCATCTGTCGCAAAACAGGGCATTTTTGTTATGAAGATTTGTTTTCTTACGGGATTCCTGGGCATATGCCCCATAAAAGCCCCCCATATTATGATAAAAATAGGGACTGTATACATTGTAAACCACATAGCGCTCCTGGATCGTAGGCGTCGTGAATTTGTAATAACCGGAATCCGCTGGCTTTGCAAACATCAGCTACTTTTTTATGATTTTTAAGAAGATTACCGGGCACAGACCAGGGGATTATCGGAAATGACAGCCAGGGGTCTCTTTCCGCCGCTCCACCTCCCCAGGTATCGCCGCCTTGCTGTTCTTGTAATACTGCATGGGACTTGTGCCGGTATGCTTTTTAAACATCCTGGAAAAATAATAGGGGTCCGAAAATCCACAGCGTGCGGCAATCTCACTGATGGTCATGATGGATTTGTTCTGCAGGATCTGCTGCCTGGCAAGCTGGATCTTCAGTTGGTTGTAATATTGAAGGGGCGCACAGCCGCACTGCTCCTTAAACAATGCACGGAAATAATTGGGAGAATAGGACAAGCCCTCCAGCAGCGCATCCAGCTTAAAATCCGGGTCCGCCACATGCTCCGCCAATACCTTCTGCACATATAAAACATCCGGGTTCTTGCAGGTGTCATTGCGCCAATGGCACAACAGATTCTGCATGGCGTCCAGGATGGAGCGCAGAAACCGCTCCCCGTAAACGTCCGTGGCCGGATTCATGGGATATTCATAGGCCAGCCTGAACAACAGATAAAAGGATGACCGCTCATCATCCTCAAACACCAGGACCTTTTCCTCCTCCCCGGCAAAACAGAAATCCCGCACCAGAATGCTCCCGTCTACAAATCCTTCCTCCGACTGCTTGCTGTGGACACACTCCGGACGGATACAGAAAATGGTACCCGGGCCAAAGGCATACTCCTGGCCGTCCACCAGGGCCGTACCGGCCCCTTCCATATTCAGCAGGATCTCCCAGAATTCATGAAAGTGGGGCGGATACTGGTAAAACTTTTTATTCTGGCTCATCACTAAAAAATCCATGGCTTCCTCCCTTCGAAACCGGAATAACAGGGGAATACATTTTGTGCCATTTACCAGACGCACCTTGAAACTCCCCGTCTGCCCCGGCATCATCCACATCCATTTTATCCAAAATTCGTAATTTTGTCCATTTCTTTCTTTGTTTCCTGCATGGATTTTTTGCCTCTCCTCCCGTATAATAGCAATATCAACAAATACAGGAGGTAATACTTATGGAACGAAAAACGGGACATCCCAGACGGGGAATCTGCCTCTACAGCTACCACAATCTTTTGGGAAAATCCATGACGCTGGAGGATGCATTTCTGGAAATGTACGACACCGGGGCAACCTGCTTTGAATTTCTGACAAGCTACATTCCCAACTACCCCACCCCCTCCCCGGAATGGATCGACAAATACTGGCGGCTCTGCGATAAATACAACCTTCAGCCCTCGGAGCTGGGCCATTGGGCGGAGAATCATCTCCACCGGGGACCGGGCATGACCGACGACGACGTGGTGGAGGAATTGAAGCAGGACTTCCGCCTGGCCAATCTTTTGGGCTTTACGGCGCTGCGCACCAAGATCACCTGCGTCAACGTCCTCTGCGACCCGGAGCCGGGCTGGCAGAGCTACATTGAAAAGGCCCTGCCCTATGCGGAAAAATACAATGTGCGTATGCAGAACGAGGTGCATCTGCCCACCACCCTACATACTCCCCACATCCGGGACGAATATCTTGATTTTATCCATCGGACCGGGACAGAGCATTTTGGCTTCAACATCGATTTTGGCACCTTCCAGTACCGGGCCTCCAAGGGCATGGAGGAGATGCCCATGAGCCATTTTGAGGATATCACAAAACCGGAGGAGATCGTGGATTTTCTGCCCTACAGCTACGCCTGCCACGCAAAATTCACCTATGTAAACGAGGACTTTGTGGAGGAGACCATCCCCTATCCGGAGGTGATCCGGCTGATGGTAGATAACGGCTGGAGCGGCGACCTGCTTTCCGAATACGAAGGCGCCATCCGCTTTTTCGCCGAGGACGGCCCAGAGCAATACGCCCGGGCCATGGTGGAGATCCCGGAACAGGTCCGCCGCCATCAGATCATGCTTCGCAACATTTTAGGCTATTAAACGAGGAGGATACAGCAATGGTAGAATTTCAGACAATCCAGCAGCGGGGGTTTCACAATACCTACGATGAGAATGGCGGGATCGACGGCTTCGAATTCCGGTTCGTCCCCAAATATTACAAGGGCTACTGGTTTACCCAGTGCCGCTTCGGCAATGTGGTGGTGGATGGGGAAGTGTTCGACCGAGATGAACTGGTGTTCGAATATGACGGCATAGAGTATACCAGGGAAGAAATGTTTGACCTGAACAAATACTGGCAGTTCCGGAAGCCCCTGATCTACCGGATCAAAAAGAAGGGCGGCCTGGCCATCGGCTATCACGATGTCAGCCTCCAGTTCGGCTGGGTATTAAATTACAACGGCGCCCTGGAGGCGGAAGCCGACGGCAGCGGCCTGGGTAATATGGGCCATATGTTCGGGGTGGACCATAAACGGCGAATGCTGCTGTGCAGGTAACGGCCTGGCAAAGCCGGTCGGATCCAGGACAGGCAGGTTCAGCCAGAGCCAGGATGCGCAAGGCCAGGGTGTCTTTATCCCCTGGCCTGCTCCAATACCTCCACCTTGCATCTATGATCCTTATTCTTCTTATCATAGGCGATCCCCACCGCCAGAACCCTCCCGGTATAGGCCGGCGCTTCTCCCAGCTTCGATGCAAAACAGAGGGCGTACTTTTTCTCCCGGATCTGTGCAATGGCCTGCTCCGGCGTCCCGTCCACCTTTAATTCCAGGATGATGCAATCATCCCCCTTATTTACAACCGGCGAGAAAACAAAATCCACATACCCGATGCCGCCCTTGTCCTCCCGCTCCATATGATAGAAATCCCGGGCGGCCAGATAGACCAGGGTAACCAGCACCGTCAGGTTCGTTTCGTTATTATAGCTTAACAACGGAATCTCCGTATTGTGGGCATATTCCAGAATCTCTTCCATGGTCTTGGTATCCCCCGCCCTGGTAGCGGCAAGCATCTGGCCGGATTTTGCCGTCAGCCGGTAGATATAGCCTAAGGAGGCCTCCTTCTGCAGCATATCGGAAAACCGGTCCATCAGCTCCTTGTTGGGGATCCTGACATAGCCATTCTCATAGCTTAAGAATCCGTACACCAGCATGGCCGAAAAGATCTCATTTCTGGTGGACAGGTTCATGGACGTTGCCGCATACTCCCGGACGTTAGCCAAAACCGGGATCCCGGAGACCATCAGCGCCAGGTCATCCCGCACCGCGTCCACATTCTGCTCCACGTAATAAAAAATCTCATCATAGGTACCCGAGCTGGTCCAATAGCTTCCCAGGTTGTTGTTGGTGAGGGCGGCCACCACGGAACGGGGATTGTACATCCTCTCCCCGGATTTTGTCTGGTATCCGTCGTACCAGGTCCTCAAGCCCTCCCGGGTAATCTTCGGCTCCTTTTCCCTGGCCAGAAAACGCCCGTATATATCGTCCACCTCTTTTACCGAAAATCCAAAATACCGGCTGTACTTCTCCTCTGTGGCCATGGTGTACTCCAGGAACATATTTAATTCTGAACCGCTGGAGTATTTGGCAATCGGGAGGATCCCTGTCATATATGTCAGCAGTACATAGGGCTGCCCTTTCAGAAGGTTGCTTAAAAACAAAAGATAGCGGTTCTTGTCCTCGTCGCTGACAAAATCACGGTGGAATATATATCCCACTCGTCCAGGACGAAAACAAATCCCTCCTCGGTCTCACTGTAAATGTCATTTAAAATATCCCAGAGGGACTCCTCCCCGTTGATCCGGCATTGGGAGTATGCGGCTCTCAGGTCTTCCAGAATCCTGCTTTCTACCCGGTCAATGTATTGCTCGTAGCTCCGGCAGCCTTTGGGAATCTCATTCAAAGTAAAATAAAATACATGATAGGCATTCCTGTTTTTATCATAATCCCTGGATTGTGCAATCTCCAAACCACAGAACATATGTTCACTATTCTGTCCCTTTTCCAGAAAAGCCGCCAGCATACAAGCCATCAGGCTCTTCCCAAAACGGCGCGGCCGCGTAATGCACACGTAACTGCCGCCCGACTCGATCAAGGGCAGCAATTCTTCAATCATGGGGGATTTATCCACAAAGTAAGGCTTCATCCGCTCCATTCGGAACAGGGAAACGGATTTGATGCTGTTCAGATAGTTAGCCATACTACATCTCTCCACTTAATCAAAAACGGTTTGCAAAAGTCTTTTGGGATCTGCAATCCATCTTCGAAATTGCTTTTGTCCCGTATACATATATAGCATAACATAAAAAGAGTATCCATCAATCCCCTTGTTTTCAGCTCCACAAAATGCTATAATGCCCTATAGTCCGTGCGATTTTGCAACACCTACTCAGAAAGCGAGACAACCATGGAAGATAAAAAGAAACTGCAGCTCTTTGAACAGACCCCCATCCCCAAAGCCGTGATGACCATGTCCATCCCAACGATTTTAAGTTCCCTGGTGATGGTGATCTATAACCTGGCGGATACTTATTTTGTGGGAATCTTAAACGATCCCATCCAGAATGCCGCCGTGACCCTGGCGGCGCCGGTGCTTCTGGCCTTCAACGCCGTCAACAATCTGTTCGGCGTAGGAACCTCCAGTATGATGAGCCGGGCCCTGGGGCGGAAAGACTTCGATACGGTACGAAAAAGTTCCGCCTTTGGGTTTTACTGCGCTCTTCTGTGCGGGGTACTGTTCGGCACAGGCTACACCCTGTTCCGCCAGCCGCTGCTGGTCCTCTTAGGGGCCCTTCCCGAGACCATGGATGCCACCGCCGCCTACCTGATGTGGACGGTATCCTGCGGGGCCGTCCCCGCCATCTTAAATGTGGTACTGGCCTACCTGGTACGGGCGGAGGGAGCGACACTCCACGCCAGCATCGGCACCATGAGCGGATGCCTTTTAAATATTCTGCTGGATCCGGTTTTTATTCTGCCCGGCGGCCTTAATATGGGAGCCGCCGGCGCAGGGCTTGCCACCTTCCTGGCAAACTGTGCGGCCTGCCTCTATTTCTTCGTGCTGCTCCTGGTACGGCGGAAAAGTACCTGCGTCTGCATCCGCCCCCGAATGCTTGGCTGGAATAAAGCGATTTTCCTGGGGATCTGCGGCGTGGGCATCCCCTCCGCCATCCAGAACCTTCTGAATGTGACCGGTATGACGGTTTTAAACAATTTTACCGCCTCCTACGGCTCCGATGCGGTAGCCGCCATGGGCATCAGCCAGAAGGTCAGCATGATCCCCATGTACATCGCCATGGGGCTTTCCCAGGGCCTGATGCCCTTAGTCAGCTACAACTTCGGCAGCGGGAATATTTCCCGTATGAAAAAGGCGGTGCTTTTCGCCACAAAGGTTTCCATGGCCTTTATGATCGTAGTCACCGTGGGCTACTATCTGGGGGCCGCCCCCCTGGTACGGCTGTTTATGAAAAATGAGGCTATCGTAGCCTGTGGCAGCCGGCTGCTAAGGGGCCTTTGCCTGGCCCAGCCCTTCCTCTGCATGGATTTTCTGGCGGTGGGCGTGTTCCAGGCCTGCGGCCTGGGGCGCAAATCCCTCCTTTTTGCCATCCTGCGCAAGATCGTGCTGGAGATCCCTTCCCTGTACCTCTGGAACTGGATCCTGCCTCTTTACGGCCTGGCCTTCGCCCAGCCCACCGCAGAGCTGGTGCTGGCCGTGGCGGCGGTAATCGTACTGCTTCGGCTTTTCCGCCGTCTGGAGGCTGATAAGACCGGGATCCCGGATACCTAAGCGCCCCGCCGGGAAAAGGGGCTTTTGCCAATCCACACATTGACAAAGCCCCCGGCAATCGCTAAAATAGTACATATAAAAATATGCAGCACACAGGAGGAAAATCCTATGTACCACTGCCATTTGCAGTTTTATTTTGCCGGACCTGCACACCCGGCATTCGAAATCATAAAAAAGATACCGCCCCTTGCGAATTTTACCCATGCTTTTTCTGAAAGCAGCCAGCCGGACCCGGCTCTTGCCGCCCAGGCTGACGTGACGTTTTTAAATCTTACGGGCCTGGATGTACAGGTAGCCTTAAACACGTTACTTCCCCAGCAGAAGGAGCGGGCTACGCTGATTCTGCTGGCCGGCAGGGATCAGATCGAACTTATATTCGATCATTTTCCCACCGTTACCGATATCTGGACCCTGCCTTTGTCCGGGGCGGAGATCCGTTTCCGTTTCCTGCGCTGGCAGCAGCAATGCTTTCAGGAGAAGGAAGCCTGGCAGACCAGCCAGTATCTGGAGGCCGCCATCAACAGCATCCCCTCCCTCATCTGGTACAAGAGCAGGGACGGAATCCATGAGAAGGTCAACGACAGCTTCTGTAAGACCGTCAATAAGACCAGAGAACAGGTCCAGGGCCGTGGACACGCCTATATCTGGGACGTGGAACAGGATGACCCTGCCTGCATTGAATCGGAACGGAAGGTGATGGAGAGCCGGCAGACCTGCGTTTCGGAAAAGATGGTCCAGACCGGTGAGGGCGCCCGGCTTCTCACTACCTACAAGTCCCCCCTGTATGATCTGGACGGCAGCGTGATGGGAACGGTGGGCGTCGGGATCGATATTACCCGGGAACGTGCCTATCAGCAGGAGCTCCTGCTGAAAAACCGCACATTGGAGACCATTTTTACCACCATGGACTGCGGCGTGATCCGTCATTCCCTGGACGGCTCTACCGTTTTGAGCATCAACCAGGCCGCCCTCAATATCTTAGGCTACGACTCTCCTTCCAGTATGCTTGCCGCCGGTTTCCATATGATGGCCGATTCCGTTCTGGGAGAGGATAAGCCAAGGCTTGCGGAAGCGATCCAGTCACTGACCAGGCCTGGCGACAGCGTTACCGTTACATACCGCGTCCTTCACAGAGACGGCACCCTTTTGTATATCATGGGCAATATCAAGCTGATGGAGGAGGACGGCGAGCTGATCTACCAGCGCTTCCTCTTAGACTGCACTGCCCAGAAGCTGCGGGAACAGCAGGAACGCACGGAAAACGACCGCCGCCAGATGGAACTGGTTCACGCGCTGATCGTAGATTATAATTTTGTCTGCTATTTTGACCTGGATTCCGGCCTGGGAATTCCGCTTCACAATACGGATACCATTGATCCTGTATTTGTACCTGTTTTCCCGGGAGAACGGTCCTTCTATGATAATATTGCAGATTACGCGAAGCAGTATGTCTATCCGGAAGACCGGGAGACTCTGCTGAACGCCTATTCCGCAGAGCGGCTGGAAAAGGAGCTTACCCGTAAGAAGACATTTTATATGAATTACCGGGCCTGTGTGGACGAAAATGTCCAGTACTATCAGATCAAGGCCGTGCGTGCCGGATCCTGGGCGGAACACCGGGGCGTTGTGCTGGGCTTCCGCAATGTGGATGACGAGACCCGCAGCGAGCTGGAGAAAAAGACCCTGCTGGAGGATGCGCTTCTCACTGCCAACCGGGCCAGCAAGGCCAAGAGCGTATTCCTTTCCAATATGTCCCACGATATCCGTACGCCTATGAATGCCATTGTAGGCTTTACGACACTGGCAATCACCCACATCGACCGGCAGGAGCAGGTGATGGAATACTTAAAGAAGATCCTCACCTCTGGAAACCATCTGGTGAGCCTGATCAATGATGTGCTGGACATGAGCCGGATCGAGAGCGGCAAGATGCATCTGGATGAGGCACTGTGCAGCCTGCCCGACATCCTCCACGGCCTTAGGAACATCGTGCAG
>CATJBQ010000088.1 GCA_949738465.1 uncultured Lachnospiraceae bacterium
AGAGACAGGGTGATCCACCGGACGGAGGGGGGAATGGATCAGAACAGGCTTCGGGCGGAACTCGCAGTTATGCTGTACCAGAGATAGAACTTATGTTCTTTCCCAAAAAGAAAGATATGGATTGAAAACAAGAAACGGAAATGCTATACTAAAGAATCATATCTTGCTGTTTTTGCAGGCTGGAAGGAGAGAGGATGATGCTGACGATTTGTTATGGCTTCCTGGTCGTGGGAGCCGTCTGCGCCTGTATGACCGCTCTCTGGTGGCTGGGTGTCCGGCGGCGCCGTTTCATAGGGATCTCCCTCATTGCCGGGGTGGCGGGCAGCCTGGCCGTCTGCCTGCCGGTGTCGTTGGGAACGGCCCATTTTATGTGTCTGGTGTTTCTGGCATTGTTTCTGCTGGTGATTCTGACGCAGCCGGAAGGCTCCACTGCCGATGGGATCGCGGCCTCGGCTGTTGCCTGTGCCTGCTATGGCATGATCCAGGAGACGGTGGGCGTGGTAGTGTGCCTGGAAATGGTCTCTCTTTTTTTCCGTTTTATGCTGCTTCTTCTGTTGGTGGCGGCAGAACTCTTTTTGGGCTATATGGTCACAAAGGCGTCTTTCGGGAAAGACTGGCGGGAGTATTTTTCCGGGGAGGAGCAGGAGAGCGGCAATAGGGGAGCGGTTTTGCGTTTTCTGGGAGGGATGGCATTTTATGGCTTATGCTGTGCGCTGCCGGTGGTGGCAGATTGTTATTTTTGGCCGGTGCTTTTGCTGGAGTGGTTCGGTTTTTTTGGCGGGCTTGCCCTCTGGAGCCTGCTGCTTGCCAACCGGAAGGAGAGGCAGACCCTGCAGAATGAGAAGCAGTACAGGGATGAGATGCAGAGTTATATGAGCGTTATCCGTTCCCAGAGGCATGACTATAATTTTCATGTGCAGACATTGCAGGGCCTTTTGCGGAAAAAGGATTACCAGGCCTGTGAAAGCTATCTGGAAGACCTGATGCGGGACGCTGTCTGGGTCAACCATCTGCTGCCCTTAGCGGATGCAGCAGTCAGTGCATTAATTCTTTCCTTTCAATCCAGGGCGATGCAAAGCGGTATCCATATGGAGATCGCCATTGAAAATGATTTGTCCCAGATTGCCACAAATGTTTATGAGACCAATAAGGTAATCGGGAATTTGCTGCAGAATGCATTGGAGGAAACCCGGAAGCTGAAGGACAAGTCCTATGGGATACGGCTTTCCGTTTTGAAGCGGGGGGAATTTTGTCTGATCAGTGTTTCCAACCGGTTTGAAAACGGGGATCCCATGGCGGCCTATCAGGTGGGACATTCCGGGAAATACGGCCATGAAGGAATCGGGATCGCGTCCATTACGGCCCTTGCGGCACGGTATGAAGGAACGGTATACTCCCGGATAGAGGGTGACGTGATTTTCTTTGTGGCGAAGATTCCGCTGCGGATTGGAAAGGGGGCATCCTGATGTGGGAGGGATTTGTGCTGGTGGTGGATGACCAGCCGGTGGCCGCGGAAAATTCCATAGAGGCGATACGAACGTATGTTCCTGTGGATCAGATCCTGTATGCGCAGAGTGCGGCGGGAGCCAGGGCGTTGATGGAAAAACGCCGGCTCTCCCTCGTTTTTCTGGACATTGATATGCCGGATACCAGCGGTTTTGGACTGGCTGCTTATATGGAGGAGGCGCACAAGGGGCTTCCCTATGTATTTTTGACCGGATACGCAGATTTTGCGGCGGAGAGCTACGATTATGCGCCGGTGGATTTTTTGACGAAGCCGGTGGATCTGAAACGTCTGGGACGGACGTTTGAAAAGCTGAAGGAGAGAAGCATGCTGCCGGCAGGTGGGAAGGTGGCGGTCAGGTCCGGCCAGGATTATGTGCTGATTGCCCCCAAGGAGATCCGTCATATTTGTAAGGAAAAGCGGAAGATCTGGATTTATATGAAGGATAGCGGGCGGTATCAGGTATCCGCCTCCATGGATGAACTGGAGCGGATTTTTGAGGATTATGGACTGTTTCGCTGCCACCAGTCTTTTCTGGTTCCGCTGGGGGATATTGAAAAGGTTACGGCAAGCTCCTTTGGACAGACTTATGAGGCAGTGCTTCTGGACCGGACAGTACTTCCTGTCAGCAGAAGCAAATATGCGCGCCTGCGGGAAGAATTGGAGGCAATGGGGATTCCCTTTATCAGGAGCATCCATTCTGCGCAAGAGGAGATATGAAGAAAAGTTTAAAAAATATTCAAAAAGATTTACATTTTTAATACAATTTATGGAATATTTAAAAACACCACCTGTGGTAATCTTATTTTAAGAGATGCAGGAGGTGTTTTTTAATGGCAGACCGATATGGAGATAGAATGGCTGGATTACAGATGGTGGATATCGAACGCGGCGTGCCGGCCCGGGGGAATGAAAATTGTGTGCGGCGTCCTTCCCATCCGGTCCGGAGGAGGCCCGGAAGCAGGCGTGACTGGTATATCCGGAGACGGAAGCAGCTTTTGTGCCGGATGGGCCTTAGTGCTGCGGGGCTGATCCTGGCAGTGGTCCTGGTGGGCAGGCTGATTTCCGCATTCCGTGGATCCGGGGTGGAGACGGACAACGGCCAATGGGAAGGGCAGGAAATGATGGCAGGAAATGATGCGCAAAAGCAGCAGACAAGCCTGATGCGAGAGCCGGAGATTCATAAGCCGGTTATTGTGCTGGATGCCGGACATGGCGGTAAGGATCCGGGAACCATGGCCCAGGGCGTATACGAGAAGGATATTAATCTTGCCATCGTTCAAAAACTCCAGAAGCTTCTGGAAGAAAAGGGCTACCAGGTGGTGCTGACCCGGGAGGCGGATACGTTCCTTACCTTGTCGGAGCGTGTGAAAACAGCGGAGGATGCCGGGGCTTTGGTATTTGTCAGCATCCATCAGAATGCCCTGGAAAACGATACGGTAACCAACGGGATCCAGACCTACTGCAGCAAGGCGGCCAACCCGGACAGTGAAAAGCTGGCAGATGCCATCCACAGCCGGGTGTTAGGGGCAACCGGCGCAACGGATAAGGGATGTCACAGCGATAGTGATTTTTATGTGGTACTGAACAATACCATGCCCTCCTGTCTGGTGGAAACCGGATTTCTGACGGCGCCTGCAGAGCACGAGAAGCTGGTATCCGAAGAGTACCAGGAAAAGATTGCCCAGGCTGTTGCGGAGGGAATCGGGGCTTTCCTGGAGGAGCAGGCGCTATAGGAAAAAAATCCACAGACACATCTTCCGAAAAACTGATTGAAAATATCCGCCAAATGCGCTATACTGATAGAGCGTTATGTAGCAGAACATAGGAAGCAACAAAGGAAGGCAGGTATTTCATTATGGCATTATTAGAGCAATGGCATAGCATTGCCTACAATGAGAAGATGGATAAAGGAGAGCTGAAGCGCTTCTGGGATGATTATTTTAAGCTGGAAACCAGCGTGTATGAGAAGCTTCTGGAGCATCCGGATGAAGTGGTGGAGGGAACCGTGAAGGAGCTGGCAGAGCGGTTTGGACTGGACATTATGCCCATGACAGGATTTCTGGACGGAATCAATGACAGTCTGGTTACGCCGAATCCCATCGAGGAGATGGAGGAGGATACCCATGTAAGCCTCGCTTTTGACAAGGAACGATTATATAAGAACATGGTGGATGCCAAGGCGGACTGGCTCTATGAGCTTCCCCAGTGGGAGAAGATTTTTGATGAGGAGAAGCGTAAGGAGCTGTATCTGGAGCAGAAGAAGTCCGGCACCATCGTTAAGGAGGAGAAGATCTATCCCAATGATCCCTGTCCCTGTGGGAGCGGGAAGAAGTATAAGAAGTGCTGCGGACGCGGAAAATGATAGATTTCTCCGACAGATTTCTCCTTCGCCGGTTTTTATTTTTTACTTTACAAATGATAAAAAGAAGTATATGATAGAGGAGATAAAAGAGCAAACGCGCAGAAGAGAAGAGTAGCATATGGAGCATAGCAGAGAGGGCGGCCGGAGGAATCCGTGGTGGAAGCAACCTTGTGGGAAATATGTGAAGACCGTCTCAGAGTGGCCCCAATCCGGCCCGGTGATTCCGTTATCATCAGGAAAGTGGTTTCGTCAGAACAGCGGGAGGAGAGAACTCCAGTTCGGTGCCAGACGGAGCAAGCGGGGTGGAACCGCGGGTCTTAAGACTCGTCCCTTTGCAGGAAGGGATGCGTGATATGGATGTTTCAGAGCATTCCTTCGGGAATGCTCTTTTCATCATATAGGAAATTTACAAATCGGGATTCTATTTTATGCACACGATGCAGAAAGGAAGTACAAGCATATGAAGATTACATTGAAGGACGGCTCCGTGAAGGAATATAGCGAAGCAAAAACGGTTTACGACATTGCACTGGATCTCAGTGAGGGCCTGGCCCGGGCGGCCTGTGCCGGAGAGCTGGATGGAAAGACGGTGGATCTGCGCACCCTGGTGGAAGCGGACTGCCAGTTGCAAATTTTAACGGCCAACGATGAAAAGGGCCTGGCTGCTTTACGCCACACCACCTCCCATGTGCTGGCGGAAGCGGTAAAGCGGGTACGCCCCGGGGCAAAGCTTGCCATCGGCCCCTCCATCGATACCGGGTTTTACTACGATTTTGATACGGAGCCTTTTTCCAGGGAGGATCTGGACAATATTGAAAAAGAGATGAAGAAGGTGATTAAGGAGGGCGCCAGGCTGGAACGCTTTACCATGCCCAGAGAAGAAGCCATCCGCTATATGGAGGAGCGCCAGGAGCCATATAAGGTGGAACTGATCCGGGACCTGCCCGAGGACGCTGAGATTTCCTTCTACCGCCAGGGAGAATTTGTGGATCTGTGCGCAGGGCCACACCTGATGTCTACCAAAGGGATCAAGGCGTATAAGCTGATTTCTTCTTCCATGGCATATTGGAGAGGAGATTCCAACCGTGCCCAGCTTCAGCGGATCTATGGAACCGCATTTAATAAGAAAGAAGAACTGGCGGAATATCTGGCATACCTGGAGGATATCAAGAAGCGGGATCACAACAAGCTGGGCCGGGAGATGGAGCTTTTCACCACCGTGGACGTGATCGGCCAGGGCCTGCCGCTGCTGCTTCCCAAGGGCGCGAAGATGGTCCAGAAGATGCAGCGCTGGATTGAGGACCTGGAGGACAAGGAGTGGGGCTATGTGCGGACGAAAACGCCGCTGATGGCCAAGAGCGATCTCTATAAGATTTCCGGCCACTGGGATCACTATACCGACGGTATGTTTGTGCTGGGGGACGAGAAGGTGGATAAGGAGGTCTTTGCCCTGCGTCCCATGACCTGTCCCTTCCAATATTACTGCTACAAGAACAGCCAGCATTCCTACCGCGACCTGCCCATCCGTTACGGCGAGACCTCGACGTTGTTCCGGAACGAGGATTCCGGCGAGATGCACGGGCTTACCAGGGTACGCCAGTTTACCATTTCCGAGGGGCATCTGGTGGTGCGTCCGGATCAGATGGTAGAGGAGTTCAAGGGCTGTCTGGCCCTGGCCAGGCACTGCTTGAAGACGCTGGGCGTGGAGGAGGATGTGACCTACCATCTTTCCAAATGGGATCCCGACAACCGGGAGAAATACATTGGGGAGCCCGAGGTCTGGGAGGAAACCCAGCAGCATATGCGCGACATTATGAATGAGCTTCAGATTCCCTACGTGGAGGATGTGGGAGAGGCCGCCTTCTATGGGCCCAAGATCGATATCAATACGAAAAATGTCTACGGCAAGGAGGATACCATGATTACCATCCAGTGGGACGCCCTCCTGGCGGAGCAGTTTGATATGTATTACATCGACCAGAACGGCGACAAGGTCCGGCCCTACATTATCCACAGGACCTCCATGGGCTGCTATGAGCGGACCCTGGCCTGGCTCATTGAAAAATACGCGGGCTTGTTCCCCACCTGGCTGTGTCCGGAGCAGGTGCGCGTGCTGCCCATCTCCGAAAAATACGAAGCCTACGCCGAGGAGGTCCGGAAAGAGCTGGCCCGCAACGATATCGACGCCACGGCAGACAACCGCTCCGAAAAGATCGGCTATAAGATCCGTGAGGCGCGTCTTGCCAAGGTGCCCTACATGCTGGTGGTGGGCCAGCAGGAGGCGGAGGAGGGCACTGTGTCCGTCCGCAGCCGTTATGTGGGAGACGAGGGCGCAAAGCCGCTGGCGGAATTTATTGACGCCATCTGTAAGGAGATCCGCACCAAGGAGATCCGTAAGGTCGAGGTGCAGGAGCAGAAATAATTTTCCTGTATTTTACAGAATAAAATAGAAAAATGGGGCCATACTATCGATGGGACTTTTATGAACAGCGGAAAGCGGTAACTGTGTTTGCCGCTTTCTGAGAATGCAAAAATCAGAAAGGAGTAATCGATTATGACCCAGTTAAAATGTTCGGCACAGACCTGTATGTACAATGAGGATCATTACTGCTGTAAAGGTGAGATCCTGGTGGAGGGAAGGGGCGCCAAGGACCCGTCTGCGACCTTCTGCTCCAGCTTCCGCGAGCGGGGAGAGGGGCGGGCCGTCAATTCCATGGAACATCCCAGCAGAAGTATTGATGTGGATTGCGAGGCGACCTCCTGCGTGTACAATGAGGACTGCAAGTGTGCGGCTGAGGAAATCGGCATCGGCGGCTCCCATGCATGCCACTGCCAGGACACCGAGTGCGCAAGCTTTCGCTGCGAATGTAAATAAGCCTGCTTTACGGAATGCCCGCCGCAGAGAAATCTGTTAGCAGAATCTTCCTAAAAAATTTAGAATTTCTTACTTGCTATTTGTATAAAAACAAGTTACGATGGTTAAGTGGATGCTTTCAGATTCACAGTAAGGAGTTCATGGAGGATAGAATGCGGAAGAAATCACATGTATCATTGGCCAGATATCTGGTGGACAGGATCGACGAACAGGAGCTGACCCGCCACAGGAAGGCGTTTTGCCTGGGCAGCATCCTGCCGGACTGTAAGCCATCCTTTCTGACCACCAGGCACGAGATGCAGGGAACCTTCGAAGCGGTACAGGCAGAGATCTGCCGTCTGTCCCAGGGGGAGGATGTAGCCAGTATGCGGGCTTATTTCCGGGACCTGGGCCAGGTGATCCATTATGTGGCAGATTATTTTACCTTTCCCCACAATCCCCACTATGAGGGGACCCTGCGGGAGCACTGCCAGTATGAGAAGTGGCTGAAGCAGGATCTGCGGGACTATATCGGAAGCCAGGAGGCGGCAGCGCTGCGTGCCACCGTTTCGGGACTGAATACGCCGGAGGCCATCTGCGACTTGATCCGCCTAAGGCATGAGGCTTACGTAAGAGGCATGACGAATATTCAGGAGGACTGCAGGCAGATTGTGCTGATCTGTTATCTGGTGGTGGAGGCCGTGATCCGGCTGTATTTCCGGCAGCAGTACAGTTATGCGGCATAAGGGACGATTTTCCAGTCCGGAAAAAGCGATAAATAGTGACAAAATACGGGAAAAAGCGATAAGAAAGAGACAGTCTGGAGAAAATCCGGCTGTTTCTTTTTTTTCCAATTTTTAAAAACTTTCCATTTGCTCTTGCATTTTTCGGGTTTGTGGTCTACAATAAACATACAAGTGGAGGAAAGTGGTAGAAAAGGGTGGAAAAGGGTTTAAAGTGGAGGCGATGTGGAGAATCCTTTTCTGTTAGCGGGTGATTTCATGTTCAAGGGAGAGTACAGTCATACACTTGATGCAAAAGGCAGACTGATCATTCCATCCAAGTTCCGGGAGCTTCTGGGCGACGAATTTGTCGTGGCCAAGGGACTGGATGGATGTTTATTTGTGTACCCTTCCGAAGAGTGGCAGGCCATTGAGGAGCGCTTCCGGAGCGCCCCCCAGGGCGCCAAGGATGTAAGAAAGTTCATGCGTACCTTTTTTGCCGGAGCCGTTGACTGCGAGGTGGACAAGCAGGGAAGAATCCTGCTGCCGGAGAAGCTGCGCATCCACGCCGGCCTTGACAAGGATGTGATTCTGGCAGGCGTATTCAACCATATCGAGATCTGGAGCGAGGAACGCTGGGAGGAAGGCACTTCCTATGACGATATGGATGAGATGGCAGAGCGGATGGCAGAGCTTGGCATTTCCATTTAGCCGGAAGGCACACTGGAATCCATTGAGCCAGGGGCATATCTGAAACCGCCGGAACCGGAAGGGACGGAAGACACAGGAGGCAGCATGGAGTTTAGGCAGACAGAGTTTTTACATACATCGGTATTACTGGAAGAGACAATCGAATATCTGAACGTAAAACCGGACGGTGTGTATGTGGATGGAACTTTGGGCGGAGGCGGACATGCGTATCAGGTGTGCAGACGGCTGGGTAAGCAGGGCAGGCTTCTTGGTATGGACCAGGACGCGGCTGCCATAGCGGCTGCCGGGGAGCGGCTTTTGCCCTTTGGGGAGAAGGCCATGGTGGTCCGCGGCAATTACGAACAGATGAAGGAAGCGGCGGAGGCGGCCGGCTTTGGGAAGGTGGACGGGATCCTTCTGGATCTTGGCGTTTCCTCCTACCAGTTGGACGACCCCGGCAGGGGCTTTACCTACCGCAGCGATGACGCGCCGCTGGACATGCGGATGGACCAGCGCCAGAGCCGGACGGCGAAGGACATCGTGAATACCTACAGTGAGAGAGAATTATACCGTGTCATCCGCGACTACGGGGAGGACCGGTTTGCAAAGAACATTGCCAGACATATTGTGCAGGCAAGAGAAAAAAAGGTGATAGAGACAGCAGGGGAGCTGAACGCAATTATCCGTTCCTCCATACCGGCGAAAGTGCGCGCCACAGGAGGCCACCCGTCAAAGAGGACCTTCCAGGCCATACGGATCGAGCTGAACCGGGAGCTGGAGGTGCTGACAGAATCCCTGGATGATATGATAGAGCTTCTGGCTCCGGGAGGAAGGCTTTGCATTATTACATTCCACTCCTTAGAGGACCGGATTGTGAAAAGTACATTTAAGAAAAACGAAAATCCATGCACCTGCCCCAGTGATTTTCCGGTGTGCGTGTGTGGAGCCGTTTCCAAGGGGCGGGTTGTCACCAGAAAACCCGTTTTGCCCGGCGAGGCGGAGATGGAAGGGAATCCTCGTTCCAAGAGCGCAAAACTGCGGGTGTTTGAGCGTGGCGGAATGGAATAGCAGCAAATCAGGGAAGATAAGGAAGAGGCAGAAATATGGAGAGAGGGTACCAGACAAAAACGCATAGTAATCGTGAATATAACAGACAATATCATAGAGCATATCAGGAGGACAGAGGCAGAAACGAACCGGGCGGCGCTTATGTAGACGGCAATACCGTACGCAGATATGAGGCGGTACCGAAGGAGCCGCCAAGGAGGGATCCCAGGAAGGAGCAGGAGGAGCGGAAGAAGGAGGAGCGGAAACGGCAGGCCCGGCAGGCGGCGAAGGCCAACCAGCAGCGGGCGATGCAGATGAATCCCGGATATATTTTGTTCCTTTCGGCGGCAATGCTTGTGACTGTGGGCATCTGTGTGGTATTTTTGAAGCTGCAGGCGGATGTGCATAACAATATGAAACAGATCGCGGCACTGGAGAGCCAGATTTTAGAGCTTAAGACCGACAACGATGCTGCAGATAAGAAGCTGGAAGGCTCCATCGATCTGGGGGCAGTGAAAGAAATTGCCATCAACCAGATGGGGATGCGCTATCCCACCCAGGAGCAGATTGTGTATTTTCGGGTGGACGAGGAAGACTATATGAACCAGTATCAGGATATCCCCCAGGGATGAAGAAGGTAGTGTAAGTTGGCGGCGAGGAAGAAAAAAAAGAAGAAGGAAATAAAGCTTGCAAGACATATGCATAAAAAGCTCATCGTAGTTTTTCTGCTTATTTTCTTGCTGCTGGTCGGCCTCATCGTCCGGCTGGCATTGATACAGAGGGACAAAGGAGAAAAATACAGCAAGATCGTATTAACCCAGCAGGGGTATGACAGCGCTACCATCCCTTACCGCAGAGGCGATATTTTAGATACCAAAGGTACGGTGCTGGCCACCAGCGTGGACGTTTACAATGTGATTCTGGACTGTAAGCTGATCCTGGAGAAGGAGGAGTATGCAGAACCCACCATTCAGGCGCTGCTGACCTGTTTTGAGGATGTGACGGCGGAGGAGGTGCGGACCCTTCTGGCCGAGAAGCCCAAAAGCCAGTACTGCGTCCTGCGCAAGCGCCTGCCCTACGACACCATCCATGCCTTTGAAGAAATTCAGGAGGCCGTGTATGAGGAGGGGGAGAAAAAGGGGAAAAAGGTGAATCCCAATGTGGTGGGGGTCTGGTTTGAGAAGGAATATATCCGGGATTATCCTTACGACACGCTGGCCTGCAAGATTCTGGGCTTTACGGTTCCGGGAAATGTAGGGAACGGCGGGCTGGAGTATTATTACAACGATACGTTAAACGGAATCAACGGAAGAACCTATGGCTATATGAATACGGACAGCGATGTGGAACGGACCATCAAAGAGGCAGTCAACGGCAATACCCTGGTGAGTACCATCGACTACAACGTACAGCGGGTGGTAGAGGAGAAGATCGCCGCCTTTGACGCGGCACACCGGGATGAATTCCAGACGGGGCCGGGCAGCGTGAATACGGCGGTGGTGGTGATGGATCCGGGCAGCGGGGCCATTTACGCCATGGCGGACAGCGCCGGCTACAGCTTGAAGGATCCCTATAACGACGAGATTTTCCATAAATTCTGTATGGATTATAAGGGCTATACCTCCCCGGAGGAGATCGAGGCGCTGACGGAGGAGGGGGAGATGGATCTCCGCAACGCCCTGTGGCAGAATTTTTGCACGACCTATACTTATGAGCCAGGCTCCACCGTGAAGCCGCTGACAGTGGCGGCCGGCCTGGAGCTGGGGGTGATCACCGATGAGGATCGTTTCCTGTGCGACGGGGGAGAGATGATCCCGGGCATGGAGAAGCCCATCAAATGTGTGAACAATACCGGACATGGGGAGGAGTCTCTGGAACAGACCATTATGAACTCCTGCAACGATGCGCTGATGCAGATTGGCGAGAAGATCGGAATCGATAATTTTGCAAAGTATCAGAGTATTTTCAACATCGGCCTTAGGACCAACATTGACCTGCCGGGGGAGGCCAGGACGGACACCCTGATCTATACCCCGGAGCGGATGCGCCAGGATGCGGCCGCCCTGCCCACCAACTCCTTCGGCCAGAACTTTAATGTGACCATGATCCAGGTGGCCAGCGCCTTTTCCTCGGTAATCAACGGAGGCTATTATTACAAGCCCTATCTGGTGAGGAAGATTGTGGATGAAAAGGGCAATACGGTCCAGTCCATAGAGCCTACGGTGCTCCGGCAGGCCGTATCTACGAAGACCAGCGATCTGGTGCGGGGGTATCTTGTCAGCACGGTGGGCGCGGGAACCGGAAAGAGCGCCAAGGTGCCGGGATATTCCATGGGAGGCAAGACCGGAACCGCCCAGAAGTATCCCCGTGAGGATAAAAAATACCTGGTATCCTTTATCGGTTTTGCGCCGGCGGAGAACCCCAGGGTACTGGTTTACGTGGTGATCAATGAGGCAAATGTGGAGAACCAGGCCCAGAGCAGCCTGGCCACCGCTTTGTACAAGGAGATTATGACAGAAATCCTTCCGTATCTGAATATTTTTCCGGATGAGCCCATGGATCAGGTTCCGGAAGCGGTGGAGGGACAAACCCAGTCCAGCCCCCAGGAGGAGGATCATCAGGGAGATATTTTCGAATAGGGCATAACCTCATAAAAAGCGTAATAGATTATAGTAATTGCTTTTATGAGGTTTTTCCTATTATGCAGCGCAATAAGACCTACAACCGCAGAAAAATTGTCGTTGTTTTCGGAATGATCTGCCTGGTTCTGGTTCTTCTGGGAGTGCGTCTGACCTATCTGATGATATTCTGCTCGGAGTATTATGGGCAGAAGGCGGCGGACCTTCATGAGCGGGAGCGGGATATCAAGGCCGCCCGGGGAAAAATTATTGACGCCACCGGAACGGTCCTTGCCACCAACCGCACGGTGTGCACTATATCCATCATCCACAGCCAGTTGGAGGAGCCGGAGGAGGTCATCCGTATGCTGTGCCAGGAGCTTGAAATGGACGAGGAGACGGTGCGCAAACGGGTGGAGAAGGTTAGTTCCATCGAACGTGTGAAATCCAATGTGGATAAGGCCACGGGGGACCGGATCCGGAGCTATGGTCTGGCAGGGGTGAAGGTGGATGAGGACTATAAGCGGTATTATCCCTTTGACTCCCTGGCGTCGAAGGTGCTGGGCTTTACCGGAGGGGACAATCAGGGGATTGTCGGGCTGGAGGTGAAATATGAGGATTATTTAAAGGGCATCAATGGGAAAATCCTTACGCTGACGGATGCCCGCGGCGTGGAGATTGAAAATGCCGGCGAGCGGCGCCAGGAGCCCATCGACGGAAACAATCTCCATATCAGCCTGGATTACAATATCCAGATGTACGCCCAGCAGGCGGCGGAGAAGGTGATGGAGCAGAAGCAGGCCGACGGGGTGTCCGTCATTCTGATGAATCCGCAAAACGGGGAGATTATGGCGATGGTCAATGTGCCGGAATTTAATCTCAACGAGCCCTTTACCCTGACGGAGGAATTCCTGCCGGACCCTGCCCAGGAGGAAGCGGCGGGGGAAAACGGCCAGGAGGAAGCCGATGCGGGGCAGGCGGCGGCAGAGGCCGCCAGTGAGCAGGATCTTTTGAACCAGATGTGGCGCAATCCCTGTATCAACGATACCTACGAGCCGGGCTCTACCTTTAAGATCATTACGGCCTCCGCCGCTTTAGAGCAGGGGGTGGTAACCTTAAACGACCAGTTTTTCTGTCCGGGCTACAAGATTGTGGAGGACCGGCGGATCCGGTGCCATAAGGTGGCGGGCCATGGCTCCGAGGATTTTACCCATGGGATCATGAATTCCTGCAATCCAGTGTTCATCGAACTGGGCCTGCGGCTGGGCGTGGACAATATGTATCACTATTTTGACCAGTTCGGGCTGCTGCGTAAGACCAACATCGATCTGCCGGGGGAGGCGTCCACCATTATGCATAAGCCGGAAAATATGGGGCAGGTGGAGCTGGCTACCGTTTCCTTCGGCCAGTCCTTCCAGGTGACGCCCATGCAGCTTGCCACCACCGTGTCGTCCCTGATTAACGGCGGACGGCGGGTTACCCCCCATTTCGGGGTGGAGATCCGGGATAACGAGGGGGAACTGGTGGAGGAGCTGGAATTTCCGGTTCAGGAGGGAATTGTAAGCGCTCAGACCTCAGAGACCTTAAGGGGGCTTCTTCGGGCCGTGGTGTCGGAGGGATCCGGAAATAAGGCGCGGATCGAGGGGTACTCCATCGGCGGCAAGACGGCTACCTCCCAGACATTACCAAGAAGCGCCCACAAGTACATTTCCTCTTTTATCGGCTTCGCGCCGGCGGAGGATCCCAAGGTGCTGGGGATCGTGATTATCAATAATCCCCAGGGGATTTATTACGGCGGAACCATCGCCGCTCCGGTGATGAAGGAGATCTTCTCCAATATCCTTCCCTATCTGGGAATTGAGCGGGCGGAGGCCGCGCCCCCAAAGGAGGGGGAAAATGATGGCGAATAGCCCTTGCATTAACGGGGGAAACGTTTTATACTAGATAAGTTAGAGCAAATGAAAACAGATAGAGGTGGAGAGTTATGGCAGAGAAAATCGTGCTTCCAGTAGTGATCGCTTTTGTAATTACAGCAATTTTAGGGCCGGTGGTGATCCCGTTCCTCCGGAGGCTGAAGGTGGGGCAGACGGAGCGGGAGGAGCTTAAGAGCCATCAGAAGAAGAACGGGACCCCTACGATGGGGGGCTTGATGATTCTGGCAGGGATCGTGATTACGTCGCTGTTTTTTATCAAGGATTATCCCAGGATCGTCCCGATTCTGTTTGTGACGGTGGGCTTTGGGATTGTGGGCTTTCTGGATGATTACCTGAAGGTGGTGCTGAAGCGTTCCGACGGGCTTCTGCCCTGGCAGAAGATGCTCTGCCAGATTTTCATCACGGTGGTGTTTATCGTATACCTGATGCGGTTTTCCAATGTGTCCACCGAGATCCTGCTCCCCTTTACCGGCGGTTTTTCGGGAGGGCTGTATCTGAATCTGGGCTGGGCGACGGCCCCGGTGATGTTCTTTGCCATCATTGGCACAGTCAACGGCGCGAATTTTACCGATGGCCTGGACGGCCTGGCTTCCAGCGTTACCGTGCTGATCGCCACGTTTTTCACGGTGGTGGCCATCGGGACCGGAAGCGGGCTGGAACCCATTACCTGCGCGGTGGTGGGGGCTCTTCTGGGCTTTCTGCTGTTTAATGTATATCCGGCCAGCGTGTTTATGGGAGATACCGGCTCTCTGGCATTGGGCGGTTTTGTGGCGGCCACAGCCTATATGATGCAGATGCCCATTTTCATTCTGATGGTGGCGCTGATTTACTGGATCGAGCTGCTGTCGGTGATGATCCAGGTGACGTATTTTAAAAAGACCGGCGGAAAACGGATTTTTAAGATGGCGCCGATCCATCATCATTTTGAATTGTGCGGCTGGTCCGAGACCAGGGTGGTGGCGGTGTTCTCCATTTTCACGGCAATCCTGTGTCTCATTGCGCTGCTGGGGATTTAAGGGCCGGTAAGGGCCCTGCTGTCGGGGTCTATCGGGATAGGAAAGGAAGCAAGATGAAGGAAGAAAGATTTCTTGTATTTGGAACAGGCTTAAGCGGCATTGCGGCCGCGGAGCTTTTGATAAAGGAAGGAAAACAGGTGACGCTTTACGATGGCAATGAGGAGCTGTCGGTGGAGGAGCTTCGAAGGAAGCATCCCGGGCTTTCAAAGACGCCCGTCTTACGTGGAGCGGAGCTTACCGGGGAACGTTTACCGGACTTTGATATTGTGGTGCTAAGCCCCGGCGTGCCCTCCGACCTGCCCCTGGTGGAGCAGATGCGGCGTGCCGGCCTTACCGTCTGGGGGGAGATCGAGCTGGCCTACCGGTACGGCAAGGGCCGGGTGCTGGCCATTACCGGCACCAACGGGAAGACCACCACCACCACGCTTCTGGGAAAGATCATGGAAGCGGCTTTTTCTGATGTGCGTGTGGTGGGCAATATCGGCGTTCCCTATACCCGGATGGCCGCGGATGCCACGGAAGAATCAGTGATTGTTGCGGAGATCAGCAGCTTCCAGCTAGAGACGGTGGATCGCTTCTGTCCCCAGGTGTCGGCGATCTTAAATATTACGCCGGATCATCTGAACCGCCATCATACCATGGAAAATTATATTGCGGCCAAGAAGCGGATTGCGGCCGGCCAGAGGAAGGGCCAGCTATGCGTGCTTAATTATGAGGATCCGGTGCTTTATGCGTTCGGGGAACAGTTAAAAAGCAGCCCCGACGGCCCAAGAGCGCTTTATTTTTCCAGCGGGCACGTTCTGGAGGAAGGGATTTACTTAGAGGACGGCGCTATTTTTTACCGGGGGCAGGGTGGTATACAGAAGGTATGCCGGGTGGATGAGCTTCAGATCATCGGCAGGCACAATTATGAAAATGTAATGGCGGCCTGTGCCATGGCGCTTCAGTCCGGCGTTTCCCTGGAGGTGATCCATCGTGTTCTGACGGAATTTCAGGCGGTGGAGCACCGGATTGAATATGTAACCACCAAAAGAGGGGTGCGCTTTTACAACGACTCCAAGGGAACCAACCCGGATGCCGCCATACAGGCCATCCGTGCCATGGAGTGGCCTACGTTGCTGATCGGAGGGGGATATGATAAGGAATCGGATTACGATCTGTGGATCAGAGCTTTTGAGGGGAAAGTGAAAAAGCTGGTGCTTTTGGGCCAGACCCGGGAGAAGATCCAGAGGACAGCCATGGAATGCGGTTTTCCGGGGGAGGATATTATCCTTGCCGACAGCCTGGCGGAGGCGGTGGACGCCTGTTATGCAAATGCAAAAAGCGGAGATGCCATCCTGCTGTCCCCGGCCTGTGCAAGCTGGGGCATGTTTGACAATTATGAGCAGCGCGGCAATCTGTTCAAGGAGATGGTAAGAGAACTGAAGGAGTGATTGCATGCGTGAAAAACGGATCCGCTATTTTGATTACAGCCTGTTGTTTATTGTGATATTTCTGGTGTGCTTCGGCCTGGTGATGCTGTACAGCACCAGCTCCTATAACGGCCAGTTAAAGTTTAAGGACCCGGCTTATTATCTGAAAAAGCAGATATTTGCATCAGCCCTGGGATTTTTTGTGATGTTTGTGATCTCCCAGATCGACTACCACATCTGGAAGCCCTTCTGGATGCTGGCTTATCTGGCGGCCATCGGCCTGTGTACCCTGGTAATTTTCATAGGGGAGGAGCACAATGGCTCCCGCCGCTGGCTGGAAATCGGGCCCCTGTCCTTCCAGCCATCGGAGCTGGCAAAGCTGGCGATGATTCTCTTTCTGGCGGTAATTATCAGCCGGATGCCAAAGAAAATGACGAAGCTTATGAATGTCATGAAGGTGATGATCGTGGTGCTTCCCATCGTAGCAATTGTGGCCAAGGAGAACCTAAGCACCGCTGTGATTATTTTAGGGATCGCTATTGCCATGATCTTTGTGGCCAGTCCCAAGTACCTGCAGTTTGTCATCATGGGCGTTTCGGTGGTGGCGCTGGGGGTGGCTGCCTTGATGCTGGGGGAAGCCTACCGGCAGGAGCGTATCGAGATCTGGCTTGCGCCGGAGAAGTTCGAGAAGGGATTCCAGACCATCCAGGGCCTGTATGCCATCGGCTCCGGCGGACTTTTCGGTAAGGGCCTGGGAGAGAGCATGCAGAAGCTGGGATTTGTGCCGGAGGCCCAGAACGATATGATTTTTTCGATTATCTGTGAGGAGCTGGGGCTGTTTGGCGCGATCTGCGTGATCCTGCTGTTTCTGCTTCTGATCTGGCGGTTTATGATGATTGCCAACAATGCGCCGGATCTCTATGGCGCGTTGATTGTGACGGGAATTATGGCCCACATCGCCATTCAGGTGATTTTAAATATCGCGGTGGTGACCAACTCCATTCCCAATACGGGTATTTCCCTTCCTTTTATCAGCTACGGAGGAACATCAGTTCTGTTTTTGCTGGCGGAGATGGGGCTGGCCTTAAGCGTATCCAGGGGGATCCGGTTTGAGAAGACAGGGGAATAGGCGATGGCGAAGAAAAAAGAAAAGAAAAACAGAAAAAGAACCCTGGTGGTGCTTTTGCTGCTCCTATTGCTTCTGGGGATCGGAGCGCTGGTGGTACTCAAGGTGTTTACGGTGGAACATGTGGTGGTCAAGGGGAATGAGCTTTACGACGACGAGGTGATTTCACGCTGGGTGCTGGATGACGAGTATTCCTGGAATACCCTGTATGTGTATCTGAAATACCGGTTCCGGGAGCCGGAGACCATTCCCTTTGTGGATACCATGGAGGTAAGCATGCGCCTCCCCCACACCATTGAGATCCAGGTGTATGAGAAGGGGCTTTTGGGGTACGTGGAGATGGAAAGCGTCGGGCAGAACGTTTATTTTGACAAGGACGGCATCGTGGTGGAGACCTCCTCGGAGCGGATTGAAGGACTTCCGCGGATCGAGGGCCTTTCGGTGGATTCCGTGGTGCTTTATGAGAAGCTTCCTATTAAAGGGAAAAGCGTATTAAAGAATCTGCTGGCCCTGACGCAGCTTTTGAAAAAGTACCAGGTGGTTCCCGATACGATTTCTTATGGAGAGGACATGACCTATCGTGTGGAATACGGTTCCATCCGGGTACTTCTGGGAAATGCGGTGAATTTTGACGATAAGGTGGTGCGGCTGGCGGAGATCCTGCCCAGGCTTCAGGGACAGGCAGGGACCCTGCATCTGGAAAGCTGGACGGAAAATAACACGGAAATCCGTTTTCAGAAGGATCCGTAAAAAAAAATGAAAAAATTTCAAATATCTGTTGATTAATTAAAGGAAAAATTATATTATAGAGTATATGAGTATAAAAATCGATGTAATAGAAAGGTTTTGAAGGAGGACATGCCTTGCTTGAGATTAGAACAACCGAAGCGGATTCCAGCGCGAAGATTATCGTGATCGGAGTCGGCGGAGCCGGGAATAATGCTGTAAATAGAATGATTGATGAAAATATTGGCGGTGTGGAGTTTATCGGGGTGAATACCGATAAGCAGGCGTTGATGCTCTGTAAGGCGCCTACCCTGATCCAGATCGGAGAGAAGCTGACCAAGGGCCTTGGCGCAGGCGCACAGCCGGAGATCGGGCAGAAGGCGGCAGAGGAGAGCAGCGAGGAGTTGTCCGCCGCCATCAAGGGAGCGGACATGGTGTTCGTTACCTGCGGAATGGGCGGTGGAACCGGAACCGGGGCCGCGCCTGTGGTTGCCGGCATTGCCAAGGAGCTGGGCATCCTGACGGTGGGCGTCGTCACGAAGCCCTTTAAGTTTGAAGCCAAGACACGTATGGTCAATGCCTTATCCGGCATTGAGAACCTGAAGAACAGCGTAGATACCTTGATCGTGATTCCCAACGACAAGCTTTTAGAGATCGTAGACCGCCGGACTACCATGCCGGATGCGTTAAAGAAGGCGGACGAGGTATTACAGCAGGCCGTTCAGGGAATTACCGATCTGATCAACCTGCCGGCGCTGATTAACCTGGATTTTGCGGATGTGCAGACGGTGATGAAGGACAAGGGTATGGCCCATATCGGAATCGGACAGGCCAAGGGCGACGACAAGGCCATCGAGGCGGTGAAGCTGGCGGTTGCAAGCCCGCTTTTAGAGACCACGATTACAGGCGCAACCCATGTAATTATCAATATTTCCGGCGATATCTCCTTAATCGACGCCAACGATGCGGCAAGCTATGTGCAGGATCTGGCGGGAGAGAACGCCAATATTATCTTTGGCGCCAAGTATGATGAGATGATGACGGACGAGGCTACGATTACCGTGATTGCCACGGGATTGGAGGAGACTTCCTCCACCCCCAGGATTATCCCGAATTACAGCGGCACCAACCTGCGTCCCAACAGCGCTGTAGGCGGACTTAGCGGTGCCAATAGAGCCGGAAGCACCCTTGGGACGAATACGAGAGCCGGAAGCACCCTTGGCGGCGTGTCCAGAGCCGGAGGGAATTTTGGTAGTACGCAAGGCGGCGGATTTGGCAATGGAACAGGAGCCGGTACGGCAGGATTGTCGGGCGGATTTTCCCAGCACAGGCGGCAGGAGAGCAATATTCCGGAGAAGGATATCAAGATTCCGGAGTTTTTGAAGAATACAAGAAAATAAGGTATCAGATTCAGATACATAGGAGAGAGTCCCGGGAGCGGGGCTCTTTTTCTATGGCTCCATGGTTTTAGGTTTGTCAGAAAAATGTATTGGGATAGTGACCTGGTTTGACAAAATAAGCGGGAATATCCTTCTATAATGAAGCCAGAACAAACAGGGAGGTGAGAGTAACGTATGAATTCTATCTGGATGTGTTTTGGGTAACCAACCTGATGATGGATGGCGCCATTCTGGCTCTCACCGGCCTGCTGGGCAGGGAGCGGATCCCGGTTTTACGGATCCTTCTGGCGTCGGCCTTTGGCGCTACGGCCTCTGCCTGCCTGTTTCTCTGGCTTTCTTCTTATACAGGGTATCAGCTTATCCTTCATGTTCTCGTGAATCCGATAATGATTTTGATTGGATTTTCCTGGAAAGGGATATGGATGTTTCTGCGGCGGTTTCTGGGGGCCTATGTGATAGCGGTAGTCCTGGGAGGAGTTCTGGCATGGATATGGCCGGCACCAAAAGGAAATTTCTGGTTGTATGCAGGCGCTGCGGGAATTTGCTGTGGAGCGGGAATTCTGGCGCTGCATTTCAAAAAGAGAAGGATCCAGGTTCTGGAGGTTGTCCTGGTGGCGGAGGGAGAGAAAATTTCGGCTAAGGGATTCTGGGATACGGGGAACCTCCTGTGGGATCCCATGCTCAAGCGGCCGGTACATATTATACAAAGGGAGCTGCTTCCGGAAAGGCTCCGGATGGGCCAGGGGGTCCACTATATCCCCTATCAGTCCCTGGGGCAGGAGAAGGGGCTGCTGCCGGCGGTGGTGATCGAGGGGATGTATGTCCGGGAAAATGCCGGGGACGGCGGAAAGGTACGTTATATTGAAAAACCGGTCCTGGGGCTGGCGCAGCGGACGTTGTTTGCACAGAAGCCATATCAGATGATCCTGCATGGGACGGTGATGGAGTAGAAGTTAGAAGGAGGATATGATTGTGTACATAAAATTAGCAATGCCGAAACAATTTCAGATGAAATGGATCCCGACGCTGCAGAACCTGCTGATGCTGCGGGGCGGGGAGATCCACTATATCGGCGGTGCGGAGGTGCTGCCGCCGCCCCTGGAGCTGGCGGAGGAAACCCGCTGTATCCAGCAGCTTGCCACGGAAGACAGCGCCCAGGCCAAGACGGAGCTGATCGAGCATAACCTGCGGCTGGTGGTGTACATTGCCAAGAAGTTTGACAATACGGGGATCGGGGTGGAGGATCTGATTTCCATCGGCACCATCGGGCTGATCAAGGCCATCAATACCTTCAATCCCCAGAAAAATATCAAGCTGGCCACCTATGCCTCCCGCTGCATTGAGAACGAGATCCTAATGTACCTTCGGCGCAACAGCAAGACCAAGCTGGAGGTGTCCATCGATGAGCCGCTGAATGTGGACTGGGACGGCAACGAGCTGCTGCTTTCGGATATTTTAGGCACCGACGAGGATATCATTTACCGGGATATTGAGACGGAGGTGGAGAAGAATCTCTTAAAAACCGCGATCGAAAAGCTGTCGGCCCGGGAGAAAACCATCGTGGAGCTTAGGTTCGGCCTGGCCGGGGAGGGGGCGCCGGAGCTGACCCAGAAGGAGGTGGCGGATTTGTTAGGAATTTCACAATCTTATATTTCCAGGCTGGAGAAGAAGATCATGAAGCGTTTGAAGAAGGAGATTGTGAAATTGAACTAAAGTGTCGAATTTTAAAAATTAACGCAAAATAAGGTTGAATTTTCTGACAAAATAAAGTAAAATAGAGCTATCATAATACACTACAAAAGGAAGAGGGAATGTTATGAAGCTTGAATTTATTGGGGCCGCCCATGAGGTGACCGGAAGTTGTCACTATCTGCAGGCTGGCGAGACTAATGTGCTGGTGGACTGCGGCATGGAGCAGGGGCCGGATCTTTATGAGAATCAGGAGATTCCAGTGAATGCCTCGGACGTGGATTATGTCTTTGTGACCCATGCCCACATCGACCATTCCGGACTGCTGCCGCTATTGTACAGCCATGGCTTCCGGGGGAAGGTATTTGCCACCAAGGCCACCTGCAACCTGTGTGACATTATGCTGAAGGATTCTGCTCACATCCAGATGTTTGAGGCAGAGTGGAAGAACCGGAAGGCTAAGCGTGCCGGCCTGCCGGAGGTGGAGCCGATCTATGACATGAATGACGCCCAGGGGGTTTTGGAGCATTTTATTCCTTGCGATTACAATGCCATGATCGCTGTGAATGACAATATCCGGATCCGGTTCGTGGATGCGGGACATCTTCTGGGATCGGCCAGCATTGAGGTCTGGGCCCGGGAGGAGGATGAGGAGAAGAAGATCGTATTTTCCGGGGATATCGGCCATGGCAACCGTCCCATTGTCAGGGATCCCCAGTACATCAGCGAGGCGGATTATGTGGTGATGGAGTCCACCTATGGGGATCGTCTGCACAAGGATCCGCCGGACTACGCGGTGGAGCTGGCGCGTCTGATCCGTGAGACCTTCCGGAAAGGAGGCAACCTGGTGATTCCGGCGTTTTCGGTGGGCCGTACCCAGGAGATGCTGTTCTACCTTAGGAAGATCAAGATGGAGCATATGCTGCCGGAATACGAGGATTTTATTGCCTATATCGACAGCCCGCTGGCAGTGGAGGCCACCAACATTTACAATGAGAGCGTTGCGGAGTGCTTCAAGGATAAGGCCAAGGCGTTGGTGGAGCAGGGAATCAACCCCATCAGCTTTCCGGGTCTTCGGACAGCCGTTACCAGCGACGAGTCCAAGATGATTAACTTTGAGGCGGAGCCCAAGGTGATTATTTCTGCTTCCGGTATGTGTGAGGCGGGCCGGATCCGCCATCATCTGAAGCATAACCTGTGGCGTCCCGAGTCCACCATCCTGTTTGTGGGCTTCCAGGTGCCGGGAACATTGGGCTTTAACCTGTTGAACGGTGCCAAGGAGGTGAAGCTCTTTGGTGAGTCCATTGAGGTGAAGGCAAGGCTTGAGAATCTGGCCGGTATCAGTGGCCACGCGGATAAGGAGCATCTGATCACCTGGGCGTCCGCTTTTGAAGCGCCCAAGCGTTTCTTCGTGGTGCACGGCGAGGATAAGGTCACCGACGGCCTGGCGGAGGAGATTAAGGCCAGGATCGGCGTGGACGCGGTGGCGCCCTACAGCGGGGACTGCTACGACCTTCTCACCGGCGAGCTGATTGCCCAGGGCAGCCGGGAGCCGAAGCCTAAGAAGACAACGGAAGAGGGCCGTGTTGTATCTGGTGTATTTGCACGTCTGCTGGCGGCCGGGCAGCGCCTGCTGGCTGTGATCCGCCATAATGAGGGCGGGGCCAATAAGGATCTGGCGCGGTTTGCGGATCAGATTAATTCTTTGTGTGATAAGTGGGATCGGTAAGGGGGAGGTTGGCAAGCCTTGGTTTGTAAATTGCTGGCCGGAAGGTTTGTGATTCCTGAAAAAGTTCGTAGAGTACCCTGCTCTACGAAAATAATAGGCTGAATTTTGAAGATTCTACAGTACATCGGAAACAATGGCATCGTTATGGGAGGAGGGCAGGAAAGAGGAATTATATTCAAATTATAAAAGGTAAAATATGGTTTAGGTAATTGTTAAATGTATTTTTGACGCTAGATAAGTGAAGAACGCCTTATATACAGGAATTTGTGATATGAATCTAAATATTGTTGGTGAGGCGGTGGCGAAATAAGACGTATCATTTTGCAATTTGCATATTACAGGTAAATATTACAAACAGCGTTGACGAATAAAAATTTTTCGCACTAAGACCATAAGATTCTATACAAATGCCCTCCTGTTCGTGTAAAATAGAAAAAAGAAATTTTACGCACAGGAGGGAATTTTTTGAAAAAAGCAGTTGAATGGGTTACGAAGCAGATGAAGCGTGAAAAAAGAAAAAAGACCGGGGAATCATAGACCTCATGATGATCCCGAAGCATTTTTTCAAGGATCTGAACCAATGGATTGGGGAAATGAAAGACCCCAGGAATAGCTCTTATACCGTATACACGCCAGCAGATTATATTTATATGGGGATACTGAAAAATATCTGCCCGATCGGAAGCATGCGGCAGATGGATGAGAGGTTTAATGAGGAAACCTGTATCCATACACTCAAGATCCAGTCAGGCAGCCAGGAACTTGTGGAAATGCCCCATTATGATTCCTTAAACCATTACCTGGAGCGCCTGTCCCTGCAGGAACTGTCAGGCCTGAGGAGAAAAATGGTAAAGACTCTGTTGAGGGGAAAACAGTTTTACCGGGGCAGGCTCCTGGGGAAATACTGGCGGGTGGACACTGTAGGTGGATACCCCGATATCGCCTGTCAGACCGGCAAGAACCAGGTTATAACACAGTGCTGTGACCGGAGTGGTAAGCTGTGTGACAGCTTCGGGGGCGCCGCGCTTACAGATTTTCCATCCGTACAGGCTGTATCACAAAATGCCGAATCCGGAGATTTCCATGTTTACGGATGAAATGGGACAGCAGAACCAGAAGTGAGACAATCTGTCCCAGTCCGGAGGCAACAGCAGCCCCAATCACGCCCATTTGAAGCGGAAAAATAAAAAGCCAGTCAAGAAAGATATTGGATACTGCCCCTGTGCACATACCGATAAAGGATAAGGTGGGAGAACCGTCATTCCAGACAAAAACGGAAATGCAGTTGCTCATCAGCATGGGTAGCGAAAATGCAGAATAGTAAAAAAGATAGTCTGCCGACAACCTGCGCATTTCCTCCCCCAGCTTACGTGCGCCGCTTAAATCTACGATCTGCTGAGAAAAAACAGTTCCAGCAACTGTTAGGATAACCGCTGTCAGGACTGTCAGTGTCAGGGATGTCATGAAAGCATTATTTGCCCCTTCCTTATCGCCGCGTCCCATTCTAATTGCAATAACCGTAGCTCCACCCATGGGGAACATGGAAACAATGGCTACGGCGAATGTAATGAATGGAACACCAATATTGACAGCGCCTAAAGCGGCAGAACCGACTCCCTGCCCTACGAAAATGCCATCCATAACATTGTAAAAATGGGTAACAAACAGGCTGCCTACAGCCGGAAAGATGTAGCTGCATAATAGTTTTACTCTTGAAGAGTAAAGGAGGAGCAAAATGATTATTACAATTAGTCGTGAGTTTGGCAGTGGAGGACGTGAATTGGGAAAACGCCTGTCTGATGTATTGGAGATTC
>CATJBQ010000089.1 GCA_949738465.1 uncultured Lachnospiraceae bacterium
AGGCTGGCGGCTCTGGGGATTGAGGATTTTTGTCTGGAATTACACTCCAATAAAGCCACCAAGAAGTCTGTGCTGGATCAATTGAAGCGCGGGCTTGAGATTGGCGTCTGGGGTGTGAAGACGGATTACGAGAAAAAGCTTCAGGAAATCCAAAAAAAGCGGGCAGATCTGGATGCTTATGCAAAGGCACTGCATAAAAAAAGACACTTTGGCAAGAGCCTGCGTCAACTGATGGATCTGTATGAAATGCTTCCGGAACGGGATAAGAGTGTGCGCTTTGACCAAAGCTATGCGGGTACTCTTACCGAAAGCGATCTGGAGCATCAGATGCACAGCCTAGAGCAATTGATCGCAGCAGGGAAAGGAATTGGGCATCCCCATGCGCATCCGCTGATGGCTGTCCGTAAGATGGCGTATAGCCAGCGCCTGAAGTTTGATCTGGAGCCACTGATTTTGGAATATACGGACGCACTGAAAAAATTCCAGGCAGATGCGGCTGGTTTTGCAGAATGCATGGAGGTCCGGCCGCCTGTTGTTGAGGAAGAATGGATCCATATCTGTAATTATGCCCGGAGCATAATATCCGCAGGAGAAATTCCGTTATTTTTGCGGCAGGCAGATCAGGTAGAGCGGGAATTTGCGGCGGCGGAGACGTATTTGGCAAAACGGCAGGCGTTCCAGGCAAAGCAGGCGGAGCTTCTTTCGAAGTGGAACGAAAATTTTCTTCTCATGGATATGAATTTCTATCGGGAGAAGTATGATCAGGCGAATAAAAAATTTTTTGGCAAGAGGAAAGCGTTGGAAGCATTAAGGGCGGAGCTGCAGGCATTTTCAGCCTTTCCGATAGAGACGGAACGTATTCCGGTTTATTTGGCCGATGTGGGATTCTATCAGCAGGAAGAAAAGGAAATGGCTGCCGCTGAGGCGGGATTGTCGTATGAATGGAAACAGATTTTAAAAGAGCATGCTGCAATGGAAGCTTTTCGGGAGTATAAGGATCAGGTAAAGAGACAATTGCAGATCATGTCACGATTTTCCGATCGGATCGAAAGGCTTGAGGCAGAAGGGGGGTTAGAGGCCTGGAGCCGGAAGGCAAAGCTGCTGCTGGCAGAGTGGGATACGGCAGAGAAAACAGAAGCTGAGGTAAAGGAGCTTCTGGAGCTTAGCTTTGACACCTTTGAAATGAACTGGATAGAAGGAAGGCTGCGGCTCTGTGCCTGTATTCTTGAAAATGCTTCCTCCATAAAAGACTGGATCGTATATCGGCAGCTTGCGGAGGAGTGCAGGCTGATAGGCCTGGGGCCGGTCTGTGATGCGTATGAAGCCGGCCTGCCCCATGAGGAAGTGATGACGGTATATCTGCGCTCTATCTACCGGACCATTATATTGTCAGTGATTGAAAGTGAACCGGTATTAAACGGGTTTACCGGGATTGGATTTCAGGAAAAGATCCTGCAGTTTAAGAAGCTGGATCAGGAGCTTATGGATCTTACAAAGGATGAGATGTTCTATCGGCTGACGCACCGGCTTCCGACTTCTTATGAGACGGTGGAAGTCAGCAGGGAACTGAACCTTTTGAGAAGAGGAATCAGCAGCAACGGCAGAGGGCTGTCTATCCGGACCCTGTTTGAGCAGATCCCGCATATTTTACCGAGATTATGCCCGTGTATGCTGATGAGCCCCATTTCTGCGGCACAGTATCTGAAAGCGGAGAATGATCTGTTTGATATTGTGATCTTTGATGAGGCTTCCCAGCTTCCTACCTGCAAAGCGGCAGGTGTACTGGCCAGAGGGAAAAGTGCCGTGATCGTGGGAGATCCGAACCAGATGCCGCCCACCAGCTTTTTTGCCGGAAATACAGTGGATGAAGACAATCTTGATATGGAAGATCTGGACAGCATCCTGGATGACTGCCTGGCATTGGGGATGCCGTCCGCGTATCTGCGCTGGCATTACCGCAGCCGCCATGAAAGTCTGATTGCCTTTAGTAACCAGGAGTTTTATGAGAATTCCATGCTTACCTTTCCGTCTGTAAATGACAGGGAAAGGAGAGTAAGACTGGTGAGAACAGAGGGGTATTTTGACCGTGGAAAGGGCCGTGTCAATGAAGGGGAAGCAAAGGCCATCGTTGCGGAGATCAGAAGGAGATATGAGGATCCCAAGCTGGCGGAGCAGACCGTTGGAGTGATCACCTTTAATATCAGCCAGCAGGCCTTAATCGAGGATCTGCTGCAGGAGGAATTTCAGAAGGATGCGTCCTTTGACCAGTGGGCCAATGAAGGGGAAGAAGCCATGTTTGTAAAGAACCTGGAGAATGTCCAGGGGGATGAGCGTGATGTCATTTTGTTCTCCGTTGCATTTGGTCCGGATGCAGAGGGGAAGCTGACGCTGAATTTCGGGCCGCTGAATAAGGAGGGCGGCTGGAAGAGATTAAATGTTGCGGTGACGCGTGCAAGGTCGGAAATGATGGTATTTACCACCATGACTGCGGACATGATCGATCTCAGAAGAACAAAAGCAAAAGGTGTGGAAGCGCTGAAGGATTTTCTGGAATTTGCCTGGAAGGGCTGTCTCTTTGGAGAGCATGTGGAAACCAGGGGACAGAAGGAACAGGGGATCTTAGAGCATCTCTGCAGGGCGCTTTCGGATGGCGGGTATCAGTACCAGAAAGCAGTGGGACATTCCAGATTCAAGGTCGATCTTGCCGTTTTGAATCCTCACAAGCCGGAGGAATATCTGCTTGGTATCCTGCTGGACGGAGAATCCTATTGCCAGTCCTCCAATACAAAGGATCGTGAGGTGGCGCAGATCAGTGTTCTGGAGGGACTGGGATGGGAAGTGCACCGGATCTGGACAATGGACTGGTGGGATAACCGGGATAAGGTTCTTGCAAGGCTTATGGGGCTTCTTGAGGAAAAGAAGGCGGTAACATAAAATGATGCAAATAAGGACGGTATTTTTGTAAAATAACGTCCTTATTTTATTACCCGCCAGGCGTTATAATGATCTTATCTAAAAAGTGCTTTTGATATATGCAGAAAGGAGCAGCTATGGGGAACTATTATCTGGCCATTGATATCGGCGCTTCCAGCGGACGTCATATTCTGGGGCGTAAGGAGAACGGGAAGATGGAGCTGGAGGAGATTTACCGTTTTGAAAACGGCCTTGTGGAGAAGAACGGGCATCTATGCTGGGATCTTGAGAAGCTGTTTGCGGAGATTGTAAACGGCATGAAGAAATGCAAGGAGCTTGGGAAGCTTCCGGTGAGCGTGGGCGTGGATACCTGGGGCGTGGATTTTGTACTGCTGGACCATGAGGACAGGGTACTGGGAGATACGGTGGGATACCGGGACGGCCGCACCAAGGGGATGGACGAGAAGGTATACGAGATCATTTCCGAGGAGGAGCTCTATGCAAGAACCGGCATCCAGAAGGCGATTTTTAACACCATCTATCAGCTTATGGCGGTAAAAACGGAGCACCCGGAGTATCTTGAGCAGGCGAAGGCCCTGTTGATGATTCCGGATTATTTCCACTTCCTTTTGAGCGGCGTGAAGGTCCAGGAATATACGGAGGCCACCACCGGGCAATTGGTAAGCCCGGACACCAAGGACTGGGATTATGAGCTCATCGATATGCTGGGGTATCCCAGGGAGATCTTCCAGCCCATCCATATGCCGGGAACCGTGGTGGGATCTTTGCGGCCGGAGCTTTTGACAGAGCTTGGCTTTGACTGCCAGGTGGTGCTGCCGGGCGCCCACGACACGGCCTCCGCGGTGCTTTCCGTGCCGGCCAACGACGACGACTTTTTGTATATCAGCTCCGGCACCTGGTCCCTGATGGGGATTGAGACGAAAGAAGCCAACTGTTCCCCCGAGAGCAGGAAGGCCAACATTACCAATGAGGGCGGTTACGATTACCGGTTCCGCTACCTGAAAAATATCATGGGCCTCTGGATGATCCAGAATGTAAAAAAGGAGCTGGACGACCGGTATTCTTTCGCGGAGCTTTGCGATCTGGCGGCGGAATGCGACGATTTCCCCTCCCGGGTGGAGGTGGACGATGACTGCTTCCTGGCGCCGGAAAATATGATCGCCGAAGTGCAGCGGTTCTGCCGTGACACGGGCCAGCCTGTGCCTCAGACGCCGGGGGAGATTGCGGCCGTGATTTATAACAGCTTGGCCGAGTGTTACGCCAGGACGGCCAGGGAGATCGAGCAGATCATGGGCTGTACCTACAGCCGCATCCATGTGGTGGGCGGCGGCTCCAACGCAGTGTACTTAAACCAGCTCACGGCGAAATACACCGGCAAGGAGGTTCATGCGGGGCCCACCGAGGCTACTGCCATCGGCAACCTGACGGCCCAGATGATCCGGGCCGGGGAATTCGCTTCCGTGGAGGAAGCCAGAAGCTGTATTTATGATTCATTTGGTGTGGTAAAATATTAAATTAAGATTAAATAAAAAAAGGAGAATGAACGATGACAAACAGGGAAAGATATGCATCCGCAAAGGAGATCTACGCAAAGGCAGGCGTTGACACAGAAAAGGCCATGGAGCTTTTAAAGGAGCTTCCGGTTTCCCTGCACTGCTGGCAGGGCGACGACGTCATTGGATTTGACCATGACGGCCCCTTAACCGGCGGAATCCAGACCACCGGCAATTATCCCGGCAAAGCGAAGACGCCCCAGCAGTTGATGGAGGATATCGAGAAGGTGATTGCGCTGGTGCCCGGCAAGGTGAAGCTGAACCTGCACGCGTCTTACGCGGTGTTTGAGGAGGGGGGCTATGTGGACCGGGACAAGATCGAGCCGAAGCATTTTGCAAAATGGGTGGAGCTGGCGAAGAAATACAACATCGGCATTGACTTTAACCCCACCTTTTTCTCCCATCCTAAGGTGAAGGACGGCCTGACGCTTTCCAGCCCGGATGCGGAGACGCGCAATTTCTGGATTGAGCACGGCAAGGCCTGCATCCGCATTGCCAATTATTTTACCAAAGAAACCGGGATTCCCTGTGTGATGAACATCTGGACCGGGGACGGCTACAAGGATGTGCCGGCCGACCGGATGGGGCCGAGAATGCGCTACAAGGAATCCATTGAGGCGATCCTTTCCGAGCCCTACGATTTCAACTGGGTGAAGCCCTGTGTGGAGTCCAAGGTATTCGGCATCGGCGTGGAGGCCTATACGGCGGGAAGCGCGGAGTTTACCTTAAGCTTTGCGGCGGCTCACAGGGACAAATGCATGCCGCTGATGGACAACGGCCATTACCATCCCACCGAGGTAGTTTCCGACAAGATTCCGGCGCTTTTATGCTTCTACCCGGAGCTGGCGCTTCATATTACAAGAGGAGTGCGCTGGGACAGCGACCATGTGCTGCTTCTGGATGATGAGACCAAGGAGATCGCCAAGGAGATTGTACGTAACAACGCGACCGGACGTGTCTACATGGCCCTGGATTATTTGGATGCCAGCATCAACCGGATTTCCGCCTGGGTGGTGGGCTTTCGGAGCTGGCAGAAGGCCATGCTGATGGCCCTGTGCACCCCCAATGAGGAGCTTAAGAGGCTGCAGGATGAGGGGAATTTCACCAGGCTGATGGTGATGCAGGAGGAGGCCAAGCTTCTGCCCTTCGGCGATGTCTGGAACGAGTACTGTGAGCGCTGCGGCGTTTCCGGGGATACCGCCTGGTTTGATGAGATCATGGAATATGAAAAGGATGTGCTTTCCAAGCGCGCGTAAGGAGAGGTTGTTATGAACATGAATTTTATCCACCCGGCGGACCAGTTGGTGATGATGATGGACCGGATTTACAGCTACGGGATGACCACCACCTCCGGCGGCAATCTGTCCATCCGGGATGAAAACGGGGATGTATGGATCACCCCCGGCAGCATCGATAAGGGAAACCTGACCCGGAAGGATATGGTGTGTATCCATCCGGACGGCTCCATGGAGGGCATTCATAAGCCCTCCAGCGAGTATCCCTTCCATTTGAAATTGTATGAGACCAGAAGCGATATCAAGGCAGTGCTCCACGCCCATCCGCCGGCGCTGGTGGCGTTCAGCATTGTGCGTAAGATTCCCAATACAAGGCTGATTCCCAATGCCTACGTGGGCTGCGGAAAGATTGCCATGGCGGAGTACGGCCTGCCGGGAAGCACCGATCTGGGCGAGAAGATCGCCCGGGAGTTTGCCAAAGGCTGCGACATTGCCGTTTTGGAAAATCACGGCGTGGTGGTGGGCAGCGACAGCCTGTTCAATGCCTTTAAGGCATTTGAGACCCTGGATTTCTGTGCAAGGCTGGAGATCGACGCCTCCATCATCGGAGCGCCCAGAAGCCTTCCGGAGAGCGAGATCAGGCTGAAATATACCTCGGATCATTTTGAGCTGGAGGAGTATCTGCCCCAGGTGATCACCAGCCAGGAAAAGGAGGCCCGGAAGGAAATGTGTGGTTTTGTGCACCGGGCCTACGAACAGAAGCTGATCAACGCCACCCAGGGCTCGTTTTCCCGGCGCATGGAGGGGGATGATTTTATCATTACCCCCTACAATGTGGACCGGAAGTATCTGGAGGTGGAGGAGATCGTCAGCATCCGGGACGGAAAACGGGAGGCCGGCAAGGTGCCCAGCCGTTCCATCCGGCTTCACCAGGAGATCTACCGCCAGCATCCGGAGATCAACTCCATCATCATTGCCCATCCGCCCAATATTATGGCATATGCGGTGACGGAGGTGGATCTGGACTCCAAGTCCATTCCGGAGAGCTACATCCTGATGCGGGAGATCCCGAAGCTTTCCTATGCGGAGTTTTATCAGAAGCCCCAGGAGACAGCCGGGGTGTTCAACGAAAGCACGCCCATTGTGATCGTCAACAATGACTGTGTGGCGGTGACGGGGGAGAGCCTGTTAAAAGCCTTTGACCGGCTGGAGGTGGCGGAGTACAGCGCCAAGGCCCTGGTATTTGCCCATAATCTGGGTCAGATGGTGGCCATCAATGAGGAACAGATCGAGGAGATCAAGGAGGCCTTTCATCTGAAATAAAAGAATATCCAATATCACCAAAAATGAAACCACATTTTTGGTGATATTTTTTTTCTGAATTTCTGTGATTTTCTGGGGGTATGCCCTTGACAACCAAACAAAAACAACATATAATGGAGGAGAAAACAAAGAAAACCAACAAATGGAAATCTTTTCAGGAGGAACGATATGGTATCAGAATACGAAATCAAAAAAGAGATCTGTGACATCGGCAAGAGGATCTACAACCGTAACATGGTTGCGGCCAATGACGGGAATATTTCCGTGAAGCTCAATGACGACGAGTTTTTATGTACACCCACCGGCGTGTCCAAGGGCTTTATGACTCCGGACTACATCTGTAAGGTGAATAAGAAGGGGGAAGTGATCCAGGCCAACGCTGGTTTTCGTCCGTCTTCTGAGATCAAGATGCATATGCGGGTTTACGAGGAGCGTCCGGACGTGAATTCCGTGGTACATGCCCATCCCATGTATGCTACCACCTTTGCTATTGCCGGTATTCCGCTGACACAGCCCATCATGCCGGAAGCGGTAATCGCTCTTGGCTGCGTACCCATTGCCAAGTACGGAAGACCTTCCACCATGGAGATTCCGGAGGCAGTTTCCGAGTATGTACAGTATTTTGACGCCGTACTCCTGGAGAATCACGGAGCCCTTACCTATGCGGATTCCCTGCTTTCCGCTTATCTGAAGATGGAATCTGTGGAGTTCTACGCACAGCTTCTATATCAGTCCCGGATGCTGGGCGGGCCCAAGGAGTTCACACCGGAGCAGGTGGAGGACCTCTACGAGATCCGCAGGCAGTTTGGCATGAAGGGCCGCCATCCGGCCAACCTGTGTCCCAATACCTTAGAGGGCAAGCCGAGCTGTCACAATTGCGGCGGAGGCTGCGGCAGCCACAAGAAGGGGGCGGATGCCGACCTGGTGGCAGATATCACCAAGAAGGTTATGGAGCAGCTTGGATTTTCCAAATAGTCACGGGGTGTGAATTAGATGGAAGAAAGACAGATTAACGAGATTGTTTCTCACGTAATGGATCAACTGGCGGGCAGGGGCCCGGCCCGGGGCCGGGACGTTACCCTGGAGGGCGCGTTGAAGCTGATGGAAGCCGTGGAGAAGGAAGCTTTCCGGATGGGGGTGAAGGCGGTGGTCGCCGTTACCAACCGGGGAGGGCGGCCGGTAGCCGTCCACTGTATGGATGATTCCTACATAGCAAGCTACGAGATCGCCCTGGGGAAGGCCTATACCAGCGTGGCCCTTAAGATGTCCACGGCAGCTTTAAAGGAGCTGGCCCAGCCCGGAGGAGAGCTGTACGGAATCCAGCACACCAATGGCGGCAGGATCGTGATTTTTGGCGGCGGCGTCCCCATCGTAAGGGACGGCGAAGTCATTGGGGGGCTGGGGATCAGCGGCGGAAGCGAGGCCCAGGATACGGCATTGGCCCAGTACGGTGAGAAAGTGATAAAGGAGGCGGCAGACTTATGGCAATCAATGAGTCGGAGCTGAAGCTGATTGTATCGGAGGTCGTGAAGCAGTTGAACCGGCAGGAGAACGCGTCGGCCGGCCAGCTTGGGATTTTTAACGATATGAACACCGCAATCGCGGCAGCAAAGGACGCCCAGAAGGTTATGCAGCAGATGCCCATGGATTTTAGGGAGAAGATCATCGCAAAGATCCGTGAGAAGACCATCGAAAATGCTGAGCTTCTGGCAAAAATGGGTGTGGAGGAGACCGGTATGGGCAATGTGGGCCATAAGATCTTAAAGCACCGTCTGGTGGCGGAGAAGACCCCGGGGACGGAGGATATCACCACCACCGCCTGGTCCGGCGACCGGGGACTGACCCTGATCGAGATGGGACCCTTTGGTGTGATCGGGGCCATTACCCCCTGCACCAACCCCAGCGAAACCATCATCTGCAACGGGATCGGTATGATCGCAGGAGGCAACACTGTGGTGTTCTGCCCCCATCCGGCGGCCATCGGGGTTTCCAATTTTGCAGTGGATATGATTAACCGTGCGTCCTTAGAGGTGGGAGGGCCTGTGAATATCGCGGTGTCCTTAGAGCATCCCACCATGGAGACCAGCGCGGTTATGATGAAGCATCCGGATATCCACCTGATCGCGGCCACCGGGGGCCCAGGCGTCGTAACCACCGTGCTTTCCTCCGGAAAGCGGGGAATCGGGGCCGGAGCCGGGAATCCGCCGGCACTGGTGGATGATACCGCGGATATCCGCAAGGCGGCCATGGACATTGTCAACGGCTGCACCTTCGACAATAATCTTCCCTGTATCGCAGAGAAGGAGGTTGTGGTGGTGGACCGGGTGGCGGACGAGCTGATCCACTGGATGCTGGAGGAATGCGGCTGCTACATGGCTTCTAAGGAGGAGCAGGAGAAGCTGATGTCCGTCGTGTTTACCAAGGGCACGGCTTTGAACCGGAAATGCGTCGGCCGGGACGCGAAAACACTGCTTGGAATGATCGGCGTTACTGTGTCCGACGACATCCGCTGCATCATTTTCGAGGGGGAGAAGGAGCATCCGCTGATCGCGGAGGAGCTGATGATGCCCATCTTAGGGATCGTCCGGGCGAAGGACATCGACGACGCCATTGAGAAGGCCGTGTGGCTGGAGCATGGCAACCGCCATTCCGCCCATATGCATTCCAAGAACATTGACAATCTGACACGCTACGGGAAGGCCATCGATACGGCGATTTTTGTGAAAAATGCTCCTTCCTACGCGGCGCTGGGCTTTGGGGGAGAGGGGTATTGTACCTTCACCATCGCCAGCCGTACCGGGGAGGGCCTAACCAGTGCAAGCACCTTCACCAAACGGCGCCGCTGTGTGATGTCGGACAGCTTGTGCATTCGATAGGAGGTATAGTTCATTGAATGAAAGAGAGATAGAGGCCATCGTAAAACAGGTTCTGGATGGCATGAGAGATCCAAGTGCGCTGCCGAAGGGCGCCGCAGGGACGGCAGGGGGAGCAGTTCCCAGGACCAGCCGCGCAGCTATGCTGACCGCGCTGGAGCATTATGAGATCAAGGAGTTTCCGATTCCCGAGATCGGGGATGACGAGATCCTGGTAAAGGTAGAGGGCTGCGGCGTCTGTGGCACCGACGCCCATGAGTTTAAGCGGGATCCCTTCGGACTGATCCCGCTGGTGCTGGGACACGAGGGAACCGGCGAGATCGTAAAGATCGGGAAAAACGTGACAAAGGACAGCGCCGGAAAACCCCTGGGGCTGGGGGACAAGGTGGTTACCTGCATGATCTTTAAGGATAATCCGGATATTACCATGTTCGACCTGAACAAGCAGAATGTGGGCGGCGCGGACGTATACGGACTGCTTCCGGACGACGACATCCACCTGAACGGCTGGTTTGCGGATTACCTGGTGATCCGGGGCGGCTCAACCGTATTCAATGTCAGCGATCTTGATCTGAAGTCCCGGATCCTCATTGAGCCCTGCGCCGTGCTGATCCATGCGGTAGAGCGGGCCAAGACCACCGGAATCCTCCGGTTCAACAGCCGTGTGGCGGTCCAGGGGTGCGGCCCCATCGGACTGATCTGCATTGCCATTTTAAAGACCATGGGGATCCAGAATATCGTGGCGATCGACGGCGAGCAGAAGCGGCTTGCGTTTGCAAAGGAGCTTGGAGCCTCTGCAACCGTGAACTTTAAGGATTTTCAGGGGATCGAGGCATTGACGAAGGGAGTGGAGGACGCCTTTGGCGGCTATCTGGCAGACTTTGCCTTCCAGTGTACCGGCTCCCCGGTGGCCCACGCCAATATTTATAAGTTTATCCGCAACGGCGGCGGTCTGTGCGAGCTTGGATTTTTCATCAACGGCGGGGACGCCACCATCAACCCGCATTTTGATATCTGCTCCAAGGAGATTACGACGGTAGGCTCCTGGGTATATACCCTCAGGGATTATGCCACAACCTTTGACTTTTTAAAGAGCGCAAAGGCCATCGGGCTTCCCATGGATAAGCTGATTACCCACACCTTCCCGCTGGATCAGATCAACGAGGCGCACCGCACAAACCTTGCCATGGAAGGCTTGAAGATTGCAATCATCAATGAGTGAGAAGGAAGGATCGGAGGATAAGCAATGGCACAACAGGCAGTGGGAATCATTGAGGTGTTCGGTCTGGTATGCGCCTTTGTGGCGGGGGACGCAGGCTGCAAGGCAGCCAATGTCACCTTAGAGCCCTTTGACCGCAACAAGCCGGCCAATGCGGATGCGATGCCCATACCGCTGATCATCTGTGTGAAGTTCCGGGGCAGTGTGGAGGACGTAACCGCAGCGATTGAGGCGGCGGATGCGGCAGCCCGTAAGCTGACCGGGGTGGTCAGCAAGCATGTCATACCGGGGCCGGTGGAAGATACGGAAATGATGTTACATTTAAACGGACTTGATAAGAATTAAGAGGAGGATATAAAAATGGCACAGGAAGCATTAGGAATGGTAGAGACAAGAGGACTTACCGCAGCGATTGAGGCGGCGGACGCAATGGTAAAGGCAGCCGAGGTAGTGCTGATCGGAACCGAGAAGATCGGCTCCGGGCTGGTAACCGTTATGGTACGGGGGGATGTGGGCGCCGTGAAGGCAGCCGTAGAGAGCGGCTCCGCCAGCGCATCCAGACTGGGCGAGCTGGTAGCCACCCATGTGATTCCCAGACCCCATGGAGATGTGGAGAAGATTCTTCCTACCTTGAAATAGGAGATAACCTATGAAATCACTAGGATTTATTGAAGTAAGCGGCGTGGTGGCGGCGGTGGAGGCCTTGGACACTATGGTAAAAACCGCGGATGTGGAATTTGTCACCTGGGAGCGGAAGCTGGGAGGACGTCTTGTGACCATCATCGTCCGGGGCGACGTGTCGGCGGTGACCCAGGCGGTGGAGACCGCGGCGGCCCAGTGTATTTCCGATAAGCCGCTGGTCCATGCGGTGATCGCAAGACCTCATGAGGAGACCATGAAAATGGTGGAGTTAAGTGCAAGCCGTTTGCAGAGAAAACAGGAATGTGATAAAATAAATTCAGCTTTTTCCTAAAAGCTGCAGCAAAGATACAGGCGGTGAATGTGATGCCAGAGGATAAGAACGTAAGGCCGGCAGAGAAGCCGGAGAAACCGGCCGCCCAAAAGACAGCGGCAAAACAAAGCACGGCGAAGGAAACGCCGGAACAGACCACGGCGAAAGCGCCGGAACATATGAAGGAGGTACCAAGAATGGCACAGGAAGCATTAGGAATGGTAGAAACAAGAGGACTTACCGCGGCAATTGAGGCGGCGGACGCAATGGTGAAGGCAGCCAACGTTGCCTTGATCGGAACGGAGAAGATCGGTTCCGGGCTGGTAACCGTGATGGTGCGCGGCGACGTAGGGGCCGTAAAGTCTGCCGTAGAGGCAGGGGCAGCCAACGCCTCCAGACTGGGTGAGCTGGTAGCGACCCATGTGATCCCCAGACCCCACAGCGATGTGGAGAAGATCCTTCCCACATTAAAATAAGCCATAGAGAAAAGGAGCTTTTCTGATGGTGGATGAAAAAAATATCGAACAGATCACCAGGCTGGTGATGGAAATGCTCCAGGAAGGCGGCAGCCAAAAGGAGGGTTTTCTGGTGCCGGTGGGAGTGTCCGCCAGACACGTACACCTCACCCAGTCAGATGTGGAGACCCTCTTTGGGGCCGGCTGTCAGCTCACGAAGAAAAAGGAGCTGATGGGCGGGCAGTTTGCCTCCAACGAGCAGGTGACCATTGTGGGAACCAAGCTGAGAGCCATCGAGAACGTGCGGATCTTAGGACCGGTGCGTAAGGCCTCCCAGGTGGAGATTTCCAAGACGGATGCCATGAAGCTTGGGGTGCGCGCGCCCTTAAGGGATTCCGGCGATATCGCGGGATCTGCCCCCATCGCCGTGGTGGGACCCAAGGGAGCCATTTATTTAAAGGAAGGCTGTATCGTGGCAAGGAGGCATATCCATATGTCACCCGCCGATGCGAAGGCAGCCGGTGTAAGAGATAAGGATGTGGTTTCCGTGACGGCGGCAAATGAGCGGGGAACCACCTTTGACGAGGTGCTGATCCGGGTGGACGAAAGCTTTACCCTGGAGATGCACATCGATACCGATGAAGCAAATGCGTCCGATATCAAGACCGGAGACGCGGTTGCCATTCATGTGAAAAATCCCTGAATGCGCAGAGAACAGCGCGTGAATTAAGTAAAGGACAAGGCAGTATGATCATAGGAACTGTAGTAGGGAGCGTTGTCTCCACACGCAAAAATGAAAATCTGGTGGGGAACAAGTTCCTCATCGTGGAGCCGCTCAAATCAATGAAGGCTTCTGGAAATAACATTGTTGCCGTTGACAACGTGGGCGCCGGTATCGGGGAAGTGGTGCTGGTAGCCTTGGGGAGCGCGGCAAGGATCGGATGCGGCAAGGAGAATCAGCCGGTGGATGCTGCAATTGTGGGCATCGTGGATGACGGGACAGAATTGGAGTAAGAGAATCATGGAATTAAAGGAACTGATTGCAATCGTAAAAAATGCAGGGGTGGCAGGGGCCGGCGGCGCCGGATTTCCCAGCTACGGGAAGCTGGATGCGCGGACAGAAACAATCATCCTCAACTGTGCGGAATGCGAGCCGCTTCTTCGGCTGCACCGGCAGCTTCTGGAAGTACATACGTTCGAAATTTTAAGCACATTGAAGACGATTGCGGAGACGGTGGGGGCGGAGAAGGTCATTGTCGGCGTGAAGGAAGCCTATACCGGTACGGTGGAGGCCCTGCGCGCATCCTTAAGTTCCTTTCCCATGATTTCCCTGGGATTGCTGCCGGAGATTTATCCGGCCGGCGATGAGGTGGTTCTGATCCATGAGACCACCGGGAAGGTGGTGCCGCCGGGAAGCATTCCCATAGAAGTGGGCGTGGCCGTATTCAATGTGGAGACGGTCTATAATATATACCGGGCCTTGAAGGGACAGCCGGTAACGAAGAAGTATATCACCATCACCGGAGCCGTGGAGCGCCCCTGTACCCGCATTGTCCCCCTTGGCATGTCCGTGGACGAGGCGGTAAGGCTGGCGGGAGGCGTGACCGTGGAGCATCCGGTATATCTTCTGGGCGGGCCTATGACGGGGCCCATTGCCGGGGTTCACGATACCATCACTAAGACCTCCAACGCGATCCTGGTACTGCCGGAGCATCATCCGGTAGTTCTGAAAAAAAGAGGAAACAGCCAGATTCAATTGAAGCGGGCAATGGCGTCCTGCTGTCAGTGCCAGATGTGTACGGATCTCTGCCCGCGCAACCTTTTGGGGCATCCCATCGAGCCCCATGCGTTTATGCGCTCTGCCAGCAGCGGGACGACCCAGGATCTGGCGCCTTTTTTAAATACCATGTTCTGCGTCTCCTGCGGCTTATGCGAGATGTATTCCTGTATGCAGGGATTGTCCCCCAGAAGCCTGATCCAGGAGTATAAGGCCGGACTTCGGTCCAGGGGCGTTCCGGTTCCGAAGAATCCTGCCGCATCTTTTGTGAAGCAGGAGCTTGCCTACCGCAAGGTTCCTCTTAAGCGGCTGCAGTCCCGGCTGGGCCTGGATCGTTACCAGCATCCGGCGCCTTTGGACGAGACGGAGGTTGTGGTAAAGAAGGTGCGCGTCCGGCTGAGCCAGCATATCGGCGCGCCGGCCGGGGCGGTGGTGCAGGCTGGCGATGAGGTGCGGGCAGGACAGTTGATCGGGCAGGCGAAGGAGGGGGCGTTAAGCCTTCCGGTGCATGCCTCCATCAGCGGCAGGGTGCAGGATGTGAACAGCCAGGCAGTTACGATCGTGGCGCAGTGAGCGGGGTTGGGACAGCAGAACTGCGGTGCGGCGGAATGGATGGGAAAATGGCAGACGAATTGAGATAGAGGGCGGTAACAGCAATGAGCAAAGCAATTGGAATGGTAGAGTATAAGACGGTTTCCACAGGGATTCTGGCGGCGGATCTGGTGCTTAAGACGGCCCAGGTGGATGTGATCGAGGCGCAGACCGTGTGTCCGGGAAAATATATCATCCTTTTTACCGGGGATATCAGCGCGGTCCGGGCATCCATTGAGGCGGCATCCACCCGATATCCGGAGCAACTGATCGACAGCTTCCTTCTGGGCAATCCCCACGAAGGGATCTTTCCGGCCATCTATGGAACGGCCCAGATTAAGAACCGCAATGCCTTGGGCGTCCTTGAGACCTTTGATGCGGCGGCGATTTTTGTGGCAGCGGACGAGGCGGCAAAGACCGCCGAGATCGAGCTGATCGAGATCCGTGTGGCCCGGGGGATGTGCGGGAAGTCCTATGTATTTCTCACCGGCGAGGTGGCGGCTGTGGAGGCGGCCATAGCAAAAGCGAAGGCGGCTGTGGGTACAAACGGGATGTACCTGGACAGCTCCGTGGTGGCCAGTCCGGATCCGAAGCTGTGGGAGACGATCCTGTAGATCAGGGAGAGGTGCCGCAAGCCTTGGCTGTATCAGACAGATTGTGGTACATCGGTGACAGGGAAATAACAATCACGGGAGACATGATATGTTAGCAGCAGAGAGACGGAACGAGATTTTAACCCAGCTAAGACAGGAAGGCAGAGTCATTGTTGCCGATCTGAGTAAAAAATACGATGTAACAGAGGAAACCATCCGCCGCGATCTGGAGAAGATCGAGCAGGATGGTTTTGCGGAGCGCACCTACGGCGGAGCCGTACTGAAGGAGAACAGCAAGGATGAGCTCCCTTTTTTGGTGCGAAAACGGGCCAATGTGGAGGCAAAGAAGCGTATCGCCGCCAGGATTGGCGGGATGATTGAGGACGGGGACCGGATCATGCTGGACGCCAGCACCACGGCCCTTTTTGTCGCCAAGCAGATCCGCCAGAAAAAGGATATTACGGTGATTACCAATTCCATTGAGATCCTTCTGGAGCTGTCGGACGTGGAGGGCTGGCGGGTGATGTCTACCGGAGGGACGCTGCGGCCGGAGGCCCTGTCCCTTCTGGGCTACCAGGCGGAGCGGATGGTGAGTGAATTTTATGTGGACAAGGCGATTATTTCCTGCAAGGGCATCGATTTCCATAAGGGAATTTCCGATTTTAACGAGCGGGAGTCGGGGTTAAAAAAGCAGATGCTTGCGTCGGCATCCACCAGGATTCTGGCAGTGGACGGCAACAAATTCGGCAAGGTTTCCTTTACCAAGATCCTGGATTTCGCGGAGCTTGATATGATCGTGACGGACTACGAGCTGGACGAGGCCTGGCTGGAGAAGTTGGAAGACTGTAAGGTGGAGGTTGTGGCGGTGTGAGAGAAATGGGCGTACCCTGGGGGTACGCCTATATGCGCAGAAACCGGTACAGCCTGAAAGAAAGGGGGAGCCATGGAAAAACGAACGTTGAAAAAGAGGCTGGATGTTGCAGCGGGGAGAACAGAGGCGGACCTGGTGATTAAGAATTGCCAGGTTGTCAATGTTTTTTCCGGAACGATCGGGAAGAAAAATATCGCGGTCTGCGACGGCGTGATTGCCGGCGTGGGAGATTACACGGGAGAGCGGGAGCTGGATGCAGAGGGAAGCTATGTGCTGCCAGGATTTATTGAGAGCCATATGCACATCGAATCGGGCTATGTGACGCCGGAGGAGACGGGCCGTCTGCTGGTTCCCCATGGAACCACCACCCTCATTGCGGATCCTCATGAGATTGTGAATGTAGAAGGACTGAGGGGATTAAACTATATGCTGGATGCCGCGGAGAAAACGGTCCTTGATATCAAGTATATGCTGCCCTCCTGTGTGCCGGCCACGCCTTTTGAGCATTCCGGGGCGGTGATCGATGCGAAGGCCATGGAGGAGCCGATGAAGGATCCGCGGATCTTAGGGCTCGGGGAATATATGAATTTCCGGGGGGTGATTGACGGCGCTGAGGCGGAGCTTGACAAATTACTGGTGGCGATCCGGGCAGGCAAGCTGATTGACGGGCATTGTCCTGGCGTTACCGGAAAAGCGCTGAACGCCTATGCCGCCGCAGGGATCGCCACAGACCACGAATGCACTACTGTGGAGGAGCTGCAGGAGAGGATCGATAACGGAATGTATGTCCAGCTTCGCCAGGGCTCGGCCAGCCGGGAACTGGTGAAGCTGTTAAAGGGCGTTACCCCTTTTAACAGCCGCAGATGTGTGCTCTGCTCCGATGACCGGCAGCCGAAAACCATTTTTGAGGAGGGTCATCTGGACGGCCATCTGCGTATCTGCGTCCGGGAGGGGATCGACCCCATCACTGCGATCCAGATGGTCACCATCAATGCCGCGGAGTGCTATGGGCTGTCTGACCGGGGCGCTATTGTGCCCGGAAGAAGGGCCGATCTGGTATTTGTGGACGATCTTAAGGATTTTCGCGTCAATCGTGTTCTGATTGCCGGGGAGCCGGCTGCCCGGGAGGGCAGATATCTGCCGGAGGTGACCCGGACGGAGATTGCTCCGGTGGCGGGAAGCGTGAAGGTGAAGGATTTTGATGGAGAAAAATTAAATCTTCACTTAACATCCGGAAAAGTCCGCGTGATAGACGTAGTTCCGGGCAGTATTCTGACCCGCATGGGAACGGCGCAGATCGCCTTGGATGGGGAAGGGGATTTTGTGTACCGTCCCGGGGAGGATATCTGCAAGGCGGCGGTCATTGAACGCCACAAGGGAACCGGGTCCATGGCGCTGGGGCTGATCCGGGGATATGGCATCCATTCCGGCGCGGCGGCCATCACTGTTGCCCATGATTCCCACAACATCATCGCGGCCGGGGTGAATAACCGGGATCTGGAGCTGGCCGTGCGGGAGCTGGTGCGGCAGCAGGGAGGCGCTGTGCTGGTGAAGGACGGCCGCGTGCTGGAGGTGATGCCCCTGCCTGTGGGCGGGATTATGAGCGACCAAAGCGGCGAGTGGGTGGATGCAAAGCTGGTGCGTATGCACCGGCTGGCCCGGGAGGAGCTTGGCATCAGCGATCAGGTGGATCCCTTTATGACCTTGTGCTTTCTGGCACTGCCGGCGATTCCGGAGCTTCGGCTGACGGACCAGGGGCTTTTTGATGTTACCAGGTTCGGGTTTACAGATATTGGAAGATAGGGGATACTTTGAAAAGGAGGTGCTCTCGGGCCTTGTGTGGAGAAGGATCGAGCCCTGGCAGCAGCTACGGGGGGAAGGTATCTGGTATGGACCCTGGCCGCCATGCAGGCGCCAGAGGAGCGACCGCTGAATTTTATGTGATCATGGACTGCACCATGGGGATATATTATACGGATCACGAGGATATAGAGCGGCGCCTGATGAAAGAGGGGATCGCTGCCACATACGATGGAATGACCATTTCCCTGTAGAGGCTGCTCCTGGCACTCGTCGGGAACCGAATGAGCCAAAACACGGCTCTGGAATGAAAAAAAGAAAAATAAAACCACCTGTATGGATGCAGGGCTTTTGGGAAAAGACAAAGCGCTGTACCGGTACAGGTGGTTTCTTTTAACAAAGGCTACCGCATCTGGGCGGAAGTATATTTTTCGAAGTATGCGGCAGCAGATTCAGCAGACAGCTTGGCTTGTCAAAAGCTTCAAGAGTTCATAAGCTTCCCAATCAGAACGCAACCTTCAAAAACAACGCTACACAGCAAAGGATGATGGCAAAAGGTACGTACACATACCGGCCCATCCGGTACCACAGCCGGTCGCGCCGATGGGGATGTAGATGGATACCAGATCCATCCAGGGACCCCATTTGGAAATGGTCTCCATGAGAATGCCGAACCCCAGGCAGAGCACACACAGGATTCCAAGCGCGGCTGTGCGTTTGAGTCTTGGGAACTTGTGGAGCAGGGATTCTGCAGCCCCGGACCGGCCCCCACATCCAGCCGGTAAGAAAAGCAGGCGGGAATGATGACCAGAGCGGCAACCAGAGCGGCGATGGTGTCAAAAAGCGCCGTGTGACGGGCGATGCCCACCACATCCTCCTCTTTGGAAAGATAAGCGCCGTAAACAATCATGCCGCTGCCGGTGAGGGAAAGGGAAAAGAACGCCTGTCCCATGGCCCAGATCCAGATCATGGGATCTGTAAGGGCCTCCCAGCGGGGCATAAACATGAAACGGTAAGCATCCGCCACGCCCGGAAGAAAAGCCACCCGCACAGCCAGCACAAGGAAAATCAGGAAAAACAGCGGCATCATGACCTTATTGGTCCGCTCAATGCTGCGGGCGCCCAGATACAGAGTCAGCAGCGTGCCGATTACAACAATAAAATGATAGGGTACCACCGAAAAATCTTTTGCGGAGGAGGACTCGAACCAGGAAGCGGCGTCTGCATCCATCAGCGTCCCCAGCAAAGAATCGATCAGCGCCTTCAGTATGTAGGTGACAATCACCGCATAGCCGATGGCGATACAAAGGGAACCGGCCAGAGGCAGCCAGCCCAGAACACCGCCGCCTTCCCCATAGTTTTTCCCCGGGAGGACCATGCGTGGGCATAGGCGCCTATGGCCCCGGTGGATGCCCGGCGTCCCACGGCAAATTCCGCAGGCAACCCTAAGCTGAAAATAAAAACAAACAGCAGATAGATCAGCAGGAACGCGCCCCCGCCGTTGCTTCCCATCTTATTGGGAAATCCCCATACATTCGCCATACCCACCGAAGAACCTACAGAGGCCAGAATGAACCCCCAGCGGCTTGTGAAATTTTTTGCATTTTTCTCCAGTTTAGAAAAGGAATATGCAATGGACAAAAGAAGGGCGGTTCAGATTCTGACAAGAGCAGCGGTATTATATCATGAAAACCTTGAGGATCAAAAGATTATGTTTCTCTATGGTGTGCCTGCTGAGGTACGGAAACAGTTACGCACAAAAGGTGGAGAGATATCCACTATAAAAGGATATGAAGCAGCTTTTCACCGGTACAATTTTCAACACCTTACAGGGGTGAAGATAAACAGATCCCAGGTATCTTCTGCCATTCATTTTTATGAAAAATGTTTGAATAACCGTTTGATGCAGAATGATTTCAGTTTCGCAGAAGATGGATCTACTGTCCAAAAACTTGATATTCTGGAAAATATGATGAATATGAAACGAAATGTAACGATGATTGGTGATTTTATTGACAGAGGGCCCAGATTGTATACAGAAAAGGCGGCAGGTAATGTATGCGGCTGTATTGGTTTTGTGAAGGATAAGAATACAGGGTTGAATGTACCAAATACATTATTGAAAAAAAGATATCCGGGATGTTGCGGCACATCCCGTGCAGAAAGTTTATGCTATTTTTCCCAAAAGTTATCTGGAAGACAGATATTCAATTTTAGAGAAAAAGGATAAAGAACTCGATATTAAAAACTGCCTTTTTATGGATGAGATAGAAAGTGCATTAGAAAGAAGGGCTTTATCACCTATGACATGAGAGTGCTATATAAACTATGGATTTCCAGTACTAAAACAGAACCCCTCTCGCATATATTCTAACAGGATATGCAGGAGGAATTTTTATGGACAATTTGAATACAACTGCCTACGATATTTACCGGGATATCAGCGAGCGCACGAAGGGAGAGATTTACTTAGGCGTGGTGGGGCCGGTGCGGACTGGAAAATCCACTTTTATCAAACGCTTTATGGATCTTCTGGTGCTGCCGGGA
>CATJBQ010000090.1 GCA_949738465.1 uncultured Lachnospiraceae bacterium
AAGGTGCATAGCTAAAATCTATGTGCGAAGTTTGAGTTAGTAAATAGAAAACGCCGTTCATTTTGTGATCTCTCCATAAGTAAAATAATTTCCCACTTGAAAAAAAGAACCTGGTGATTGTAGAAAATATTGTACGCCATCAATATAAGTTTTAAGTTCTTCTTCGGAGAATAATTCATTTTTTAGCAAAAACTCCAGATCGTTGTTTGATGCGTTATAGAATAAATTTATAAATTCGGGATATTCCATATTATTTGTAAATGTTTTTAATACTCTTATTCTTTTCAGCATCTCTGTTTTACGAAAGATCTTCTCCATCTCTTTCCCAATATGCATATTGCTTCCATGATACGCTTTTAATCGTGTATTTATCCTCTTAATCTTGTCAGAATATATATTGTTGATACTACTTCAAATATATCAGTAGTATCAACAATATATTTTAATGCCTCCGGAGCATCGTGAAAAGAAAAACCAATATGCCTGATCAATCCATCTTCTTTCGCGGCAACGGCTTCTTCCAAAAAACCTTTTTTCAGTATTACATTATCGAATTCTTTCTTATTTATCCCCCAGAAATAGAAAAAGTCAAAATACTCCTGTCCTAACTCGTTTAATAAAGATTGTATATTTTTTATTAAATCACCTTTATTTTTCCGTTTATTTGTCATAATTTTATTAGCCAAATAAACGTCATCTCTGTATTCCTTTAGTGCACTTGAAACCGCTCTTTGGCTTTGCCCATGGCAATATATGTCACCCGGATCAAAATAGTTAATCCCCTTTTCCACAGCCAACACTACCATATCATACACTGTTTCGTTTTCTAAAAAATATTCGTCGCCAACTTTTATCTCTGGTAATCTCGCCACACCAAAACCAAGCTTCGAAATTTTTATCCCTGTCTTTCCAGGATTATTATATTTCATCTTCACTCACCCTTAATTCATGCAACCCCTCATTCAGCCTTTCCGGTATGGCGCTGACATTTGCATCGATATAGTCCAGCCGCAATTCCATCAGCTTCTTTTGCGCATAAAACAGATAAAACGGCATAATATATGCTCTCCGGCAATCCTTGATATCTTTAAAATCTGCAACATAAGAGCCCAGTTCATCATAGCATCTAACACCATATTTCCGGTTTGCAATGTCGTCTTCCCCGGAGGAACAGATCCAGCCATAGTGTTCATAGCTGTTAAAGCCCGCATAATAATCCTCCAACAGCCGTAACACATTGTGCATGCGGAATCCATCAAATGTACGGATGCTCTCTTTATGAAAATATTTTTGTGTCTCAATTCTCCACAGGCGAAAGGTACTCCAGACCAGGTCGCTCTCCTGATATCCCTTTTGATAAGAATTTCGGAATTCTTCAAAAGAACATCGGAAAAACTGATACTTTCCCTGGACAAAATCCGCCAGATAGAACATCTGGTTCTGGCAGTCATACCCATAAACCATTGTCTCATGGGCGACATGTTCAAAAAATGCTTCTCTCAGCGTGCCATGTTCAACCGGTGCGATCACATAATTTCCATAGATTGCACCGTTGGTCTTATGCATCCATAGCTGTATATAGTTCGAATAGATCCAGGGCACGAACTTTGGATTTGCATATAAAACCGCAAATAAATGCGATTCATACTGTAAACAGGTAACCGGGGGCATAACAACCGGCAGCACTTCCTTCTCACCGCTCATTTTGACCATTTTTCCATCCTTCCAATCCATTTTCATAGGCTTTTTAACATTTTCTCATATAACCGGCATTCATTCCATGGTCAAAAATTGACTTTTCATAGGCTTTTATGACATCTTTTTATATAAATCTTCTATATCCTAATACGTATTCTACCCCACCCCCTCCCCTCAAGTCCACCCTCTTGCGAAGTTTGGTTCGATATTTGCGAAGTTTGGCCGAATATTTGCGAAGTTTGGCAAAGCCCCCTCCTTTTCCAATCATCACAAATACCCGGCCGCTAAAATCATCTTCCCAGCACCCGTCTCGCACCTTCCAGATACCCGCGGCTTATGGGAAGCTCTGTGCCGTCTTCCATAACCACGGTCCGCTTCTTATCGTCATACTGCTCCACATAATTCAGGTTAATCAGATACCGGACATGGATTCTTAGAAATCCATATGGTGCAGCCTCCTGCTCCACCACAGACATCCTCTGGCGCAGTGAAAGCACATCCTGATCACAAAAATGCGCCAGAATATAATCCTTGTCGCTGGAAAAATGTGTAATACGACAAATCTCCAGATTCACCGGCCGCTTTCCGTCCAGAAGCTGCAGGCACTTTTTCTTTCTCCGGTATTCCGCTCAGAAAGCCTCCAGGGCCTCCGGTAAATCTGCGCTAAGAACGCCTTCTCTGATAAAGGCCACCGGCTGCATCGCTGCGCAGGCCATCTCCTGATGGCTGCTGACAAATATAATTTCACCTTCGCTTTTCTCCCGTATCAGCAACGCCAGGGAAATTCTCTCCCATGCTCCCCTTCTCCCTCAATTATACCTCCTCCCCATCCATATGAACAGGAACGATAGTTCCTAAAATGCGCCAAAAACAGGAACTATCGTTCCAATTCTCTCTCTCTTTTCCCTCTCCCGTTCCCCCTCAGCCCGTGTCTCTGCCACCACCCCTGGTATGGAGATAATGTCCCGATGCATATCCCCAATTTTCAGTTTTTTCCGTCACACGCCAGAACCACCTTCATCTCCTTCCTGGTCCGTCCATCCTTTCTGCTCCTGATATAAGTATTTCCGTCCCTCTCCTCCACCGCATAATCTGCACTCTCTTTCACCCTGCCAACGCCTGCCAGACAGACCACATCCTCCTGCTGGGTCAGCCGGAAGCGGATGCATCCTTCTTCATAGCCCGTGATCTCCCCGGTGGCATACAGAAGCTTCACGCCTAAAAGCTCCAGGTCAAGGGGCAGCATCAGCCCCCTCCGGCTTCCGATCCCAAGAGCCTTCCCTTCAAACAGCTCCTTCCCTTCATACGTAATAACTGCCTCCTTCTCAAAGCCGTCCAGGTTCAGGATATGCAGGTATTTTTCCTGCCCCTCATTTTTCATCATCGTCAGGAAGAGTCCGTGATGCTCCTCCGTGTGTGACAATGCAGGCCTGCTGCCCAGAAGCTCCAACATCCTTCTGATATGGGCAAGCTGGCAGATGTAGGGCGTACCCAGCATCAGAACCTTCCCTTTCCCCGCCGTTTTCAGGAATGCGCAGGACGCTTTGGTATCCGCCTGCTCCATCAGAATTTCCGCGCCTGCGGCCTCATAGGTTTCCACATAGGCACAGGGTACCTCCGGGCTTCCCGCAAAGCATCCCGCAGGCGTCACGCTTAAGAAATATCCGGCTCCGCTCTCCCGATAAGATACATTGCCCACTCCCAGGAAATCCTTCAAAATCCCACAGGTGTTCCCTTCCATATCATATTGGGGCAGGCGTCCGTACAACAGCAGATTTCCGCCCTGTTCCACGTAGGCGGCAAGATTCTTCTGGATCCCAGCCGCCATATAAGAAGCGCTAAAGACCACCAGCGTCCCCACGCTGCCCGGCCCCCGGTTCTGGATATCCACCGCCGTAAAGCGATAATTATTCAACAGCAAACTCCGGCCCAGACGCTCGAAGCCGTCCGTACCCCGGAACCGTATAAGCTCCTGGCAGAAAGCCGTCTCCTTCCCGCTGCCGGGATAATGGAATTCCGTCATATAATAATCGGGAATGAACCCCAGGGCAAGATCGTCCCGCTCCTCCTGCATGGAGGCCAGCTTCTCCCCGTTGGCGTTCATCAGCCCCATCACCTCCGCCATTCTGGGATAGGTATAATTCAGCTTCCCCTCCGGGCTTACCGGAGCCGCAAAGCCGTGGCGCTCCCCGGTAAAGGCAATCCGGTTATTGCCGTCCCCCACATCGTCCCACAGCCGGTAATTATAGCCGCCGCAGAACAGATAGCAGTTCAGCGCCTTATTTCCCTGGGCAATGCACATCCGGGCCTTAAAATCTACTCCGGACACATCGGTGCGGGCCCCAAAGGTCTCCCCGTAATTGCCGTCGCCGCATTCGAATTCCAGGGAGGCCAGCGGCTGATTTTCCCGGTTGACCGCCTCCATAAAGGCATTGATGATATAGAGATCCTGGAAATTATCCATGGTCAGGTTTCCCAGGTAAATATCCGAGCCTGCCAGATACTCGTCGGACATGGTATAAGCCTCATAGAGCTGGCTGATGCCGATGGGATAGGGAAGCCCCCTTCCGTCGGCGGTTCCATGGATATTAATGAGGAACGGGATGTCCCGGATGCCGTACTCCTTCGCATAGCCGGCCAGGACCTCCACGTACCGCATGGTCCGCCTGCGCATATAATACCCAAGATCCTTATGAAGGTTCAGAACATATGTTCCTTTTGGACTGCGCACTCTTTTAGCAAAATGCGCTTCCCAGTCTTCCCCGAAAGGATACCTCTTTTTCAGTTCCTCTTGGGGATACCGTTCCTTTAAGTATCCTTCAAAATCCTTCAGCACCCAGTCGGTGAGATCCGGCTTGTTGCAGCACCAGGAGATCATCCCGATCTCATTGTCAAGCTGCAGGCCAATCAGATTCCCGCCCCGGCTTTCCAGGTAACGGGCAAGGATCGGCAGTACCTGGGCATACCATTTTTTTACACAGGCAAGAAAACTGGGTGACAGGTAATCTAAAGTGGTATTATCAGCCTTCTCCCCGTCCCAGCTTACCGGCAGCGTTTCCGGATATTTCCGCGCTACCCAATGGGGAATCCCTTCATTCTTAAGCTCTGCCATCACAAAAGGCCCCGGCCTTGCGATCAGATACAGATCGTTGGCCCGGCACAGCTCTAAGAAGGCCACCAGATCCAGTTCCTCCCTGGTATGGCCGTCAAAATCGAACTGCCCTTCCCGCTCCTCGTGGCAGATCCAGGGGATATAGGTAGCAACCGTATTAAAGCCTGCCTCCTTAAGCTTCGTCAGCCGGTCCTGCCAGTCCTTCTTTTTCAACCGGAAGTAATGAACCTCCCCGGCCAGGATCAGCTTCGGTTCCCCATTGATTACAATTTGTTTCTTTTCTATTTTAACCATGTCCATCCCTCTCTCATATTTCTTATCCTGTTTTCTGCTTCCTAAATTTCTAATCCTGTTTTCTGCTTCCTAAAAATCATAAGAAAAGGTTCCCCAGGGGGTTTCCTGCTCCCTCACCGCATTGGATACGGACAGTGCCCCGATCTCCTCCGCCGTTACCTCCCTGCCCAGCTTTCCGGACAGGAAAATCCCTTCGCTGACCAGCATGGTCTGCAGGGCAAGCCAGGGCGTATCGTAGCGCTCCTTCAGCTCTCCGGCCAGAAACGCCGCCCAGTTGGCCTGGTCATTGTCATCGTACGCCAGTTCGGGGTGGGCCAGCCGTTCCATATGGTGGTTGTCCTCTACCCTGAGGTCCGTATCCAGAAGCTGCTCCCCGTCGTAGCTGAAATACGTAAGGTTCCCGTCGTCACAAAACCGCAGGCCGCCCTTACTTCCCGCCACCATACAGCTTCCCAGGTCGTCCATATTGATGGCCCAGGATTCGATGATATCCAGGGACAGGCCGTTCTCATACTTGGCCAATCCCACGCCCAGTTCTTCCACCTCCATCTTATTTTCCCCCAGAAGGACCGGGTTCATGGGCAGCTCCTGGTAGGTCATGCCGGACACACGTTCCAGCTTCGGCACCCCAAGGACGTAAAGAAGCTGGGAAATCCGGTACACGCCCATATCATACAAGGCTCCGTGTCCCGCCCATTTTCCGGAGATAAAATTCCTGGAAAAATATGGCTCCGGCATGTCAAGACCGGGACGGCCCAGCCTGCGGTATCCCACGCTTCTGGCATGGTATACCTTTCCAAGCTGACCTTTCTGGATCATGCGGGACGCATACCGGCTCTGGGACGTAAACAGCCAGTCCAGATGGATAGCCAGCTCCTTTCCCAGCTTTTTAGCCGTGTCATACAGCAATTTCGCGTCGGCGTAAGAGCCGGCCATGGGCTTTTCACAATAGCAGTGCTTCCCGGCTTTCATCACTTCGATGGCCATGGGCACATGCAGGTTGTTATGGAGACAGACGTCCACCGCGTCAAGATCATCTCTTTTGAGCAGCTCCCGGTAATCTGTGTATAAATCCTTCACCCCGTATTTTTCACCAAAGGCAGTAAGCTTCTTCTCATCAATGTCGCAGGCCGCCACAACCGTTACATGCGCTAAGCTTTCATAGCGCTCCATATGCTGGCCGGAAATCACTCCCGTGCCAATCAATGCAATCCGTACTTCCTTCATCTTCCTACCTCCTACAAAACATCCTCTGTATTATGCTCCACCACCGAGGGCGGCGCCACCTTCCAGCCGCCGTCGTAGTTTAAGGGCGCTAACACCCGTTTCGCCTGGGCTAGCTGGAAGGCCACGTTGTTGTACTCGTTGGTTCCCTTATGGCTCTCGATGCTCCAGCAGCCCCGGTACCCGGCCTCCACAAGGGCCGGAAATACCCGGTCGGCCTCCTCACAGTGCTCATAATTCATATGGATATGCATGGCCTTTGAGGCAAATGCCCGGTCGTACTGATCCTTTTCTTCCTCCGTCCCGTACCAGTTGCCCAGGTGCAGCAGCAAGCCGAAGTTTTCTTCCTTCACACGGTCAAACAGCTCCACCATGGTTTCATAATCCCAGGACGCGCCCCAGTGGTTTTCCGGCCCCAGCTTTGCGCCGAATTTCGCCGCCGCTTTGCAATACTCCGTGTATTTATTTACCACATACGCCATCTGCTCCTCTGTGGCCTTTTCCTCCCGGATCCCCACATCGATGCGGATGGTCTTGGCCCCCAGTATCTGGGCCGCATGGATACACTTCCAGGCCATCTCCTCATTCTTATCCCGTTCTTCCCGGTCGTTGTCCCACACATGGGCGCCGTCGCAGCAGAAATTCACCACCGTAAGGCCCCGCTCCTCGATTCCCGCCCGGACCATATTCAGATAATCGTCGTCGTAGCGCTCCATAAAACCGTTCCAGATATCTGCCGTGCGAAGCTGGTAACGGTAACGCACCGTCTCCAGATACCCGAATAAATCCATGGCCCCGGTATTCCGAAGCCCGTGAAAAGAATACGACATCACTGCAAAATTATTAAAATCATTCATAAGAAACCTCCTTGTTGAAAACCCTTTGTAATTTTTCCTATCCGGTAATAATAATAGGGAACCAGCGGAATCAGCGCGAAGATCCAGGCCATGGGATCGGAAAAGATCACGCCGTAAAATCCAAACTGCCTCACCAGAAGCCCGATGGCAATGACACGGGCCAAAAGCTCAAACACGCCGCCCAGGAATGGAATAAGCCCTTCTCCCAGCCCCTGCAGGGTATTCCGGTACACATAGATCAGGCTCAGGGGCACATAGAACCAGGCCACCACCCAGAAGAACTGGTGTACGATCGCCTGCACCTTGGCTGCCTCCTCCCGGATAAAAACAGGGACAAGGGATGCGCCAAATACCAGGAGCAGGACGGTGCAGACACAGCTTGTGGCCACGCACAGGGTGTTTCCCACCCTCACCCCCTGCTTTACTCTTCGGATTTTCCCCGCTCCGTAATTCTGCCCGGTATAGCTGCTGATGGCCGCCCCGATAGCCACCATCGGCTGCCCCATTACGCCCTGGACCTTCCCCACCACCGACATGGCCGAAATGTATACCGGGCCAAAGCTGTTGACGGCGCTCTGCACAATCAAGGTGCTGAAGCCGGTAATGGAGAACTGCAGCGCCATGGGCAGGCCAAGCTTTAGGAGCATCCCCGCACTCCTGAAGCGGAAGCGCCGTTCTTCCCTGGTAAATCTGAAAATACGATAATGCTTCCTGATATGCAAAAAGCAAAACACGGCCGAGAATACCTGGGACAGGACGGTGGCATAGGCAGTCCCATCCACCCCCATATGGAACCACCGGATAAAAACAAGATCCAACGCCACATTCAAGACCGAAGCGATGGTCAAAAGCTTTAATGGCGTTTTGCTGTCCCCGAAGGCATGGAGGGCCCCGGCCAGCAGATTATAGGCAATGGAAGCAAATATCCCGCCGTAAATAATCAATATGTAGTTTCTGGCGAGGGCAAAAAGCTCCCTGGGCGTGCGCATCAGGCTTAAGATCCAGTCATTTGCAAGGAACAGCCCCGCAGTCATGAGTACGCACATAAAAATGCACAGGTATAAAGACATGCAGAAAAAATGCCTGAGACTCTCTTGCCGCTTTCCGCCAAATTCCTGTGCCAACAAAATGGAAAAACCGCTGGTCATCCCGTTGATCCATCCAAAAACAATGAAGCTCTGGGCGGAGGTCACTCCCACCGCCGCAAAAGCTTCTGTTCCCAGTAACCGCCCTACAATAATCGAATCCACGATACTATACAGGTTCTGGAACACATTTCCCAAAAGCACCGGCAGCATAAAGCCGATGATCAGCTTCCAGGAATTTCCCTGGGTCATATCACGTCCCATGTTACAACGTCACCTTCCGGATCTCCACATCTCTGGAGTTGGGGCCCACCATCACTTCGAATTCCCCGGGCTCAAACACATATTCCATCTGGTCGTTGTAGAATTTCAGCATCTCCTTCGTCACTTCAAATTCCACCGTTCGGCTCTCCCCCGCCGCAAGCGCAATCTGCAAAAAGCCCTTCAACTCCTTCACCGGGCGCACAACGCTGGCGAACAGGTCATGAATATAGAGCTGCACCGTCTCCTTCATCGGGATCCGGGATTCGTTTGTCACCGTCACCCGGGCGCGGATCACGCCATCCCGGGCCTCTGCCTGCAGATCGGAATAGACAGCCTTGGAATAGCTAAGGCCGAAGCCGAAGGGAAACAGCGGTTCGTTGGGGCAATCTAAGTACTTGGAGACATAATGGTCCTCCTGGCCATAATAGGGCCTGCCGGTGCGGTAGCAGTTGTAATGCACCGGAATCTGACCCACAGTCTGGGGGAAGCTCATGGCCAGGCGGCCGGAAGGATTGTAGCCGCCAAACAGTACGCTTGTGAGGGCGTTACCGGATTCCGTCCCCAAAAACCAGGCCTGGATCACCGCATCGCAATAGGGAAGCACAGGCTTAATCTCCAGCGGCCTGCCGCTGAATACCACCATAATGACCGGCTTTCCCGTAGCCTTCATGGCCATCACCAGCTTCTCCTGGTTGGGGGACAGACGTAAGTACGCGCGGCTGGCCGCCTCCCCGGTATCGCTGGGGCTTTCCCCCACAGCGGCAATCAGCACGTCGCAGTCCTGCATGGCCTCCATGGCAGATTCCGCCTCGTCCTCCACATCGAAGCTTCCCTCACTCATAGAAACCACCGACTGATCCATGGCGCTTACGAACTCCACGCCGGCCTTCCGGAATCCGGCTGCCAGGGAAGATTCATCCTTCCCGTTAATCAGGGCCCAGCCGCCGGAGGTATTATCCGAGGAGGCGAAGGGGCCGGCCACGCCGATTTTCACGCCCTTTTTCAGCGGCAGCGTCTGATTCTCATTTTTGAGAAGCACAATGGACTGCTGGGCCGCTTCAAGGGCCAGCCTGCGGTGCTCCGAACACAGATGCAGGGTCTTTTCGTCCTCCTCGCTGGCGTCCTTGTAGGGGTTCTCGAAAAGCCCCAGGTCGTTTTTCAGGTTCAGGATATTGCGGACGGCCTGATCGATCAGCTCCATGGACAACCTGCCTTCCTCCACCAGCTTTTTCCCGTAATTGATATAGTTGGTGGACATCATCTCAATATCCACTCCCGCTTCGATGCATCTCCTGGCCGCATCCTCCCCGTTCTCCGCTAATCCGTTGGTGATGGTTTCCTCCACGGCCGCATAATCGGAAATGGTCGCTCCGTCAAAGCCCCACTCCTCCCGCAGGATCTTGCGGAACAGCATTTTATTGGCGCTGGAGGGAATTCCATCGATCACGTTGAAGGAGGTCATCACCATCCTGGCTCCCGCATCCAGCGCTGCCTTGTAGGAGGCCAGGTAATACTGGCGGAAGGAATTGGTGGAAATATCCACCCAGTTGTAATCCCTTCCCCCCTGGGAAGCGCCGTACCCTGCAAAATGCTTTACGCAGGAAGCAACCTTTCCCTTCTTCTTGATATCGTCTCCGGAAAATCCCCGCACCGCCGCGGCCGTCATCACACAGTTCAGATAGGGATCCTCTCCCGGGGATTCCATCACCCGTCCCCATCTGGGATCCCGCACCAGGTCGCTCATGGGGGCAAAGGTGAGCTGCACGCCGGAGGCCGCGCTCTCCGCGGCCGCCACCGATGTGGCGTTCTCATAATTTTGAGGTTCAAAGGAACAGCTTAAGGCCAGCGGAATCGGAAAAGATGTCTTATATCCGTGGATGATATCCGCCATAAACAGCATGGGAATGTGAAGCCGGTGCTCCGCCATAGCCCGATCCTGCAGCGCTTTTACTTCTTTTGCACCCAGGTAATTCAGCGTGCTGCCCACATTTTTTACATCCTCCGCCGTCACCTTCATCTCATTTAATGGGCCGGTCAGATCCACGCTGGGATCCACGCCCCAGTAGTAAGCGCCTAGCTGTGTCATCTGCCCCAGCTTCTCCTCCAGCGTCATTTCCTGAATCAATGCTTCGATTTTACTTTGTTCCATAATTTCCACCTTTCTGCGTATCTATGCGCATTTCCATCCGGTCAGCCATGCCATTTAGGCATACCAGATGCTTTCAAGCTCCTTCCCGTTCCAGGGCCAGCTCCCGCTCGCCCTCTGCCCGGATCCGGTTCAATTCCTCAAATACCGAAGGCTCCACCACCGGTTCCATATTCTGATACCCGGCCGTTACCTCCTCCACATAGGCGTGCACCTTATCCAAAAGCTCCGGCTTCCCTTGAAGCTCCCAGCTTCCATAAGAACTCCGGTTCAGGAATCTGCTGGTCAAAATGGTCTCCTGCATATTGTCCACCGTGTGCTCCAGTGCCACAAAATCCCCGCCAATGCCGGCTTCCTTGATGGCCTCAAAGGCCAGGGTCTCCTCGCTTACCTCAAACCCGGACATGATATGGTTGTAGACCGAGATATACTCGTTGTCCAGCACCAGTTGCTCTAAGCTGATTCCCTGGTCGTTGGACACGATTCCCTGCCCTCCCATGCCACAGCAGCCCGCCAGAAGGGCAAAAATGGAATTTGACGCCTTCTCCATACCGCACTGATAATCCGGCGCTAAGGAATCCGTCAAGCCGTTATTTGACACCACCCCCAGATGGTAGAACCGCCCCATCTGGGCCGCCGCCATCCCCAGAAGGGCCTGGTTGGGGGAACCAAAGGAGCATTCCATGGTCCGAAGGTCCATGGTGTGGTTGAAGGAGCCATACCCGAAGCCCTCCTGGCCCGTAATGGCGTTACACACAAACATACTGCCTAGAAGCTCCGCATTCTGCAAGGCACAGTTTCCGGCAATAGTCACCGGGCCGATGGCGCCGCCGATCACCATGGGGCCAATCCCAAGGCCGCATCCCATCCTCGCCATCACAAGAGCCATCTCAAGGCTCTCCTTGCGGAAGCGAAGGGGGCTGACCGTCTCTAAAAAGTATCCACAGCCGCGCCCCATGAGCCGGGACATTTCCACAATGTACTTGGCGCTGGTGGGGGAGAGAATGAAGGTTCCCCCTTCCTTTTTCGCATAAGCATAGACCGTATGGAAGCCCACCAGATCCGCCGTATTGGCCGGAACATCCGACGGCACCACAATGGCATTGGTCCCTTTGAAATTATCAAGGGCCTCAATCAGTTGAATGCCTTTGAAAATGTCGTCCACCAACCCGTAACGGCGGCTCTTTGTCTTGTAATCAAAATAAAATACCTGGGTGGAAATGGAAGGCATAAGCTCATTGCGGGCCGCATTTTCGTAGTCCCAGAAGCTTTCCGACGTTACTTTCACTAAAAGATCTTCCATCACCTTTTCCGGGATCCGTATCGTCTCCTTCTCATCATCCACGATGGCTCCCAGGTTCCCGCACATCCTAAGAACCTCGGCATTAGGAACCTGGATCCCGATCTCCTCCAGGATCCTTATGGAAGTGTCGTGTACCATCTGCACTTCCTTCTCTGTCATCACATCGATGAAATTTTTTACTGCCCGCATCTTCTAATCCTCCCGTATCGGCATTCCATAATAATCACTGACCAGTTTCTCAATCTCCTTGGCCTCCGCGACGCTTCCGCACCAGGCGCTTAGGAACATCCCTTCCGGCTCTAAGTTCCGGATATAGTCCTCCACGTCCTGTTTATGGCGCGCCGCCACCCACATGGTCTTACCGGCCTTCTGGATTTTCTTAAGATGGGGAATCCAGAATTCGGCAGACTGCATATAGGGCGTGGCCTGCACCTGTACCCCTGTCAGCTTCTTCTGCTCCAGCACACGGTCTAAGTGCTTTACCGCGTTCTCGCCGTCCAGATGGAACAGGGTGCGCTCATGGAAATCGATCATCGCAGACAACGGATCCGCGATAAATTCATCAAAAAATTCTCCGGACACCATCACCATAAAATCGATGGAGATAAAATACCAGGGAATCTGACTGTAAACCGCCAGCCAGTTGGTACTTCCCCCCTGGTATTTTGTGACGATCTGATTGTATACAGTATACACTTTTTTATAAAATTCCAAATGCTCGTATGTGACGCGCTTTACCTCATCGGGATCGTCCATCATTTCATAGCAGAGGTTCTCCGGTCCGATCAGGGAAGAAACGCCGTCCAGCAGTGTATTCAGATCCACCATGCCCACAATGTAGTCCCCGTTTCTGGCATCCTCCGCATAATCGCTTAAAATCTTTTTCATGGCCTGAAAATAGAAATTATTCTCATCCAGCCGAAAGTCACGGAATTCCGACAGCGGCTGATCGCTGTGTACCACCCAGGTACTGGCCTCGGTATACTTAAGCTCCATTCCCAGAAGGGCGGACATCAGATCGTTGCCCAGGGTGGGGGACACGTAAGGATACGCATCCAGTCCATAATAGGCGTTCTGGAACCACCCCCGGTTATCCTTGATCATATAGTCCGTATCGTACATCCGCTCCTGCCAGGGAATGTCCGGCAGCTCCACCGTCGCCGGGTCATCTACCTGGGCAGCCAGGTAGATGACGGGCGTCTTGTTTTTCATGTTCCAATATTCTTCGTAGTGCGCTTTGCGCGCTTCCCAATTCTTTACACTCAGCATCGTTTTATTCTCCTGTAATACCGCTCTTGTCAATGCTCTCAATCAGCCTCCGCTCCACGATGACATATAACAGGATCAGAGGGATAATTGATATCAGGGTTCCGGCCATGGTAATGCCTTCGTTGATATCCAGCAATGGATTACTTGACGCCGGAAACATCATTTCGTATGTCTTCTTAAATTTTTCCAGGGCAATGGGCAGCGTCGTCAGTTTATCTCCAAAATAGGACGCTGTCGTATACGTCTCATTCCAGTTCCATACAAAGGAAAATACAAATACCACCACAGTAGCCGGCGTTGCCATCCGCATATTAATCAGCGCGAAGATCCGGAGTCTGCCCGCCCCGTCGATGGCCGCCGCCTCGTCCAGCGACTTTGGCGTCATACGGAAAAACTGATAATAAATCAGAATAAACAACGCGTTTTTCATCCCCTGCCCCATGAGGACCTGTAGCAGGAGGGGCCAGACGGTTCCCTGCATCCCGTAGGAATGGAACATCACATATTTTGGCAGGAACGTAATCTGCTGCGGCAGGATAAAGGTCGCAATCATCAATGCAAAAAAGAACTTTTTCCCCCAGAAATCGTATTTTGCAAAACCATAGGCAATCAATGCCGACATGATCGTCTGGGTTACCGCCACCGCCAGCATGATCCCAACCGTCTGTAAAACCACCTTCCAGCCGCCCAGCACCTGGAAGGCCCTGGTGTAGTTCTCAAAAGTCAGCTTCGAGGGAACCCAGTTCACCGCGGAATTGGAAATATCATAGATATCCTTAAAGCTGCTTGACAGCATCACCAGAATCGGATAGAGAAATACAAATCCGGCACTGATTAACGATACATAAATCGCGACTCTCCCCAAGATGTGGAAAAACCGGCTGTTGGCAACGATCAGCCTGATCTGGCGGTTTGTCTGGTTACGCGCTTTTATGAAACGTTTCATCTCTTCTTCCTCCTCTTTTCCGGTTTTCCCTTTGGCTCCTTCTCGCCCCGTCCCAGCAAGAACCAGGCCGCCAGCACCGCCAGCAGGATCATCCCGAAATAGATCCAGGTGGCCGCCGCCGCAAATCCAAACCCCTGCTTCCCGTCAAACATGGAATCCTTGATCAGCGTAATAAAGGGGTTCAGCGCCGAATTTGATACCTCTACAATAATATAGATCGCGTTCAGGAAGATGAAAGGCTTGATATTTGCCATGGTGATCTTCCAAAACTGCTGCCAGGCCGAAGCCCCGTCCACCCGGGCCGCCTCATAAACGCTCTGGTCCGTTTTCTGAAGCCCCGAAAGAAAAATCAGGATCGGCACGCCGGAAAACCACAAGAATAATATTACATTGTCAAAAATATACAAAATGGGCATGGACAGCGCTTCCGGAAAATGCTTTGCAATAAATTCATATACAAAGAAGGACGACGCCCCGCGCAATGTAGTTGCCTGCATATTGACCAGGTTCGTGATCACCGGCCCGCTCATCAGTACCACCGGCAGGAAATACACGGCCCGGAACATACGTCTCCCCCGGATCTTTGCATTCAGCAGCACCGACAGGATAATGGAAAATACCAATACCATCGGCACAAAGAAAAACATATCCTTTAAAAAAACAGGAATCTGCAGTTTAAAATCCGGATCAACCATCAATACATCTGTAAAATTCTTGATCCCAACAAAGCTCGTGGAAATTCCGTCTGCTAAAAACCGTACACTGCTCATTGAAAATTGGATGGTCTGTGCAAACGGAAGTAACGTAAATGCAAGAAACCCGATAATCCATGGCAGAATAAATAATAATCCTGCCACTTTATCTTTTGTAGTACGCTTCATGTGTTTCACCTGTGATCCCCCCTTTTACAGAATAACTGCAGCCATGCCCGGCACATTTACCCCGTTTACCGTAACTTCCTCATCCGTGTAATTCACCGCTACCGTCACGCCATTTTCATATTCCGTCACGGAAACGCCCGCAGCCGGCACTGTTCTTCTTACAATCCCCGCTCCCTTCACCTTCGACAAAATCTCATTCACCTTACCGTAATGCTCCACAATGTCCTCCTCCCAGGTATCAAACCGGGAAGAATAGAGATAGCTCATATTGGAATTGGCCAGCTCTGATGCAGACGCTTCCGTAAGCAGATAGGAAGGATACACATTATAATCGATCAGCCTTAGGATATCTTCCATACTGTTGGAATTAAAATTCTGATAAGTGGAATACATCTCCACATAGCCGCTGAGGACAATCTGCAAAAACGGAACCGTATCGGTAAAGTAGCTATAACAGGAATTGTTGGTCGGAATATGGAACACGCTTTCCACATCTGCCTGCCCAAATACATAAAACCCCGGATCCCCCAGCGAAATCTTCCGGCCGGATTCTTCCATTTTTAAAAGCAGCTCCTGGCGCAGATCCAGAACCTCACCGCGCAGCGTAGATTCCTTCCTCTGGTAATCTCCATTCAGCTCGCTGCCAAAATCCTCCAGGGCCAGGCCCGAAACCGGCGCATCCTTGATGTAGCTTAAAATTTCCCGTTCCACGGATTCTTCCGTGGCCCATACGCGATTGGTAAAAAGCGGCTGATCCTCTGCTTTCTGGATGATCCCGCCGTTCATGCTGGATTTCCTCTGGCTTTTCCCAAGCTGTTCCTCATAACCGCTGCTGACGGTGCTCTGTAAAAACAGCCTTCCGCCCAGTTGTTCGTCCAGACTAACCAATTCATTCCTTTTTGCAGCCTTCCGGTCCAGGGAATAGCCTTTCATCGTGTGTCCGTTTTTTCCGCCCTTTTCATATCCCACCAGCGATACGCTAAGCTCTGTAATCCCGGACTCCTGCAGCCTCGTAACCCAGTCCGACACGTCCCGGGCCGTGGTCATTACCTTCAGGCTGTTACCGATCAACGCCTTTTTGGGTTCCGCCATAAATGCGTCAAGCTTCAGGCCGATCTCCGTCCCCTCCACCGGCGTCAAAGCGGGGTTTTCCTCCAGAAGCTTCTGCCTGTAGGCATTGGCCATTCCCACATAATCCGCCTGCTCCCCGGATAAAAATTGGTATTCCACCTCTAAATCCACATGGTTTTGCCGCGGCTGGGTCCCGTAAAAGCCGGACGCCCTTCCGGTGGGCTGCCAGTACTGCTCATTATAAATCAACGCCGGGCACATCCAGGTATAGTCCACAATATTTCCCGCCGGATTCGCCATCAGCTCACAATATTCGTCCCCGCCGTTTATGATCCCCACAAATGCATTCTGGCCGCTTCCATGTACCATTCCAAATACCGGCATCCGGATTCCCAGAAGCTCCGCTTCCACCTGGCTGGCACTCTCCGCAACCGGCTGCGATACCGCCCGGTCCCTCCCGTAGACTCTCTGGCTGTACATGGTGGTATAGGGCCTTGCCTTATCATAACGCATCAGCGCACCGCTTCCGTCCGGAACAAATGCATAGCCTGGAATGGTATCCTGGTAAGCCGCCCCAAAAAACGGCATCACCAGGATTTTATTTACCAGGTTTCCGTCTTCCAGCTCGATACTCTCATCCGGTATCGAAAGCGTCAGCGTATTGTCCTCCAACACTACCCGGAGGGTCAACGACGCCTTGGCTTCATAAAAATTCACCGTGGCCTCAAAACCGTTCTCAATCTCCGTAATCTGCGGCTTTTTTGCCTCCCCATGCTTTAAGGGGGAACGCTTGATGGATCCATTTGAGATAAAATCCATGGTAAGCAGGGACTGGCTCATCCGGATCCACTCCATACTCATTCCCTCGGATTTGTCTGCCGGCACCGTGCTGCAAAAGATATAGCCTGTCTCTTTGATCTCAACCTTTAAGATCAGCGCGTCTTTATTCAGATACAGGATCAGGCTGTCGCTCTCCGCAACCTTTTCATCGTTGGCATCAATGGTAAACGGTGATACCGCCTTCTCCTCCTCCATAACCTGCGGCTTCGACAGGACGCTCAGCTCTGTGTTTCCGGCGGCTTGTACGGCAGCCGCAGGAAATACCGTCACCAGAAGCGCTACGGCCGTCAACAAAGCTAAAATTTTTTTATACACGCAAACTCACCTCCATTATAACCTCACGGACAAAGGATACCACCTGCTTTGCCATCAGATAGACCATCGACATTGCCAGGATCACAACTCCCATGGTAAAGGCCGTGACCAACAGGTTTTTGACAAGATCCCGGAACCTGTAATCATGCAGCTCGATAAAACCGGTAACCATATTGCAAATTACCCATAGGAACAAACACCCGATTGCGAAATTAATAAAAAAGGCATCATTGATGGTGGCAAAATTTGCAACAATGATCAGGAACGGCATAATCAGCACCAGTGGAGCGCAATCATACGCGAACGTTACATAAATCCCCCTTGGCGTCCCCAGGCCGTCATTGATGGAGCTGATCAGATAATGGACGCTGATAAACAGCACCAGCAAAAAAACAAACGCCAAAAAGACATTGAAAACCGAATAGTCCTCCAGTGGCTGTGCGAATAAAAATCCGGTGGCTGTCTGATACAGGATCAGGATAATCAGCAGGCAGGCATAAATCACAGTGGCGCTGACAACATTCCCCATCTCCCGCCGTTTGATATAATAGGCGCCGTCAATGGGATGACGCATGACATATGTCATCTTCCCCAGATCTGCCAGGAACCGGTTCCTTACCACCGCCGCTTTTAGGCGGTGCAGCGGAGCAAATATCCCTGTCTTTCTATCCAGGAGCTTGCAGATGCGGATTATCACAAACAATACCGCCGCCCCCAGGATCAGATAGACCAGATTCCGGGAAAGCCATTGGTTCCTGATCTCCCAGTAAGCTTCCGAATAGCCTTCTCTATTCCCGGCGACCCTGTAATGGGTAAGGGCCATCTGGTATTCGCCCTTCTGCATATAGTTTTTAGCGCTGTAGATATGGGCCAGATAAGAAGCGTCATTGTATTTCAGCACGTCATCCAGGATTTCCTGGCTTTCATCATAAAATCCCTCCCGGTACAGATCGATGGCCCGGTAAATATTGTTCTGGGCAGGCGTCCTGTCAAAGACCGTGATGCTGTTCTGTTCCCGGTCCAGCACATACACCTTTCCGTCCTCGTCCACCCCCAGGCCCGCGGGCACATCAAAGAGTCCCGCCCGGCCGCTGCCGGATGCTTTTCCTCCAAAGGAACAGAGGAAGAATCCGTCCGCCGTAATCTCTGTGACACGCCCATTGTCAGAAAGCACATAAATACGCCCGTCCCCGGTCACATGCAGGTCTATCGCGTTGTTCAATACCGGAATTTCCGTGTAAGATGCCAGCAGGTCCAGCCCGCTGATGCTGTGCTTTTTCGGCTTCACGCCGGCTCCTTTATTCACCGTATAGATCAGCTTGTCGCTGCCGCGGAACACATTCTCGTAAGATGCCGGCGTTTTTTTCAGAAATCTTGCCTTCTGCTCCTCGGTCAGGACCGCATCCACTACCTTTTCCCAAAAGGACATATCCACGTTATTAGAAGCGAAATATCCCAGGAAATTGCCGTAGCCATTGATCTGGACCACACCGGCCGTAGAGCCTTCGCAGACCAGATATACGCCGCCATCATCCCCTGGAGCCACCTTGATGGGCTTAAAGCTGGTCTTTTTCCCATAAAATGGTTCCGTGGGCCTCTCAAAGGTGAACTCCAGTTCTCCCTCTGCAGTGAAACGATATACCTGGGAATTGCCTGTATCCGCCACATAGATCCGTCCGTCCTCGTCCGCCGCAATCCCCCTGGGCTCCTTCATAAGGCCGTCTCCCAGCTCCTTAACCCCGCCGCTTTCGATATCCACCACCAGGGCGCGGCTGTTGCCCGTATCGGCAATGTAGAGCTTTCCGTTTCCCACATACAGATCCTGGGGGACATTCAGCCCAAGATCCGTATAAGCGCCATAGACCGTGTAAGCATCCTGGGAAACCGCTTCCTCCCCATCGATGGTCCTGGTCTTCGTATAGCTGGTGGACTGTGTCTGGGCGCCCGCCGCAAATACCGTCCGCGGCAGCAAAAGTGTCAACAGCAGCGCCGCTGCCAGGCCCTTTATTCCTTTACGCACCTTTTGTTCCTCCTTCCCCGCCTTTTACTTGATTCCCGAATGGGCCATTGTATTCAGCACCTTACTCTGCATACAGATAAATATAATCAGGTTCGGCACGAACAGAATCAGGGCCGCGGCGGCAGACATTCCCTGCCCCGCCACATTATTCCCGTTCTGGGTCGTCAAGGCCGTCATATAAAAAGCGAAGGTCTTCATGGAATCACTGTTTACATACAAGGTGGCCGCATCCGCCGTATTCCAGGCCGTCTGGAAAGCCAGGATCGCCACCGTCACCATGGACGGCTTTACAATCGGAGCGACAATCCGGAACAGGATCCTGAAATCGCTGGCTCCGTCGATCCTGGCCGCCTCGATCAGGGCATCCGGCATCTGGTCGATAAACTGCTTAACCAAAAACAGGCCTACCGGCATGGCGATCAGCGGTAGCACCAGGCTCACAAAGTGGTTCAGCAGATGAGCCTTTTCCATCACCAGATAGCGGGGGATCTTCACCGCCTCCGCCACAAACATCAACGCCAGCGTGTTAATGGCAAACAGCAGCTTTTTCCCTTTAAATTCCTTTTTCGACAGAACATAACCCGCGCAAAGGCACATCAGCACCGTACATACCACTACCACCAGGGAAGACGCGATGCTGTTAAACAGATAACGGGAAAAGGGCACATTGGAGCCGGACATCATTCCAATGATATTTTTAAAATTATCCATAGTAGGCCTGCGCACAAAAAACTGCGGCGGGAAGGCAAACATCTCATCCAGCGGCTTAAAGGCCGTGCTGAAGATATATACGATGGGAAGTCCCATAAAAACAGCCAGCGGAACCAGCACCACATAAAATTTGAGCTGGCTTCTGTGAAATTTTGTGGGATTTATTTTCGTACCTTGAAAACCGCTCATACCTCATCCTCCTTCTCTCCAAACAATTTTGTCGCCACCCGGGACACCAGATAAATAATCAGCAGCAGGATCACGGAAACAGCCGCCGCATAGCCCATATCATACTGCAGGAAGCCATAATCCTCAATATGCGTCACCATCGTAGACCCTGCGTACTGGGGCGTCGGGTTCACTCCCGTCAGGTCCACGCCCACCTTGCCCGTGGAAAAGGTGGTAACGATCGCCATCACGGCGCCAAACAGCATCTGGGGCTTCATAGAGGGGATCGTAATATATAAGATCTCCTGGAAGCGGTTCTTGATGCCGTCGATATAGCCTGCCTCGTAGAGCTCCGCGTCAATGTTCATAACGCCTGACAGCATGGCCAGAAACCCTACGCCCATACTGCCCCAGAGTGTCACAAGGATCATGATGGGCAGGATATAATCTGCCTGCTGCAGCCATTGGACCGGCTTATCGATCAAATTGAGGCGCATCAATATAAAGTTTGCATATCCATACTGATCCCCGGAAAAAATCGTCTTCCAGATGACTGCCGTCGCCACCCCGATGGTCATGGAGGGCGAATAAAAGATCAGCGCCAGGATCGTTCTTGGCGCCTTCTGGATCTGGGCCAGGGCCCAGGCCAGCAAAAATTGCAGCGCATACCCCACCGGCCCCACAATCAGGGAGAATTTTATGGTATTGGGCAGTACGTTCTTTAAAAATACTTCATCCTGGGTCAATACCGCGATATAATTGCCAAGCCCTGTGAATTCCGGCGTTTCCACCGTATTAAAATACGTGAAGCTTAATATAACCGCAATCACAATGGGCAGCACAATAAAAAACAGAAACAGGATCACGTACGGCCCCAGAAGCACCGGAATTGACAAATCTAATTTTTTCGTTTTTCTCTTCTGCCGTTCCACATTCTCACCTCCACGAATCGATCAGTTCTCCGGTCGCCATTGTGAAATCCCGGATCTTATTTCCATTTTCATCCACATAACCGAATTCCTTCAGCTTCTTTGTAATGGCGCGGTTGGATTTTGTAATTGCCGTATCCAGCGCCGTCCGGGGAGCAACCCCGTCGAACACGACGCTGTTCCATGCATTGGATACCTCACGCTCTACCGAAAAATAGGCCGGGTTCCTGGGAATCTCCATGGTCTGCTCCAATTGCTCCAGAATAATATCCAGATCCTCCCTGGAAAACGCGGCGGACTCCTTCATGGCGTTCATATTCGCCGTATTCCAGATATACTCCGGGCCAAAACGAAGCTGGAGCTGTCTGGAATATTCCTCCTGTATCTCATCGGACATATACCATTTCAAGAACTCCCATGCTTCCTGGGGATGCTCCGTGCTTCCCATGATCCCATTGGCAGAGGCCACCGACGGCTGGTAACGCAGGATCTGCCCGTCCTCGTCCTCAATCCCTACACTCAGCGCGATCCCCCACTGCCCCGCCAGCTCCGGCGCGGCGTTGCGAAGCAGGATATAGGTATTGATATCGCCGATCCCGATCGGCGTAATCCCCTTCTTGAAATTATTAAAGAAATTGGGGATATTTTCCGGCAGGCTGTATTTTGTATACAGATCCGTCATCAGTTCGAATGCCTGGACCGTCCTGGGGTCTCCCAGCTCCACCCGCATACCGTCCTCGGAGTAAATCTTCCCTTCATACTGCTGTATAAAAGGCATCGTAGCGCCAAAATGCTTCATTCCCGTGGCCGTGGCGATGGTGGTTCCGAAATCCATGTCATACCGGGACAGCGTCGGCAGCATGGCCAGCACCTCATCCCAGGTTTCGGGCACTTCAAGGTTCAGGGAATCCAGGATGTCCTTCCGGTAATACAACACCTGGAAATTCGCTGTTTCCGGAAGCCCGTAGCAGGAATCGCCAATCACAAAGGGAATCAGCATCTCCGAATGGAAGGGCTCGATCACTTCCCCGAAATCCTCAAATTCCCTAAGGTCGTACATGGCGCCCCGCAGCGCAAAGTCAAAGGGCCGGTAATTGGACATCCCGATTACCACGTCCGGCTCCGCCCCGGCCGAGGTTGCCAGCAGAAGCTTCTGTTCATCAGGCATCATGGAAATATTCACCTTTATGCCTGTTTCCTCCTCAAATCCGATCAGCATCTCCTTAAGCACGTCGATATGGGCGGCAGAACGGTTGGCCCACACATTTAACTCCGTCTTGCTTAAGTTCCCGGATTCTTCCGGCTGACGGAAGGATAAAAAGAATTTCTTAATATTTTCCGTCAGATTATACAGGAATCCATGGCCAGGCTCCGGAAGGTTTTCCGTATCCGTCGAGATATAAATGCGGTCAATCCCCAGGGGCTCATACACCAGATCCTCGATCACCAATGAAATATATTCCCCCACGGAATTGGAGCCGGATACCAGTTGATCTAAATTGTTCACCATATAGTTGGTATCTTCCTCAAATTGCCGCAACTGCTCCTCCGCTACCTTCAGATAGGAAATATGCATGGTATTTTCTTTTCCCGTAATCTCACGAAGCCGCTGCTGGTTTGTCTGCAGGATCTCCATACACTCCGTCAGGTCTGCTCTCAGATCCGGAAGGTACTCGTCGATCTCCCAGTCCCGGTTTTTATCGGTCTTCCCGCCGGAGATGACCTTGATCTCCATGGAAATATCGTTGACCCGGTTCAGGATTCCCAATAGATCCTCGTAAATCTCATATTCTGCCTCCCCGGTGCTGGTAAGGGACAATGTATGCTCCCCGGCTTCCAGATAAAAGGGAATTGCTTCCCCATGGACGTTTAACGTTTCATTCACCAGGTCTTTTGTATAGGGAAACGCGTAAGCTTTCAGTTCCTCTATGGGATTTTCCCCATCGATGCGGATCTGCCGGTAAGAAGGCAGGTCCTCCTTCTCTCCCTGATCATACTTTAAAGTAATATAGTACACACCTGCCGCGTCCACCAAAAACCGGTAGGTCACGCCTTCGTTTGGCTTCGCCCAGCTATTTTGGGCCATACAATGTATCAGCTTTCTCGAAGCGTCGTAGGGGTACAGATTCTGATAGGTACTCTTTTCCCCTCTGACATAGGAATGGGTCTTCTCCGAATATTTCTCCGCCTCGATAATCAAAAGTGGCTGCTGGATGGCGTTTTGAAGCTCCTGCCGTTTTTTGTAAGTATCAAAGGTTTCTGTCGGCTCCTTGCCCAAAAAACGGATCTCTCCCATATAAAAGCTCTGTTCCCCGCCCCGGACCGTCACTGTATTTTCACCAGCATTTAAATGAAACTTGAAAGGTTCTGCAAGATTATACTGGATACTGTTCATTTTCTTCTTCTGCCACCGGAAAATCCGCTCCGGCTCCGGATACAGCTCATTGCCATATTCGTCTGTCTTATATTCCTGGCTCTTATCCTTCCACACTGCGGTCAGAGCCAGATTCCTGCAATCGTAAAACTGGTATTCCCCATTGATCTCCAATGAAAAAATAGGCTCGCTGATGGATGTACCGGGAATATAATAATCCATCTCCATATAATAATAACCTTCCACCGGTACGTTTACCCGGAACACCGCCTGACTGCCATTTTCAAAGGCAAGAACTTCTTTTCCATAGCCAAGGCTGTCCCCGTCCTTCAGAAGCTGCACATCCGTCTCATTTATGTCCAGCTCCTCTATGGTCAGATTGACCTCCTGCCCGGCATCCGCTGCCGCCTCCAGACGATTGGGGGAATCGTAATACTGCATGTTGTCGTCTTCTGCCTGGACCGCCGGCAGCTCCAGCGAAGCCAAGGTCAGGCAGCCACATAGCAAAGAAAGAAATATACCTGCTAATTTACCTTTCTGACGCATATCTACTCTCCATTCTTCTCCTGCATGACCATCGGGCAGGGAGGATTTTTCCCCTACCCGCCGCGCCAGGGCAGGCCGCCTAAGCGGCATACGCCTTTCTGCCCTGTGTGCATAAAAGAAATGCGCTAAAAAGTCGCTGCTTTTTAGCGCATTCCCACGATGCTGCTTGGATTATTGGCCTAATACCGAATACGCTTCTTTTGTAATCTCATTTGCTTTCTGTTCCAGTTCGTCTGCCACATCCAGGAAGGACTTCTGGCCGCTTAAGAGCACCTCGTCCCGGATCGTCACCTGAATGTTCTTATGATAAGCGTCATCAAATCCCGGTGTTACCTTATAACCGTCTGCGTAACCGTTTTCAAGATTCTCCAGCATATATTTGATACCCGGCTTCACATTATTAAATTCTGCCCATCTGTCAATGATCTCCTGGTCTGTGGTTACCGGCATCTGGCTGAAATTCAAAGGATTCTGGAATTTATCTTCCGAAAGCTCCGGATATTTTGCCTTCAGAGCGTCCATATCCTGGTTCTCCACAATGTCCATACGCGCTTCGATTCCTTCTTTGGAGAAGCTCAAAAACTTCACAAATTCATATGCCGCTTCCGGATTCTCACAGGTGCTGGTAATGCCAATGGAATCTACCACGAAGGGCGGACGACAGGGAGAGGTTCCGTCTCCGGGGATCGGATAGAAATCCCAGTCAAATCCACTGTAATCGGCGTTGGACGGGAAACTCATACTCCAGGCAAAATCCAGGTAGGTTGCGATTTTCCCTTTCAGCCAGGCCACAAACGAATCACTCTCCCCAAACCGCTCCATCAGGAAATTGGCCCGGGCCTCGTCCACCTCCTGCCGTTCTGTGGAGCCTTCCTCATAATCCCAAGGCTGCCCTAAAGCATCCAGCTTCTCATAAATGCAGGCGTCTGCATCAATAATCTCCTTGGCCACAGCTACCGCCGCCTCAAACTCTGTGCCAAGCTCATATTCTTTTGTTTCCTCGTTAAAGCTTCCCCAGCCCAGTGCAGGGTTCAATTGCGGAGGAATATGCTTAATCAGGGCCAACACTTCTGTGGTTCCCACCATGGATCCTGGCTTTGTCGTTTTTTTCACAATGTCCTTGAATTCATCAACCGTCCAGTTATATTCGGGAATTGCAATGCCGTTGGCCGTCAGAAGATCCTTGTTCACCATTATGCCATAGAAGTACATGGCGCCCGGCAGCATGATCACCTCATCGCCTACCGTTCCATATTTCACCAGGTTTGCCGGCAGACTGGCCGCATCCGGATCAGCGTCCATATAGGACTTTAAGTCGATGACCCAGCCGTTTTGATACGGTACGGTTATATTTTCCAGGTTGATGATGTCCGGCATCTGCCCAGTTGCCGCCATCTCCGTCAACTGCTCATTCCCCGTCCAATCGCTTCCATCCTTTGCAATCTCCACGCGGATGTCCGGATGTAGCTGGTTGAACCGGTCCGCCATCTCCCGGATCATAACCGCGTCTTCCCATCCGGCATATGTAATGACCGTAACGTCTCCGTCCTCCCCTGCCGTTCCTCCGCCGGTCTCTCCGTCAGTATCCTCCCCGCCGGTTTCCCCCTGGCCGTTATCGGCATCCTGATTCTGGGAATCATTCGAAGCACCCTGATCCTTGCTGTCTCCGCACCCTGCCAGCACTGTGGCTGCGGCCATCACTGTGGCCATAAGCATTGCAACTATTCTTCTCTTCATAACAATTTCCTCTCTTTCTTTTTTGATTTTATACTCCATTCCACACCTGGGCCTTCTCCCCAGGGCTAAGAGCCTCCGGCATGAATCTGGTTTCTTATAAACTGCTCTTGATATAGGGTCTGTTGATCTCCCAGAGCTCCTCTAAGATCTTTTCTGCCGCATCGGTGCTGTTTATCACCGGATCCACCAGAAGCGCCTGCCGGGCCATCGCTTTGCTGCCATGCATGGCCGCGTCCACCGCCATCTGCTGGGCCCCGCACTGTAAGGACAGCGCCGAACGGATCTGCTGAGGCAGTCCGCCTACGTGCAGCTTCGTGATCCGGTCCTTCTCTACGACAATGGGAATCTCAACCGCCACATCCGCTGGCAGGTTGGAAATCGCCCCTCCGTTATATACCACCGCCGAGGGAATGTTGGCCCGTTTTCCGGTATGGAGCGCGGTAATGACTTCGATAGCCTTTTCGCCGGATTTTGTCAGCCACTCGCCCAGTTCCCGCTTTCCGGAAATGGTATCCGCAATCTCCTGCTTCATCCGCACCCGGTCCTGCTCATCCCACTCAAAATTATATCCTTCCATACCGGCTTCATAGCCATAGGGAAGATATTCTCCCAGATGATCGTCCGAGCAGGTGGGCCAGAGATCGAAGGCATGGAACATTTTTCTCGTAAAGGGCCGGAAGCTTGCGTCAAATTCCTTCTCCTTCTCCCGGAATGAAGGATACAGGTCTTCTCCGGTCTCCTTATCCATGATGGATAAGATCCACTGGAAATGGTTCATGCCCGCCCCGGACACTTCGATCTCACGGTGGTCCCTGCCCAGGATATGGGCAATATCATACTGGGCCATAAACAGGCCGTGGCAGAGGCCGATGCATTTTACATTGGTATATTTATTTACCGCCAGCACGATCCGGCTCTCGGGGTTGGAAAAATTCAAAAACCAGGCGTTGGGGCAAAGCTCCTCAATATCACGGCAGATGTCCATGATAAGAGGAATCGTCCGCATCCCGAAAAACAGCGCTCCCGGCCCTCCGTTTTCCCCCAGGCAATGCCTGATGCCGTGCTTTAAGGGGACCTGGAAATCATGCTTCCAAAGCTCACAGCGCTCGATGGCCAGGCTGTTGACAATGAATTCCGCTCCCGGAAGCGCCTCCCGCCGGTCCAGATGCTTTTCAATGGTCAGCCCCATGCCGGATTTCTCATTCATCACAAGAGCCAGCTCGTACATTCTGTCCAGATTTTCCGGATCGATATCCACCAGGGACAAGGTGCTTCCGGAAAGCTCCGGCGTGGTGAACAGATCCCGGTAAGTGGGGATTCCGAAAGACATGCTTCCGGCCCCTATAAATACAATTTTTGTTGGTTTCATACGGATATCCTCGCTTTCTTTCCTATATTTACATCTTTTTTATGTTAAAACAAGTAATATTTTCTCTTATTTACCATCATTTTGAACAATAAATATAATATTCGTCTCGGCAGTTTCCTGCCAATATAACGAATCTCTCCTACATTCTGGTATTATTATTCTGTATTATTTCAGCCTACACCTTACACCACATTCCACTTCAGCCTACGCCTTGCGCCACCGCCCATATCTGCCTTCCCGCAGCCGGTTCCCGCCGAAGCTCCTGCATCCATTCCTCTATAAATTCCGCCAACTGCGCCCGGCTGGGACTTTGGGCGTTTGTCACATAGTAGCCGCTGACCGCGTTCCCTACCGCCACGGCTTCCCGAAGATCCATTCCCACCGTCAAGGCACAGGCCAGGCCCGCATTGAAATTATCTCCGCCGCCGGTAAGGATCCGCGGCTTATGGTTATACCGGTTTTCCAGAAAATACGCCCCATCCTCCCGGAGCATCCAGGCGCCGCTGTGTTCATGGACCACGACAGACCACAGCGCACATTCCTCTGCAATCAGACGTATCCTCCTCTGTATGCTTCCTTCGCCGCCCAACATTCTGGCATAATGGTCAAATTCATTCCGGTTCAGGCTTAGCAATACCTTCCCAAAATCGGAAAACCTCCCCAACAGCCGGGTCAATTCTTCAAAATCCTCAAACCGTCTGCCTCCGCAGTCCGAAAGATCCAGGAAAAACAGCCTTTCCTTTGTCTTGTCAATGTTGGGCAGAAGTTCTTCAAGCAGCCCTTCCCAGATCTTGCCGCACCCTGACATCTCACTCCAGTTCATCAAGGCTATTACATCAGAAGTATCCAGAATCTCCTGTAACTGGCCCTTCTTCAAATGGGACTGCAAAACCTGATAGTCCAGCTTATTGATCCCCTCATTCTCCGCCAGCATCACCTTGCCGTCTTCGAATTCCAACGCGGTGCAGCATCCGGGATTCGCTACGCTGATAAATTCCAGATCCGGAATCTCTTCCCGGAAAACCTCGTGGAGGGACGGGTAGCCAAAGGCCCCGATACACTTCGTGGGAATCCCCAGCGCCGCTGCCGCCCTTCCGAAGATAGGTGCATTCCCACCCATCTTCTTCGTAATGGAATGCAGTTCGATGCTGCAACTGCGTTCTGCCCTGCCCGTGAGAAATTCGCCAAATTCCTTCATGGATGTGTAATACTCTGCCTTCCGGTCCTCCCCGATCCGCTTCACCGGATGCGCCAGGCTGTCGACATATCCGTCGAAGCCAACCATAATTTGTGACTGACCACCTCTTTGTACCAGTTCCAGTTTTCCCAATATTGTTCCCAGCAATTTTTCCATATTCCAATGCTCCCCGTTATTTAATTAAGTTTCTTATCTAATCGAGGTTAAGAAAAGGAGTTTGTATCACTCCTCTCTTAATAATGTTTCAATCATATCCTTCGTAGCCAGTGACGCGATACCGATCAGCCCCACATTGGATGACAACTCCATACGTACCCGCACTCCAAGAATGCTCAGATGCTCCAGATACTCATTCACCCGTTCTACCAGCTCCTGTTCCAGGATCTCTACAATCCTCCCACCCAGCACCACATGGTTCAAATCCAGAAGAACAGTTGCGTTGTTGACACATTTTGCAAGCAGCGCAGCGACATGTGCCACACATTCTTCCTTTCTCTCAATTCGGAACTTCCTCTGCTCCACGTCGGCTTCCAGTCCAAATCGTTCCCGCAGCCTGCGGTATCCCAGTTCCATCTCCAGCCAGCCCCATTCCCGCTTGTCTGACCGGTAATTCTCGTCATAGGAAACATAGCCGATCTCCCCGCACATGCTCTGCACGCCGCGCCGGAGCCTGCCGTCCAGGATCAGTCCCGCTCCCAGCCCCGTCCCCAGGGAAATAAACAAAAGGTCTTCCTTCTCCCGCATCCCGGCGAATTCAAACTCTCCCAACGCCTGGGCATTCACGTCATTCTCTATGTACACCTTCACGCCGTATTTTTGAAAAAGACGCTCTGTCTTCTCCGCCATATCGATCTCCTGACCGGCCTTCAGCAGTGGGCCTCCGGAGATGGTATTGGTGTGCTTATTATAAAATACCGGCAATGCGATTCCAATGCCGCCAAGCTTCTCCAGCGGAATCCCCGCCTTTTCAAACATCTCCTCAATCTGCCCTTCCCCGATCATATCCAGAATCAGGCCGACATCCTTCTCCACCATACGGCTGTCCTCATAGATCACCTTCCCGCGGATATCTACAATCCCGGCGCTGAAAAAATCTCCTTCCAGCACAAATGCCGCCACGTACATCAGATCCGTATTCAAGGCCAGCATATGCGGCTTCCTGCCCACCGCCGTCTCGCCTGCGCCGATCTCTAAGACCAGCTTCTGATCCACCAGGAAATTGACAATCTTGATAACCGTAGGCGCACTGATCCCTGTCAGCTTGGATAATTCCGCCTTAGAGGTGGATTCCTTCGCCCGCAGTAGCTGATATACATTTTTCCGGTTCATATCCTTAAGATGAGATGCCAGGTATGCCTTCATTGTTTTTCCCATTTCATTTACTAACTTTATTTACTAATTGCATGTTACCACATTTGTGCAACTTTGTCAATACTTTTTTTTATTTTTCTTTGTTTTTTTGTTTTTTGACGAATATATCCTTCATCGGAAGCCAGGATTGACATTTTTCTGTCCAAAGATTATAATTATTTAATAAACCATCTTAATTAAACAACAAAGGAGATCACTATGAACAAGACAATGTTTCCTTCTTATGACGCCATGTGCCAACAGACCGCCCTGGAAATCCAGAAGGAGCTGTCGAAAAATCCCCGCCTGATGCTCTGCATTGCTGCCGGGAATACATCCCTGGGGATTTTCCAGGCTCTGATCGAAGCTTACCTGAACGGATCTGTCAGCTTCAGGCAGGCCAGTTTTGTTGCAATGGACGAATGGCTCGACATGAATGAGAAGACACCGGATAGCTGCGGAAATTTTCTGGTGGAGCATTTTTTGAAACATGTGGATTTCCCGTCGGAGCATATCCGGCTCTGGGACGGATGCAGTCAGGATCCACAGCAGGAATGCCGGGATGTGGAAGCTTTTATCCGGAATAACAGCGCTCACGGCGTCATCGACTATCTGGTTCTGGGTATGGGCATGAACGGCCATCTGGCGTTAAATGAGCCTGGCTGCGACTTTCGGGGCCGTGCCCACGTGTGTGACCTGGATCCGGTTACCCAGCGCGTGGGGCAGAAGTATTTCCGGGAGGGGGCTTCTCTATCTGGCGGCATCACCTTAGGGATCGGGAATTTTCGGGATGCCCGGCGGACGGTGCTGCTGGCCAACGGCTCCCACAAAGCGGCGGTTGTGAAAAAGCTTCTGGAAGCTCCTGCTGCCACTGCCGGTTTCCCGGCCACAGCATTGTGGGAATTCGATGACGCGTCCTTCTATTATGACAAGGAGGCAGCTGCTCTGCTTTAAGCAGGGGCTGCCTCAACCTCCATCCCGTCCCAGGCAATCTGAATTCCATGCTCCGCCGCCATCTCCGTAAATTCCTCATGGGGCATACAGCAGGTATGGGAAAAATGTGTACTGATAAAAATAGTGTCTTTATCGGCGCACCCCATGGCCAGCAGCCGCCTTTTTACCTCCAGATTGTCCGCAAAGCTCATATGCCCGTCGTAACCGCCCCGGATGCCCATGGTACAATCCATGCTGACCAGGTCGAAATGCATATCCTTAAGGCGCTCCCAGGTTTCCTCCGGAAACAATCCGGTATCGTTGGCATACAGAAGGCTTTTGCCGGAGGCAGCTTCCTTCACGCTGTAAATCATACACTGCTCCGAGACGTCATGGCGCGCGCTTAAGGGCAGGATCTCGTAGCCCTCCGCCTGAAAGCTCTCTCCCGGCTCCGCCAGCAAAAACTTTACGCTGCCGTCAAGGGGCGCCCCGCCGTTCTCGTATTTCACCGACCGCTCTATAAACTGCCGGCATGTTTCATTTCCATACAGCGTCATGGGATATTTTTCCATCCCCAGCGCATAGGGACCGCCATGCATGATCAATTCCGAGGGATAAAAATGGTCCGTGTGGCTGTGGGTCAGAAGAACCGTACGCACCTTTGCCAGATCCACCCCGTGGGCCAGGCTGTGAAGATAGGTATCCGGCCCCAGATCCATCAACAGATCCTCGTTGATGAGAACCTGCGCCCTGGTGCGGATATTTTTTCCGCCCCGCCTTCTCGCTTCCTCACAGTCCTTACAATGGCAGAACACTGCCGGCCAGCCCTCGGCGGCCGCAGTACCTAAATATTTCACCTTCATGTTGTACCTCCCTGCATCCTCCAAGCCCGGACCTTTTAATAGCCCCGGGGCAGCTCATATTTCTCATAAGTCCGCACGCACCGCTTCAGTTCCTCATACCGCTTCTCCAATGGCCCCTCCGGGATCACCACGTCCATCACCACCGCCATATTGTCGATCATCAGGTCCGTAAGCCCGCCTTCCATCTGCTCCAGGATCTGATACCGGATCCCGTAGCTGTGGGCATCGAAAAACGCCGTCAGAAGCTCCTCCATGGTGGTCGGCTCCCGCTTGGCTGTTGCCCCTTCCGCCACCGTCTTCCGCTCTGCGGCAGATCTCGGCTGCACCAAAAGCCTGGGCTGGCGCGCGAACTGGGAGCGCCGTCCCGACTGAGGCTGCCCTGCTGGTGCGGACCCCTCCGGCTCTTTCAAAAGCCTACGCTCCGGCCGCCTCTCCGGCTCCTTCACAGGCCTTTGCTCCGACGACCCCTCCGGCTCCTTCGAGGCACTTTGCTCCGGCGCCCCCTCCGGTTCCTTCACAGGCCTTTGCTCCAACCGCCCCTCCGGCTCCTTATGCTCCGGCGGTTCCTCATTACGCACCCCGCCCACCAGTTCAAACCGGTACCGCTGCTTCACCTGCGGATATTTCTGGCGGTCCACCTCGCCCACAAACATCGCCAACGGTCTGGCATAGACCCGGTAATCGCCATACAGCGCCTGATAAACCACCAGCTCCTCCCCGGTCTCCGAGTGCTGGGCAATTGTTAAAACCTGATATAATTTATTTTTAAAATGAAGAAAACGCTCTCCTGCCTGCGGTCTTTTCTGTGACATAGCTTCTCCTTTACTTCTACCCAATCAGTCCCTTGTTCCCCTTAAAACCAGTTCCGGCTACGCCTGGATCCGGTTCAGCATCTCCACGCCCTCGGCAATAAAGTCGCGTGCAAAGGTCAGCTCCAGATTTGGCCCCTTCACCATCAGATCCAGAAGCTCCCGGCTGACCTGGGCCTGCCCCAGGAATCCAGACGCCAGATCCCCGCCGGTTCCAAAGGCCTCCTCCGGATTCCAGCCCCCATCCAATGGCAGATCCGCTTCCCCGGCCTGGCCGGAAGCTGCCAAAGCCTCCTGCTGCCGGGCAGGGAATCTATCCGCCTCCTGGCGCTCTCTCTGCTGCCGGACACGGCGGTCCTCCGCCTCCTGGCGCTCTCTCTGCTGCCGGGCACGGCGGCTCGCTTCCTCCTGGCGTTCTCTCTGCTGTCTGGCACGGCGGCTCGCTTCCTCCTGCTCCCGCTGTCTTTGACGCTCCGCCTCCTCCTGCTCCCAGGTCTGGCCAAAATCCTCCTCCACGGAAGCCTTTGCCCGGCTTAAAATATCGCTGCCGCCGGATGTTCCGGAAACCGGACGGTTATACTTTCTGGCAAGACGCTCCTTTAGCGCCTGCTGCTTTTCCAATCCATTCACCGGCTGACCGGCCGCCCAGGGGTCCGCCTCCTTCGTTGCCGTCCCGGCTGACCGCTGATTCCCGGCAGGAAAAACGGTTCCCTGGGGCCGCGGCGGATTTTTCACCTTCACACTCCGCTTATTGACCGCTACAACCACAATGATGATCGCAATCCAGATAATAAAACCAGCCATCTTCCCACTCCTTTCATTCTTACTGCGCCGTTTTTCGCGCATACAGGTACACCCGGAGGGTGTTTCCTGCTAAAACGCAACGTCACATTTCTCAAGCCTTCGCCGTGTACTTGGCACAAAAAGCCGCAAACAGCCCGATCAGCGCCCCGGCCAGCACGTCCGTGGGGTAATGCACCCCCAGGTACAGACGGCTTAAAGCAATCAGCACCGCCAGTACAAAAGCCGGTATCCCTATGTAACGTGGGGCTCCCCGAAGCGCCACAAATCCCGCCGCAATGGAGCTGGTGGCGTGCCCCGAGGGAAAGGAGCTGTCCCTGAGAGGCCCGATCAAAGCCTGCAAACCCACCAGGGCATCGTAGGGCCGCACCCGCAGCACCAGGTTCTTCAGGATCAGGTTGGTGACCAGATAACCGATCAGCAAGGCCACCGCCATGGCGACCCCCGTTTTCCGGTACCGGTGAAAGCACAAAAACACCGCCGCCAGCACGATCCAGATCAGCGCTCCGTCGCCCAGGCTGGTGATGAACCGCATCACCTTCGTCAGCCAGCCAAACCGCAGATACTCCTGGATGAAAAAAAGAAGCTTCCCATCCACCGTTGACAAAAATTCCAATAACATACGCTCTCTCCTACAGCCGCTTTAAAATATATTCCACATCCGCCTTTTTTCCGATGACCATCAGATGCTCATCCTCTTTAAAGATATGCTCCGCCCGGGGCAAAAGATCCGTCTCCCCGTTTTTTTTGATCCCCAGGATATTCACATGGTACTTGACCCGGAAATTCACTTCCTTGATGGACTTATCCAGCCATTGGGGCAGGGGCGGAATCTCGTAAATCCCGTAATCACCCATCTCAATATAATCGAACACATGGTTGGCTGTCATCCGCACCGCCAGCCGCTCGGCGATATCCCGGTCCGGATAGATCACCTCGTCCGCGCCGTTCCGCAACAAAAACTTGGCATGGATGTCCCGGGTGGCCTTGCTGATGACGTATTTTGCCCCCAGCTCCTTCAAGAGACTGGTAATCTCCAGGCTGCTCTGAAAATTGGTACCGATACACACCAGACACACATCAAAATTCCCGACGCCAAAGCCTTTGAGCACCTCCGGCTTCGTACAATCCCCGATCTTGGCGCTGGTGACAAAGGGCAGAAGATCATCCAGCTTCTCCTCGTTCTGGTCCACAATCATCACGTCATTGCCCAGCTTCATCAGGTTGGAGCTTAAATGCTGTCCAAACCTGCCAATCCCGATCACTAAAAAAGATTTCATATCCATCTCCTATCCGCTTTTTTCATCCAATTATAAGACGCCCGCGTCAGCCAATCGTAATGTGCTCCTTTGGCAGCTTCACCACGGCCCCCCGCTTCTTTTCCATAAAGGAAAGGGCAAAGGACATGCTGCCGATCCGTCCGCAGTACATCAATATTATAATAATATATCTTGAGGCAATCGTCAAATCCCTTGTGATCCCGGTGGTCATCCCCACCGTACCGATGGCCGAAAACACCTCAAACAGCACATCATCCAGCGAAAAGGGATTCAACGCGCTTAAGGCCAGCACACTGACGCAGGCCAGAAGCAGGTTGATCAGAAAAACCGTACTGGCCTTGCGTATGGTTTCCTCCGAAAGACGCCGGTGAAAAATATTCATCTCCTGGCGGTTTTTCAAGGTGGCCACCGCCAGCAGCACAAGGACTACAAGCGTAGTCGTCTTGATCCCGCCGGCCGTAGAGCCGGGGCTTCCCCCGATAAACATCAGGAGCACCGTCAGCATCCGGGACGCCTGGGAATACCCGGCCGTATCCAGGGTATTAAACCCCGCCGTCCGGGCCGTCACCGAGGCAAACAGAGAAGACAGGATCTGTCCCCTGGCTTCCATCCCCGCCAGCAGGCCCCCGGATTCGAACAGGAAAAACAGGACGGCCCCGCCGAAAATCAACGTCGCCGTGGTGGCCAGCACAATTTTCGTATGCAGCAGATAACGCCTCACATGGATCCCGTGCTTCCCAATATCATCCCAGACAATAAAACCGATGCCCCCAATGACAATCAGCAGCATAATGGTCACGTTCACCACAACATCGTCATAATAGGAAACCAGGGAAGAATATTCCTCATACCGCCCCATCAGATCAAAGCCGCCGTTGCAAAAAGCCGACACCGAATGGAAAATTCCGTACCAGAGGGCGTCCTTTACCCCCATCCGGGGCAGAAAACGCAGAAACAGCACCAGAGCGCCGATCCCCTCAAACAAAAAAGTGAAGGGCACAATTTTTTTCACCAGCCGCACCATCCCGCCGATGTGGAGGCTGTTTAAGCTTTCCTGGATCAGGTCCCGCTCCTTTAAGCCGATCTTCCGCTTCAGGAAAATAGAAAAAAACATCCCCATGGTGATAAAGCCCAGGCCCCCGATCTGGATCAGCGCCAAAATCACTACCTGCCCCAAAAGGCTCCAATGCTGATACGTATCCACCGTCACCAGCCCCGTCACGCAGGTGGCGCTGGTTGATGTAAACAACGCGTCGGTAAACCCTGTCATCCGTCCGTCCCTGGCGCAGGCCGGCAGCATCAATAGCAGCGTTCCTGTACTTATAATGATAAAAAATCCCAGCGCGATGGTCTGGGTCTTACTCAATTGCTTCCGCATACATCCTACCTCTGAAAAGGATGCCCCGGAAACCTCCAGGACATCCCGTATAATCATTCTTTTACATCATATGCAGACTATTGCTCGCATATCTCCATATAAGATCTTACCACCTGGATCAGCTTTTCATAGCTCATGGAAGCCGTATTCAGGCAGAAATCATAGTTCCGGCTGTCATTCCACTCATAACCGGTGTAATACTTGTAATACTCGGCACGATACTTGTCGATCTTGTCAATCTTGCGGTTCAGCTCCCGCTCCGGCTCTCCAGACACCTCCCGAAGGCGCTTTAAGCAGTCCTCCCTGGGCGCGTAAAAATACAGGCGCAGCACATCCTCCCGGTCCCGCAGCACATAATCGGCACAACGGCCGATGATAATGCAGGGCCCCTTGTCGGCCACCTCCTTGATAATCTCCGCCTGCAGGCTGAAAAGATTGTCATCCGATACAAAATCCCCGCTCTCCGGCGGCAGGGCTTTCCCGGTATAGGGCTTGACGCCCTTCAAAAAAGAAAATCCCCGCTTCCGCTCGTCTGCCGCGCCAAACAGCGCTTCGTTGATCCCGCTCTGGTCGGAGGCCATGCGGATCAGCTCCCTGTCATAGCAGGGAATCCCCATCTCCTTGGCCAGAAGCTTTCCCAGCGTTCTTCCGCCGCTGCCGTAGCTTCTTGCAATGGTAATCACCGTCTTCTTCAATTGACCCACCTACTCTCCCAAATATGCTTTTTTGATCGATTCATCATGCAAAAGATCATCCGCGTCCCCGCTGAGGACAATGTTGCCGGTCTCCAATACATAGGCCCGGTTGGCAATGGAAAGGGCCTTTCTGGCATTCTGTTCCACCAGGAGAACTGTTGTTCCCCCTGCTGAGATCTCCTTAATGATATCAAAAATCTCCGATACCAGAATGGGCGACAGCCCCATGGAAGGCTCATCCATCAGCACAATCCTAGGCTTCGACATCAGGGCCCGGCCCATGGCCAGCATCTGCTGTTCCCCGCCGCTAAGAGTCCCCGCCATCTGGTTCTTGCGCTCCTTAAGCCGTGGGAAGCGCTGATAAACCATCTCCAGGGTCTTTTGTACCTCGCTCTTGTCCTTCCTGCTATAGGCTCCCAGCTTCAAGTTATCCAGCACGGAAAGCTGGGAAAACACCCGCCGCCCTTCTGGCACATGGGCCATTCCCATAGACACGATCTTATGCCCGGCAATCCTGGTGATGTCCGTCCCCCCAAATAAAATGCTGCCCTTATGGGCCGGGATCATACCGGTAATCGTCTGGAGGATGGTGGTCTTGCCCGCGCCGTTGGCGCCGATGAGCGCGATAACCTCCCCCTCGTTGACCTGGAAGGAAATGCCCTTGATGGCCTGTATCACACCGTAGTAAACCTCCAGATCCTTTATTTCAAGCATTGCCATATTTCTTTCCTCCTATTCTCCCAGATACGCCTTGATGACCTCGGGATCGTTCAATACCGCAGCGGTATCTCCCTGGGCCAGCACCTGGCCGAAATTCAGCACCGTCAGTTTTTCACAGATACCGGATACCAGCTTCATATCATGCTCGATCAGAAGGATCGTCATATCAAAATTATCCCGCACAAAACGGATGGTCTTCATCAGCTCCTGGGTCTCGTTGGGGTTCATCCCCGCCGCCGGCTCGTCTAAAAGCAGCAGCTTGGGATCTGTGGCCAGCGCCCTGGCAATCTCCAGCTTGCGCTGCTTGCCGTAAGGAAGGTTGGATGCCAGAAGTTCTGCCTCGCCGTCCAAGTCAAAGACCTTCAAAAGCTCTAAGGCCCGCGCATCCATCCTGCGCTCCGACCTGCGATACTTGGGCAGCCGCAGGATCCCGGTGATGGTGCTGTAGGCATGGCCGTTATGGAGCCCCACCTTCACATTGTCCAGCACGGAAAGCTCCTGAAACAGCCGGATATTCTGAAAGGTCCGGGCAACCCCCGCCTTGTTGATCTCCGTGGTCTTCCTGCCGGTAATATTCACCCCGTCTAAGAAAATCGTGCCGTCCGTGGGCTTATAAACGCCAGTGAGCATATTGAAAATCGTCGTCTTTCCGGCGCCGTTGGGTCCGATGAGGCCGTAAAGCTGCCCTTTTTCAATGGACACGTTAAATCCATCCACCGCCCGTAAGCCTCCAAAGGAGATTCCCAGATTCTTCACTTCTAATACAGCCATCTTACTCTGCCTCCTTTGCGGTCTTTTTACCAAATCTGCCCTTCAGGGAATGGGCCGCCCGGAAATCCTTCATCCGCGGGCTCCAGTTGAACAGCATCATGGCAATCAGGACGATGGAATAAATCAGCATCCGGTAATCCGACAGGCCGCGCAAAAGCTCCGGCAAAAGCGTCAGCAGCACGGCGGCAATGATGGAACCCCGGAAGCTTCCGATCCCGCCCAGCACCACGAATACCAGGATCATAATGGACATGTTGTAGCCAAAATTGGCAGGCGTCGCCGTGACGGTGGACAGGTTGTGAGCGTACAGCACTCCCCCGGCCCCGGCAATGGCCGCGGAAATCGTAAACGCCATCAGCTTATATTTTGTAATGTTAATCCCCACCGATTCCGCGGAAATACGGTTATCGCGGATTGCCATAATGGCCCGGCCGCTGCGGGAATTCACCAGGTTGTATACCACAAACAGGCTGATTAAGATCAGCACCACGCCGATGGTAAAGCTGGACAGGTGGGTAATCTTGGCAATACCCTTGGCCCCGTTGATCAGCCACAGGCCCTCCTCCTCGATCTCAATGGGATTGGACAGGGAAAAATGAAAACCCTGGCTGTCCTTTCCTATATATAATACGTTGATGATATTCTTAATGATCTCTCCAAAGGCCAGTGTCACAATGGCCAGATAATCGCCCCTTAAGCGCAGCACCGGGATTCCGATTAAGAATCCGCACAGCGCAGCCATCAGCGTTCCCACCGCCAGGGCAATCACAAACAGCAGGATGCCGTTGGTGACGGTTTCCGACAGAAGCTTGCTGACAACGGCTCCGGAAAAGGCGCCTACGCACATAAAGCCTGCATGACCGATACTCAGCTCCCCCAGATACCCCACACAGAGATTCAGTCCGATGGCCACAATCGAATAGGTACACATGGGTACCAGAAGTCCCTGCATCAGCGAGGACATATTGCCGGTAGCGATCAGAAGCTGCACAATAAGATAGACTACAACGACCAATCCAAAAGTAATCAGATGGTCTCTTGTCGTTTTTTTCATTCCATTCACTCCATTCCTTTTTACTTTCAGATTAAACCTTCTCGCTGACCTTCTTGCCCAGGATCCCAGTGGGCTTCACCAGAAGGACAATGATCAGCACGGCAAATACAATGGCGTCCGACAACTGGGAGGATATGTAGGCCCGGCCCAGGATCTCAATGACCCCCAGCAGGATCCCGCCCAGAAGCGCGCCGGGAACCGATCCGATCCCGCCAAATACCGCCGCCGTAAAGGCCTTGATTCCCGGCATGGAGCCGGTGTAAGGCGTCAAGGAGGGGTAGGTGGAGCAAAAAAGCACGCCGGCAATGGCCGCCAGCCCCGAGCCGATGGCAAAGGTCAGGGAAATGGTCCCGTTGATATTGATTCCCATCAACTGGGCCGCATCCTTGTCCTCGGACACCGCCAGCATGGCCTGTCCGGCCTTCGTCTTCTTAATAAACAAGGTCAGAGCCACCATAATCACCAGGCAGACCGCCACTGTCACGATGGCTGTTCCCGGAATCGTCAACGCCCCCCCTGCCAGCTTGATGGGCGGCACCGCCACCACGGAGGTAAAGGACTTGGTATCTGCGCCAAATATAAGCAGCGCCGAATTCTGCAGGAAATAGCTGACGCCGATGGCCGTAATCAGCACCGCCAAGGGCGTTGCCCGCCGCAGGGGCTTATAGGCGATCTTCTCGATGATCATGCCAAGGGCCGTACAGACCACCACCGCGAAGGCCACCGATAAAAGGGGCGGCCAGCCCTGGCGGCTCATGGTCATAAACACCGCATAGCAGCCGATCATGATTACGTCCCCATGGGCAAAATTCAGCATCTTGGCAATTCCATACACCATGGTATACCCCAGAGCTATAATTGCATATACACTTCCCAGACTGATCCCGTTGATCAGGTTGGACAAAAAACTCATACGAACACCTCTGTCTTTCTCTCATTTTACTCTTTGTGATTATACCACGAATCTACATGAATGTACAATCTTTTTCATATAAGATAAAAAGCCCCTTTTGACGCCCGGATCATTTAAGATGAAAAAGGCATCCAGAGCAAATCCTTAGATCTGCCCCGGACGCCAGCCCTGTCGTCTCTTATTCTGCCGCCACGTATACGCCGTCCTTGATTACAACAGCCATGGGCGCCTTGCTTACCTCGCCGTTGGCCTCCCAGGTCATCTCGGAGCCTGCACTCGTCAGTCCGGTACAGGAAATCTCTGTCATCGCCACCTTCATCGCATCGCAAATATCGCTGGCGCTCATGTCCGGTGTAGCGCCTGCCTTCTCCAAGGCAGCCTTCATAATATAAATCGCATCGTATGCATCTGCCGCAAACTGAATCGGAATTTCATTATATTTTTCCTGATACTTGGCAACAAAAGCCTTTGTCATCTCATCATCGCTGTCTGCCGCGAACGGTGTCAGAAGCATTACGCCTTCCGCCAGCTCTGTATTGAAGTTCTCAACGCCCAGGATTCCATCCATACCGTCCACGCCGAAGAAAATCGGATCGTATCCCATGGTATCTGCCTGTGTCAGCACAATGGATGCTTCTGTATAGTAGAAGGGAAGGAACACCAGTTCTGCTCCGGCGCTCTGGGCCTTCTGAAGCTGCGTGGAAAAATCCGTACTGGAATCATCGGTAAAGGCCTCATCTGCCACAATCTCCAGCCCGCGTGTTTCCGCTTCTTTCTTGAAGCTTGCCTCGATACCGGAAGAATACACACTGGAGCTGTTATAAATGATGGCAACCTTCGTAGCCAGCTTCTTCTCTGCAATATACTCTGCAGATGCCTTTCCCTGGTTGGGGTCAGTGAAGCATACCTGGAACGCGTTGTCCGCTTCAATCACATCGGTAGAGGATGCGGAAGGTGTCAGCAGGTACATATTGTCATTGGCCGTCTCGGGAGCCACCGCTACACAAGGCGTCGTGGTTACCGTTCCCATCAGAAGCTGCATCCCCCAGTCCTTCAGGGAATTGTAAGCGTTGACCGACTTCTCCGCGTCATTCTGGTCATCCTCAAACTTGTAGGAAATCTGATACCCGTTGATTCCGCCGGCTGCATTGATCTCATCTACCGCAATCTGCGCGCCATTCTGAACCGCCTTGCCATAAAGGGCCGTGTTTCCGGTAATTGGCCCGATCCCTCCGATCTTAAAGCTCCCTTCGGACGCGCCTGCGTCATCTGCACTATCTGCGCCTTCCTGGGCGGTATCTCCATCTCCCGCGCCCTCATTACCGTCGCCGCATCCCACCAGGGAAGCCGCCAACGCAAGGGCTAAAAACATACTTACCAGTTTCTTTTTCATAATTTTTATCCTCCTTTTGCTATGGTGTTGAACTTTGTGCTATTCTACTACAAGAAGATTCATTTGTAAATATTCCTTTCTATATGAATTATGTATATTTATCATAACTTTTAGTTATGGCATTAAAAAAGATCCCTGTTTTGCAGGATTCCCCGCCCCAGACGTTAAAAAACCTCTTGTCCCAAAAACAGACAAAAGGTCCTTCCTTCTCTTATGTAATCCCTACTTCTCACGCCAGCTTCTGCAGCTTCTCCGAATGCTCCGCCACCACCTTTTTGAGCATCTCAATGTCGTCAAAGGCCACTTCCATTCTGTCGGCATAGGCCTTATAACGGCCGTAGGTACCGGTGTAGCAGGACTCAATCGTGTTCAGTCGGGGTAAAATCATATTCTCCTGGCATAATTGTATCTGGTGTACTTTATTCTCCAATGTTTGCACGTTCTCCTTGAGGGTCTCAACTTCTTCCTTCAGGGTCCCAACTTCTTCCTTCAGGATCTGGACATCCTCCTTCAGGATCCGGACGTCTTCCTTCACTTCCTTCATTTCCACCTTCAGGATCTGGACATCCTCCTTCAAGGAATGCAAATCATCTTTTATCGGTTGTAATTCTGTGGCAAATTTCTCATCCATCATGTTGGATATTGCGAGTAACAATTCATGATCAGACATTTTCTCACCTCCCTGCGTCGATATCCCAATTATACGCAGAAAAACATCATTTTTCAAGGCAATCCCTGGAAAAACCTCATTTCTGTGAAAGGTGCACAAAGCGACAGGAAACGACATCAGAAACGATGCCTCCTGCCGCTCTTTTTTCTAGCTCATCAACTGATATACGCCCGCAAGCGCCGGATAAATCTTTTGGAAAATCTGATAATGCTTTTCGTATTTTGCCACCAGCACCGGATCCGGGTCTACCACTTCCTTCACCCGCACAATCCGGTCTGCCGCCTCTTTTACGGAAGCATATTCCCCGCAGGCCACCGCTGCCAGCATCGCGCCGCCAAGGCCAGGGCCCTCCTCTGCCGCAAGCACTTCTACCTGGAGATTCATGATGTTGGCAATCATGGCCTTCCAAAGAGTGCTCTTGGCGCCGCCGCCGCAGATCCTTGTCTTCGTAATGGAAATTCCAAGCTTCCTGGCAACCTCCAGAGAATCGCGCAGGGCATAGGCCACTCCCTCCAGCACAGCCTGGGTCATGTCCTCCCGGGTGTTGTCCATGGTCATGCCCACAAAGGTTCCCCTGGCTTTGGGATCGTTGTGAGGCGAGCGTTCTCCCATCAGGTAGGGCAGAAAATACACATGGTTCTCTCCCAGCCGTTTGGGAGTGATAGGCGCCTGCTCCGCCGCAAAATCCTGGGTTTTTAAAATATCCTCCATCCACCATTTGTTGCAGGAGGCCGCACTGAGCATACAGCCCATCAAATGATAGCGGCCGTCCGCATGGGCAAAGGCATGAAGGGCATTGTACTCGTCCACCTTAAAATCCCCCGCGGAAATAAAAATCGTTCCCGACGTTCCCAGGGAAATATTGCAGGCCCCCTCGCCTACGGTTCCGGTTCCCACAGCCGCCGCCGCATTGTCCCCGGCTCCGGCCGCCACCTTTACCTGTTCCGAAAGCCCCAGCTCAACCGCCACCTGGGGCAGCAGTGTTCCCACGTACTCATAACTCTCATAGACCTTCGCCATCTGCTCCTCCTTCAAATGGCAGATCTCCAGCATTTCCCTGGACCAGCAGCGGTTCTTCACATCAAAAAGCAGCATCCCCGAAGCGTCGGAGGCATCGGTACAGTGAACCCCGCTCATGCGGTAGGCTATGTAATCCTTGGGCAGCATTACCTTTTTAATCCGGGCAAAATTCTCCGGCTCCTTGTTGTAGATCCACAGCACCTTAGGGGCCGTAAAACCGGTGAAAGAGATATTTCCGGTATAGCCAGACAGCCGCTTCTTCCCGATTTCTTCATTTAAGAAATCACATTCCTCAAAGGTCCGCCCGTCATTCCACAACAGCGCCGGACGGATCACCTGATCCTGTTCATCCAGAATCACCAGGCCGTGCATCTGGCCGCCGAAGCTGATGCCCTTTACCCTGCTCCTGTCACAGTCAGAAAGCAGCTCCTTTAAGCCCTCCATGGTCCTATTATACCAGTCCTCCGGATTCTGCTGGGACCAGCCGGGCTTCGGAAATTCGATGGGGTAATCCCTGGATACAATTTTTTCAATGGAACCGTCGGCACGCATCAGCACAAGCTTCACGGCAGAGGTTCCCAGGTCGATCCCAATATAAGTGTTCATGGCCTCTCCTCCTATTTGTTTATCCAATAAACTAATTCCTGTGCTAACGATACCATAGATTTGATCTTCCGTCAATACGCCATGAAAAAAAGCGGTCAGCAAACGTTTTACTTTTGATTTTATGCACACTTTTTGTTATGATAGTAATGTGATCGTAATTTTAGAAAATCCAGACCCGGATCAAAAGACAACGCAAGCCGTTTCATGGCTTTCCCAAATAAAAAAGGAGTACCCTATGACACTTATATGCCCCCCCATCCCCCGTGACCAGAATCAACGGAAAATACTAGAAACCATCATTCAAAAGGGCCCCATCTCCCGGGCCAGCCTCTCCAAGGAGCTGGGTCTGACCAAAGCTACCATTTCCAGCCAGGTCCAGGGCCTTCTGGATGCAGGCGTGGTGGAGGAGATCGGAAGCCTGGCTACCAGCAAGGGCCGCCATCCTATTCTACTGCAGTTTCGGGCCGGATGCGGCCAGGCGCTGGCCTTTGACCTTGCCCCCACAGCCATCCGCGCCCTTCGGAGCAATCTTTTGGGGCAGCAGTGCGTCCTCTATCAACAAGACTGGGACGGAAGCTGCGACAGCCTTCTGCCTCTCTTGGGCCGTATGATCCGTCAAGTTTTGGACTGTCCTCCCCAGGCGGACACTCCCCAAAAAACCTCCGGCAGCAGGACAATGCCAGGCGCCGGAAATGGTTTTGCCGCCAGCGGCCCCCTCACCGGCATCAGCCTGGGAATTTATGGCGTGGTCCACGAAAGCAGGATTCTGTTCACTCCCTACTATCATCTGGAGGGCCTGCCTCTAAAGGAGCTATTAGAACAAGAGTTCGATCTCCCCGTGTACCTGGAAAATGAGGCCAATCTGTCCGCCCTGGGCGAACGTACCTTCTCCTTCGGTTCTTCCAGCCTGGTCAACATCAATGTCCACGCCGGCATCGGATTGGGGATCATTATGAACGATCGCCTTTATACGGGATCCGGCGGCTTTGCCGGGGAATTCGGCCATACCATCGTAGAGCCAGGCGGCCTCCCCTGCCCCTGCGGCAACCGGGGCTGCATCGAACAGTATGCCTCCCTGGATGCGGTACTTTGGAAATACAACCAGCAAAAGGAAGGAGCCACGGTTTCCCGCGGCGGTCATCCACAGACAGAGAACCTCCACAGCCGTCATCGCTTTGGCCTGGACGAGCTGGTGGCAGATTATCGGAAACAGGAGCCGGCAGCCGTCGCTGCCATCGATGATTTCGTAGCCTATATGGCGATCGGGCTCAACAACATTGTCAATATTTTCAACCCGCAGCTAATCGTCCTCAACAGCCTGATTACCGCTTACCTGCCGGATGTGGTCCCCCGCATCCAGGAACGGTTCCAAAACGCCATGAGCCGGGAATGCCCCATTGTTTCCTCCACCCTGCAGGATACGGCTACGCTGCTGGGCGGAATCGCCGTCTGCGCCCGGCAATATCTGGGGATCGAAGATTTCCGGCCGGCCCGGTAAGGTTTGCCGGCCCCTGCGCTACCCGGAAACTAAAAACCCGAACCCGGTCAAAGCCTGGTTCGGATTATCGTTATCTGGCTGCGGGTAACAGGACTCGAACCTGCACGGTCTCCCACTAGAACCTAAATCTAGCGCGTCTGCCAATTCCGCCATACCCGCATAGCTATGTAACGGCGGCGCTCCCGCCGCCTGCAATAAAATGATGAAAAAAAGAACTATAAACATAGTTCTTAACATGAAATTCTTTCAAATGAGCGTGCCGGGGTTCGAACCCGGGACAACTTGATTAAAAGTCAAGTGCTCTACCAACTGAG
>CATJBQ010000091.1 GCA_949738465.1 uncultured Lachnospiraceae bacterium
AAATGTATTCCTCTTTTGTTCCGGTTCCGAATTCAAGACCCTCTAAATGTCCTGTTAAAAGGTAAGATTGGCGGACGCAACCGCCCTCTATGCGACGTCCTGTCGCAGATCGGGCTTTCGCCGGCATCCATGCCGGCAAATTGCTGGGAATCGTGCAGGACATTAAGAGGCTCTAAGATTCTCCACAGTCACAAATCAGAATACATTTTGTGCATTTTGCCAGACATAGTTTAGAAAAGCCCCTTTTGACACCCTAACCCTATTTTTAAAAAAAGGATTGACAAACCCGGTTCTTGGGCTTATAATTACAGGCAATTGAATAACAATCTTCAGGGCAGGGTGCAATTCCCTACCGGTGGTACAGCCCACGAGCCGCAAGGTATGATTCGGTGACTCTTATAGAACATACGTTCTATAAGCCAGAATTCCGAAGCCGACAGTACAGTCTGGATGAAAGAAGATGAGAGGCAGCGATATGCCCTTTTGCTCTGGAATGATTTTTCATTTCAGATTTTTTATGCATGGGCTGCGCGGCGGACAGGAAACGAAATCCCGTCCGATGATCAAAGCCTTTTACATGTCTTGGATGATTTTTATTCAAGACATTTTTTTATGCACAGGCCCGTGCAAAAGAAATATGGCGCTGATGCCTGCGCGGCCCGCGATTTTCTCTAGGAGGTACTTGCTATGAATGATACAGACTATATGGCGCTGGCCTTATCCCTGGCCAGGCGGGGAACCGGATTCGTCAACCCCAACCCCCTGGTGGGAGCCGTCATCGTCAAGGACGGCGTCATCATCGGCCAGGGCTGGCATGAACAGTTCGGCGGTCTTCATGCGGAGCGCAACGCATTCAAAAGCTGCCAGGCTTCCCCCGAAGGCGCGACCCTTTACGTAACCTTAGAGCCCTGCTGCCACCAGGGAAAAACGCCCCCCTGCACGGAGGCGATCCTGGAAAGCGGGATTTCCCGGGTTGTAATCGGAGTCTTAGACCCCAACCCACTGATGAGCGGAAAGAGCGCCGCCCTTTTAAGGGAGCGCCAGATCCAGGTGACAGTAGGCGTTCTTGAGGCGGAATGCCAAAAGCTCATCCGGGTCTTTTCCAAATTCATCACCACCGGACGACCCTTCGTCCACATGAAATACGCCATGACGCTGGACGGGAAGATCGCCACCCGCACGAAAAAGTCCAAATGGATTACCGGCCAGGAGGCCCGGCAGCAGGTACAGATGACGCGCCAGGAATTCTCCGCCATCATGGTGGGCGTAAATACGGTGCTCTGTGACGATCCCGCCCTGACCTGCCGGATTCCGGGATCCCGAACACCGGTTCGTATTATCTGCGATACCAACCTGCGCACCCCCCTCACATCCACCGTGGTACAGACGGCGGCGGACGTTCCCACCCTGATCGCCACAAGCTGCCGTGAGGAAGCCAGACGGGCGCCTTACCTGGAAAGGAGCTGCACCCTTCTTGACGTCCCCACAAAGGAAGGCCATCTGGACCTCAACGCCCTGATGGAGGCTTTGGGACAGAAAAACATTGACGGCATCCTGCTGGAGGGGGGCGGCTCCTTGAACTGGAGCGCCCTGGCCCAGCGGACCGTAGATGAGATGGAAATCTATCTGGCGCCAAAGCTTTTCGGCGGAGATGGAGTCACTCCGGTGGGAGGGCTGGGCGTGGATCTCCCGTCGGAGGCATTTTTGCTGAAAAATACTTCTGTTTCCCAGGTGGGCCAGGATTACCGGATCGAAGGGGAGGTGGATTATCCATGTTTACCGGAATCATAGAAGAGGTCGGCGCCGTTTTGCGCATTCAGAAAAACAGCGCTTCCATAAAGCTTACCATCGAAGCCTCCGGCATCCTTTCGGACGTCCACATCGGAGACAGCATCGCCGTAAACGGGATCTGCTTAACGGTAACGGAATACAGCGCTTCTTCTTTTACGGCGGACGTGATGCATGAAACCTTAAACCGCACCGCGCTTTCGTCTCTCCGCCCCAAAAGCCCCGTGAACCTGGAACGGGCCATGTCCGCCGACGGGCGGTTCGGAGGGCACATTGTCAGCGGACATATCGACGGAACCGGCACCATCGTCCGGATTTCCCAGGACAACATTGCCGTCTGGTATACCATCCGCACCACGCCAAAGATCCTCCGCTACATTGTGGAAAAGGGCTCCATCGCCATCGACGGCATCAGCCTGACAGTGGCCTCACTGAAACCGGACAGCTTCCTGGTGTCCGTCATTCCCCACACCCGGGAACACACCGCGCTCTGCGCAAAGCATACCGGCGATCTGGTGAACCTGGAAAACGACTGCATTGCCAAGTATGTGGAAAAATTTGTCCTGGGCGAAACCGGCGGCAGCCTGACAGGCGCATTTTTAGCAAAGCATGGATTTTAGGAGGTACTACAATGAAAAAAACCAATACATATGAAGCAATCGAAAACGCTATCGAGGCCCTGAAGGCCGGAAAGCTGATCCTGGTCATGGACGACGAGGACCGGGAAAATGAGGGGGATCTGATCTGTTCCGCCCAGGCCGCCACAACGGAAAACGTGAATTTTATGGCCTGTTATGCCAAGGGTCTGATCTGCATGCCCATGAGCTCCCAAATCGCAAAGCGGCTGGCCCTGGGCCCCATGGTAGCGCACAACACGGACAACCACGAGACAGCATTTACGGTTTCCGTGGACTACAAGGATACCACCACCGGCATCTCCGCCGAGGAACGTGGACTGACCGCCCGGATGTGTGTTTCCGATACCGCCGGTCCTTATGATTTCCGCCGGCCCGGCCATATGTTTCCCCTGATCGCCAGAGAGGGCGGCATCCTGGTGCGGAACGGCCACACTGAGGCGACGGTGGATCTGATGCGGCTGGCGGGCCTTAAGGAATGCGGCCTCTGCTGTGAAATCATGCAGGATGACGGACGTATGATGCGGACCACTGATCTGAAAAAATTTGCAGCAGAGCATCAGCTTCCCTGGATCACCATCAAGGACCTGCAGGAATACCGGAAGGTCCACGAGGTATTTGTGGAATGCGTTTCCATCACGAAAATGCCCACAAAATACGGTGAATTTACGGCCCACTGCTACATCAACAAGCTGAATGGCGAACACCACATTGCCCTGGTCATGGGAGATATCTCTGACGGAACTGATGTTCTCTGCCGCGTCCATTCCGAATGCCTCACCGGAGACGTGTTCGGCTCCCTGCGCTGCGACTGCGGCCAGCAGCTTGACGCCGCCATGAAAATGATCGCCCAAAAGGGCGCCGGCGTGCTGCTTTACATGCGCCAGGAAGGCCGCGGCATCGGCCTGGTCAATAAATTAAAGGCTTACCATCTGCAGGACCAGGGCATGGACACCTTAGAGGCCAACCTGGCTTTGGGCTTCGACGGCGACCTGAGAGAGTACTACATCGGCGCGCAGATCTTAAGGGACCTGGGCATTCATTCCCTGCATCTGCTCACCAACAATCCGGATAAGGTCTATCAGCTTGCGGACTATGGAATGTCCATCACCGACCGGATCCCCATCGAGATTGCCGCGACACCCTATGACAGGTTTTACCTGCAGACCAAGAAAAACCGGATGGGACATCTTCTTTCCCAGATCGGATAAAAGAAAGGAATCTATTATGAAAATTTATGAAGGAAAATTAGTATCCCAGGAAATCAAAATCGGAATTGTTGCAGCCCGGTTCAACGAATTTATCACCTCCAAGCTGCTCTCCGGGGCCATCGACGGCCTGAAACGTGAAAATGTAGCCGATGACGACATCCAGGTGGCCTGGGTGCCGGGGGCCTTCGAAATCCCCCTGATCGCCTCCAAAATGGCCAAAAGCGGAAAATATGATGCCGTCATCTGCCTAGGCGCCGTAATCCGGGGCAGCACCAGCCATTATGACTATGTCTGCAGTGAGGTTTCCAAGGGCATTGCCCAGGTGAGCCTCTCCGCCCAGATTCCCGTGATGTTCGGCGTCCTCACCACCGACACCATAGAGCAGGCCATCGAACGCGCCGGCACCAAGGCCGGAAACAAAGGCTTCGAATGCGCCCAGGGCGCCATCGAGATGGTGAACCTGATCCGCGCTCTGGAGGATTGAACGGATTTCCCCGCTATGGCAGCGGCGGCTTTGACGGATTCTGTACCGGATACCAGGAATCTTCTGTAACAAGGTACCAATTCCCAGCATTTAAGTAGGAAATCTCCGTCTCCCCATACCGGAAGGTGTACGTCTCCCCTTCCCCGGATGTCTCCGCTCCATTTTCCCCGGGGACTTTCCCAGGCTCCACCATGGCTTCCCCGCCGGCAGCGGCCACAGCCTCGCCCAGCGCCAGGCTGTCCGCCCACTGCCGCAGGGCCAGAAGCTCCTGTCCCGTCAAAAGATACTGTTCTTCTGCTCCGCCACGCTCATATATCGCCAGAACCTCCGTAACCTCTTCCGGAATCTCAAAAAGCGCTTCCGAAGCCTGCGCTCCCTCCAGACCGCCCTTCTCTGCTCCGGCTTCTCCCGAAGCCGCGCCATCCTCTTCCCCTGCAGCCGCTTCCTCCTGCAGAATCGATTCCGTTCTCCCGCCGTCCGGCCCCGGATTCACCTTTCCCGGCAGCGCAATCACTGCCACAATTACCAGAAGCAGACAGGCCGCCACGGCCGCTGCCCTAGAAATACGCCAAAGCTTTTTCGCAAAACGCGGCGCATGCCAGGTATCCGCCTCCTTCACATAGGAAGCATCAATTTTCCCGATGGCGTCCGCCAGCTCCTCCGCTGTGACCACGCGCCTCCCGCTCTCTGCCGTCATACCTCAAATCCCTCCTTGTTCAAGTGGGCGCGAAGCTTTCTCCGCAGGCGGAGCAGAGCCGTCTTCACACTTCCCTCGCTGACGCCGCAGCGCCCGGCAATTTCCGCAACGGTATCCATATACCAGTAACGGCGCAGAAACATCACACGCTTCTGGATGTCCAGCTCTTTTAAAAATCGATTCAGACTCTCCACCAGCGCCTGCTCCTCCATTCGCTTCAGCGGCTCCGTCCCTCCGCAGCAATCCCGAAGCTCGTCAAAAACACAGGCGGCCTGGCCCCCGCCTCTCCTTGCCGCATGCTTCCTGCGGTAACAATCCAGGGAAAGATTGCGGGTAATAGCTCCCAAAAATGCCGGGAGAATGGAGGGACGGGCCGTCGGCATCGCATTCCAGGCTTTCAGCCAGGTATCGTTGAGGCACTCCTCGCAGTCCTGGCGGTCCGCCAGGATATGCCAGGCAATCCCCCTAAGATACCTCCCGTATTTTTCTTCCGTTTCTGTGATCGCCACCGGGTTCCTGGCCCAGTAAAGATCAATAATCTGCTCGTCCTCCATCTTCCTCTCCTTATTCCTCCATCGTATCTACAATTCCCAGAAAAATGGGCAGATTCTGCTCCGTATCCACAATCGCATATAGGAAGGGACGGTCCAGGATCACCCGTTCCGGTTCCACGGCCGCCGCTCCCTCCGTCATCTCCACGACCGTAGCCGCCCCCGCCCGGGTGCCCTGCTCATCCACCTGGATGAAGGTGCTGTGAATCACCCGGCTGATGTAAATATTTCTATCCTCGGACTGCCCCATCCCGGTGAAATCTGCCCGCTCCCCATCAAAAGCCAGCGGCATGCCAAGCTCCTTTAGGACCTGGTTCCCGTTTATCCTGGTCTCAGCCGTAAATTTTGGCAGGCCCGCTTCCACCATCACATCCTCCGCCTGCTCCAAAAGCTCCATCCATTTTTCCCCGGAAAGGCTCGCAAGATAGGCATCAACCGTGTCTCCTTCCTCCGGCAGCAGCGCCACGAACGCATAACCCTCCTCATAGGGCTTGACAAATCCCCGGGCCATGCCGTCCCTGATCAGCTTCCACTCCTCGGAGTACATCATCCGCGCGGTCTGGCTTTCCCCTTCCCGGGGATAAAAATTTCCTCCGTGAACCTGATTGGAGGTGTAAGGCTCCTGCCACCGGGCCTCAAAGGCCACCGCATTGATCAGATACAGAATCGCGCTTTCGGAAATCCTGTCCAGAATATCCGGAATCATGCCCGCCGTCTCCTTCTCCACCCAGCCATTGATATCATGCAGGGTCCCCCCATCAAAGGGTGCCCCGTAAATCCTGGCATCGTAATCCCCGGCGCAGTTTTCCAAAAACGCCTCATCCGGATGAAAATGCGAGTCATTATTGCGAAACCAGATGGAATTGGCAAAATGGAACCTGGCATTTTCCTGGCTGGGCAACCCGCAAAGATACGCCATCAGTTCCCGGGAAAGCTCCTCCCCGTCCTGTTCCCCATAGAGCGTCTGGGCCATCTGCGCCTCCGTCTCCCCTCTGGCTCCGCTGCGGGTCATTTCCAGAGCCGCCATCATGGACAGCGGCGAGACCATGGGATTCGCCCCCGCTTCACTGCGGCACTCCTTTAAAAGATCCAGAGAAAAATCCACATAGCTCTCCCGAAAATCATCGCTCACCGGAACGTTCCCGTAATCTGTGTGCGTCTGATACTGGCCGGTAAGATCCTCCACCTCCTTCGACAGCTTGAAATTACCGGAATCCGTCCGGTCTCCCGGACCGATCCCGCCGCATCCTGCCAAAGGGGCCAGCGCCATCCCCAGCAGAACCCCACCAAAACCTCCCGCCGTAATTTTTCTCCGGATCTGATTTGATTTCTTTTTCATAGCGTTCCTCCTCGTTTTTCTGCTCCTCCTAAAGCTCCATCGGGCAGGAAGGAGCTCCTGCCCCGCCTCACAGAAAATTTCCTGCTTATCTGATATGACGCGGAAAAAAACGGAGGGTTACACCTTTTCCCACAAAAATTTTGAAATAGAGAAATCCCCAGGCAGAAATTTTGTCTGGGGGTATCGCTATTTGAGACTATTCCGTTTTACTCTTTGATCTCATCAATGTCTGTGAGATTCACGCCGGAAACATTGAGTAATGCTTTTAATGTCAAATATTCCTTTTTCAGGCTTTCATATGTCTTTGTACCTAAGTTTGTATCTACCTTAATTATAGCAATCAATCCCAATGGTGTAAAGCCTTTCTTCACCCCTTCTTCACCATATTTTCCACCGCCGTCACCCACTCATGCTCCGGGTCATTGGAACAGTAAAATCCCTGATGCTATCCGGCCATTACACATAAAAAATAGGTTTGATATCCGGGCGCCCCCACTGTGGTATGATACCCCCCTGGGAAACTCCACCAGCTCATCCTGTTTCACCGTATACGTAACATCGATCTCACCATCCTTGGTATAGAGCTCCTGAATGGCAAAGCCCTGCTCGGGCTGGAACAGAAAATAGTAAAGTTCTTCCAGAATCCCTTCCCCCGGCATCTTGTCCACATCATGCTTGTGGGCGGGAAGCCTGCCCAGTTTCCCGGCGTAAGAAACGCCTCCCCGATGCACAGCTTTCCCGCGTTGCAGCCCTCCTCCATGATAAAATGGGTTTCCCGCTCCCAGGGCTTTACTCCTAAGTTTACTGCCCGCACCTCCTCTGGTAGAATCAACTGTGGCTTTGTATCCTCCCCCGCCCGTACCTGGCAGACCGCAATCTTTACATTCCATACGGCAGTGATCCTCACCTGTTTTCTTTTGGGTGCGTAGACGGTACAGGCCTTTCCTTCAAATACGCGCCTTCGTTTGCCAACACTCTTCCAGGCAATGTTGTGTTGAGTTGGTACATTCTTCTGGATGTATCGTGGACCGTTCCTGGTGGTGCAGGGGCGGTCTTTCTTTATTCGGTCAGGTCTGCGATACGGATCGCGAAGTCCTCATATATATCAGACTGTACCGGCTGTTCAAATCCCGCAATCATGGGAGCGGCGTCGTCCTCATATCTATAGATAGTGGTGCGCTGCTTTTCCGGATCCACAATCCAATATTCCCGGACACCAGAATCAGAGTATAGGGTATTCTTTGTGGAATAGTCCATCTTTCGGCTACCGGGGGAAACAATCTCGATGACCCAGTCGGGGGCGCCATTGCAGCCCTTGTCTGTAAGCTTGTCACGGTCACATATGACGCTGATATCCGGTTCAACGTAATTCCGGCCGTCTGCGCTCAGAAAAACCGCAAACGGAGCGGCATAGACCTCACAGGAGCCACCGTGGGAATCAATGTATTGGGCAATTATCTTTGTGAATTGAGCAGATAGCTTTTGGTGAATCCTGTTGGGCGGAGCCATCATATACATCTGGCCGTCGATCAGCTCCGCCCGCTGGCCTTCTGGCAGGGCGTAGATATCATTTATGGTGTAGATCTGTTCCTGGGGTAGTGCCATTGTGTGTACCTCCTATTAAAATTTGAATTCAATCCCACTTTGTTTTAATACGGCGTTGGCCGTGTGTCTGGACTTTATTTTTGAATCAACGGTAACATTGCGTTTGGTGGTGGGGGCTGTACCAGATATTTTTCCAATATCAGAATCCCCCCGATACTCCCCATTCACATAAAGAATATATTGCCCATCTTCAAATGGCCTGCCCGTAATAATACGGAGCTCCACTGTACCAAAGGGATGTTGTCTATAATAAGGCAGCGCATAAAATCATCATCTATTGGACGTAAACCACGCAAACGTTATAAATCTTCCTGATGCTTCTTCTCATTCGTTCCAGTTGTCTCCAAAAACATCACCTGCTTCCCCTAATCAGATAATCATCATTTTTCATGTTCATACTATCACAAATCTCATTACTTTGCAAGATATTGAGAAGGCACAAACGCTGTATCTTTCAATCATTGCCTGGCTTTTTCTGGCCGTTATAAATTCGGAGAACTGCGCGGCATCAAACATTCGTGTTGAGCAGATGTTCTTCATCCGTGTACCGCATTAATATCTTCAACATATATAACTTGCATAGGTAAAAATCCCCTGGCCATGACGCAGTCCGCCCTTCCAGTCGCCCACGTATGTCCAGTCGGAGGCATCCTTATAAACGCCGAACCCATTTTCCTTATTATTCTTCCAGCTCCCCTCATAGGTGGCGCCGTTTGCATAGGAAAAGCGCTACACTCAGCAACATGATAAATATGCCCTTACGCCCTTTCATTTTCAATCTCCTTCCTTTGCAAAATTGCGCCCATATGGCTGTCTTTACGGCAGATAGATCCCTGGCTCCGTCAGTTCTTCTCCCAGGTAATAATCGTATTCCGTTTCTCCTTCTTCAATTTCTGTTACTTTTATGATGGAAATCCTGTCATTCCCCCAGTCTTCGTAGCGGAAGTAGAGGATGTAATCTCTCCCACTCGTATATATACTCAGTTCCCTGTTTCATCATAGGTATAGGCCGTCTCTGTCCCGTTCGGCCTTACCGTCTCCGTCACCCTGCCCAGGGCGTCATAGGCATAAGCCGTCTCCGCCCCGTTGTCGGATACCCGGACCAGCCGGTCATTGAGGTCATAGGCGTAGGACACCACCCTGCCGTCCGCATAGGTGATGGAGGCCGCTGACATCGTGATCTATCCGGACCGCGCGGTAACGGACGATACTCATCAAAAATAAACCGCCTGCTGAGGCTTTGCGATGAACAGCAGCTTCAGGTTGTTCTTGCTGCCGTGGAAGCGTTATTGGCCTCGTGTGGGAAACCGGTTATTCTGGGACAATAAATTAGAATGAAATTGTCTGATAATAAAAATTATATAAAAGCACCTCTCAAAGAGTGGAAATATCTCATCTGATGAGATATAATGGATATAAAATATTATTTGAAAAAAATATGGGGTGTAGCATTATGGATGTATTGAGAAAAGAAGAATTTTATACGTTGGATGATGTTTATGCTTTGCCAGATGGAGAGAGAGCGGAATTGATTGATGGTAAGATTTACTATATGGCCCCGCCAAATACAGGACATCAAAGATTGTTAAACTTCATTAACACAGAGATTAATATGTATATTAGGGAAAATAATGGCAAATGTGAGGTGTTTCCAGCGCCATTTGCTGTGTTTTTGAATGAAGATGAAATAAATTATCTGGAACCAGATATATCTGTTATTTGTGATCCTTCTAAATTGGATGAAAAAGGATGTCATGGCGCTCCGGATTGGATTATTGAAATTGTCTCTCCAAGTAGCAAATCTAGAGATTATATGACAAAATTGTTTAAATATCGTACAGCAGGTGTCAGAGAGTATTGGATTGTTGATCCTGAAAAACAGATGGTCATGGTATATGTGTTTGAGAATGATAAGGTGGAGAAGTATGATTTCGTTGAAGATATACCAGTAGGTATTTATGAAGGATTTTCTATAAAGATACAGTGAAAAAAGTGCCATAACCCTTGGAAATCCAAGGTTTATGGCACTTTCTAACAAACAGGGGATGAGAGAACTCCCACCAAAGGTTTTGGAGACCCCTATCCCCTGCCATTTTGCCCTTGTAATTCCTAGGTTCTAAAAAGAAATATTAGACCTTACCCCACTTTTACCCCACATTTGAAACTACAGCATCCAATTGATTGAGTAAATTCCGCTTATCCTCATTCGATGTTTTAATATAGTATTCATAAGTCGTACTTACCTGTGAATGACCAAGCAATTCTGAAACCTCTTTAATCTGCCCTTTATTCTCAGCGTTCTTTAATACAACCGTAGCAAATGTATGTCTTGTAGAGTGTAATCCCATATGTCTTATCCCTGCCCTTTTTAAGATTGCAGAATAGCAATCATTTAAATGCGAATGTGATACAATCTTTCCCGTACTCGTACACACAAGATACCCACTCTCTTGATTGCACGTTGTCTCTAGCAGCCGTTGTACTGCCTGAATCGCTCTGGCATTTAATGGTATCTCACGTTTCGACTTTTTCGTCTTGACATCACCAATCATATACTGTATGCTGCCATGCTCTCTATCCTTCGAATAAGTTACATTCCGGCAAACGGTTAATTTCTGTGACTTTAAGTCAACATCTTTTACCTGAATACCCCTAAGCTCGCCAGAACGCAAGCCGGTGAGAAATAATAGAATAATCGCCTCTCCATATCGGTACATTGGGATTCCTTTCACATTCAACTGCTCTGCCACTGCAATAACTCTTTGCATTTCTTCGATCGTCAAGACTTCCATATCCTTTGACTGATACCTAACATTTGACGAATGGGGCATCGCAACTAGATCCATGGGATTCAATCCGATTATTCTTGTTGCGGTTGCATAACGGAAAAACTCGCCCAGCAAATTGTATATCTTCTTAATACTTGATTCACTTAGCCCCTTTTTGCATTGATCCGCCAACAGCTTCTGAATGTCCAACGCAGTAATCGTGCCTATCTGCATCCTCCCTAGGGCCTCATCCTTAATATGATACTGAAAGGTACTTTCTACTCTGTCATAGGTGGTAGCTTTCACCTTATTTCTCTTAATGTTTTCAAGATAACTCTCTAAAGCAGTCCCTAAACGAATGCTCTGTGCAATAACCTCCTCTCTTTCGTATTTTTGCAACAAACTTTTGGCTTTCCTCTTGACCTCTGATTTACTCATACCATAGAGCGAATGCCTGGTTCCATCAACGGTTACTCGTGCTTCATAACTGCCATTCTTCCTTTGCCTTATACATATATTTTCCTTTTGCATACTTAGCCTCCATACGAAAAAGGCGAATATATATGATATTTTTATCATACTACAATCCCTATACCTTTTCCAATCTAAAACAATATTTCCTTCCCTTGATTTTCTTTCATCCAGCGATCAATCAGTGCAGGATTAGAAATATAATCTTTTCCAACTTTGACAACTGGAAGCACACCTGCTTTACATAGCTTTAATAGCTTACTTTTTCCAAAAGGGAAAATTCTCTCAAGATCCTGCAAAGTATAAATTGTTTCTTCCATACTTAACCTTCCTTCTTTTTTATCTATCATTCCGTTCACCTTTTCCTTCCTATAGCACTTTGCTTATCATACACAATATACTCCCATCCCAAATTCTCACATTTCTCGCATTTCTCTCTTTCTTTCGCAAATGGGTCAAGCCTGCGAACCACATAGTTTGTCCCGCCCATATACCCTTGCAGACATTGCGGGCACAGACAGCGGATATCATCTGTTCTTTCCTGATGATAAAACCAAAGCCCAAACGTTTTTTTAATAGCAATATTGATTTTCTTCCAAATATGCTCATTATTGACCACGCCGACATAATCTCTTAACTGTGACTTATTCACAGTTCTAATCTGTTCTATCAACACCATAGACGGCTTAGAAAGACCGTAGTTCTCACCCGGAACAATATGAGACGGCAGATACTGCTTCTTGACGGCTGTTGTAATGGCCGCCACAATGATTGTCGGCGCTTTGGCATTGAAATTATCCGCCTGAATCACCAGCACCGGCCTGCGGCCGCTTTGGATGGAGCCCTCATTCTGTCCAAAATCATAGTAATAAATTTCCCCTTTCTGAATCTTCCTCTCTTTCTCTTTCCGCATCATCCGCACCTCTTTTTCAATATGATAGGGAGCATTTCTTCCGCAAAATTTCCCCTTCACTTATTTGGAACTGGATCCACCCTATGACACACTGTTTTCAGAAAAATCCTTCAAAATATTTTTCAAACTTCTTGACCGCCGCTATCAGATGCCGGTCCACCACCTGATGAGACACACCTTCTTCCCTGGCAATTTCCCGTGCGCTTTTATTGTCAACAAACCGCGCCATAAGGTATTTGCGCTGCTTTTCTGTAAGGCTTGCAACCGCTTTCTCAATCAGTTCCATTTTTTTACGGTACCGTTCTTCTTCCTGTTCCTCCAGGCTTTGCCGCTCCACGAAATCCGGTACAATGGATTCCGCATGGAAACGTTCCGTTATTTCGTCATCATATCCAAACAGATCCTCCTTGTTCTGGCTCCGTTTACGGAATTTATCTTCATTCCTTTTAAAATCACTGATTACCTGACCTTGCTCCACGGTGAGCAGCACAAACGGTATATATGGCTTTATTTCATCCGGATACCTTTCAAAAAGTTCTCCCTCCGGCAGCTCCGTAACAATTGCCCATTGTTCTTTTCCATGGTAACCTTCATATTCATATTTCAGATTGATGCATTTGCATTCCTTTTTGAACTGTTCGTTATTTCCGTTAAAATTTTTTTTCATTTCCGTGATCTCCTTAAACGTTGGATTTTTGATAGTAAAGGTTAAAATCAAAAACCCAAAGATCACGGATAGCCGGCGGTCTGGCACTGCCATTCTTCCCAAAACATAAAAGCCCTTTCCCGAACAATCGCGGGGCAGGGCCTAACACAGTACGAAGCAAATCGGAGCACAAAAAAAGCGCCGTAGAAATCGGATCAGCTATAAGGCAAAAATTTACCTCACAGTTAATCCGGCTTCATACGGCGCCTGGTAGCCAAGTGGTCAACCACTTTCTCCGCTTGCTCGATTAGAAATCGTAACCTTATTCTGTTGTCCTGCGGCGGTACGCCGCGTTAATTCCTGTTGCCCCTGCGTTTCACCCTGCGGAAATAGGCAAGGTTCAGGATATGTACCCCCTTGCATTTCGGGCACTTCACCCGCAGGTGCCCGGCTGCGTCGGAGTCGAATACCCCGTAGCAAGCTGCGGGGTATTCGACCTTCGCGGCATTCGTCAAATATCCATGCAAGCATGGCTATTTTCCTCATTGCTCGCGGGAATAAATGGTCTGCAGCCGGAAGCCGCACCCGGGGCAGCGCAGCTCACGTTCCTGCAGCGTCTCTGCCTCCACCCGGGAGCGGAGCAGCCGTTTCCGCACCTCCGGCGTCATCTGTAATGCCTGGCTTCTCATGATACAGCCCCTCCTAAATGCAGTTCCCCTGTAATATATTCTGAAATGTTATGGTTTTCCAGCATATTCAACTCCTTGAGCCTGATTACCAGGGCTGTATAGGATACGCCCAGGTAATCTGCCATTTTCCGGATCCTGGCTTTCTCCTGCATGGAAAAAGTCGTATCCCCATAGATCCTGATGCATTGGGAATCATTGAATTTAGCCAGGGCCCCCTCCACAAGAAACTTCGGCATCAGCAGCGATGCCCCCATCGTGTCTGCCTGCCATTCGGCATTGGAAAACATCTGTGCCATTTCTTCCTTTGTATATACCTGTCCGCTGTCGTATTCCGTGTGGAACCTCCCTGCATCCGGCACGGCATAGATCCTGCTTAAAATATAATGTGCCGCCTCATGTGCCAGTGTAAATCTGCGGCGTCCCTGCTCCTTTTCCGCCAGGAGGGACCTGTCCAGCACAACCGTATCTACTGGAAATACAGTGGGCAGGATCCCCCCGTCCCGGTAAACCATAAGCGGCGTCTCCCCATCCGCCAGGAAACCGATCCTGCCGCCGTCATCCTCCGCAAAGGGAACATATTCTATCTTCATTGACAGGAATTCCGTTATGAAATGCCCGTTATCAATGGACTGGATTACCTTATTCCGGTACTTCCTGGCATACACCTCAATCAAACCCTCACTGATTTCGTTGATCTCGGCCCGTGACATATAATTACCCAAGCTGCAACACCTCCACTCTCCACCATGCCGGCCTGCTACTCCAGCACCGTGCAGTTTTATCTTATTTCCACACTATCCGGTATGCGATAGCGAATTCCCTCGAGTTATATAGAACATTTGTTCTGTATAGATATATTATAACTGATTTTTCACAGATTTCAAGAGGGAAAAGGAAAATAAATTTGAGGTGTCGCATATTTGCGACACCTCGGTCAGTATACGTCTTATATACTTTGCCCAGCCTGGAGCTTCTTTACTTCATCAAGAGGGAGACCAACATACTCCGCAATCTTCTCAACAGCTAAAATACCATCTGCGATCATCCTTTTTGCCGTATCTACCATGGCTTCTTTCCTCTCCTGGGTACGCATATCCTCAATCACCTTGCCCATCCTCAAATATCTTGCCCGCATCAAGATTCATCCGTTCAATCGAGTACACTGCTTTGCGCATACCATAAAAATCCTTCTCAATTATGAAAATCATATAGGTGTCCGGCAATTCACTAAACTGCTGCCCGGCATCCAGACAAATGGAACGTGCCCCGGCCAGCACTCTCCATCTGGTTGTTCTTGAAGCAATCTCTGCAGCCCAGTAAATACAAGAGGTACAGCGATTTTATTTAAAACCTAATTAGAAAACCCAAAATACCTCACGATATCATTATGATTTTGTACTATTTATCACAAAACAGGGGAACATTTTCAACAAGATAAATCACTGCATTAACGACCGTTTCCTCCTCTTTAAAAAGTTTATCTATACCGCCTTTCTCTACATATTCCTTAGCATTTACTTTATTTGCCATAAAAGATATTATTTGTCGGAAAATCGGTGTTTTATTAAACATATCTTCTTCTAATCGTCTGTTATTAAAAAAATCACTCATTGTATCAATGAAATTGATCAATTGTTTTTTTGTACATCGATCACGATAGTAAAATAAATACCTCCAAACAGCAACCAAGCAATCAAGACGATCAAGCGCTTTAAAATATTCCATTAAATTATTTTTCCCTTTTCCCGCTGGCTTTAATCTATTATTCAGATATCCGATTGATTCTTGTTGTTTTTCATCTGCATACAGACTTATAAACTTATTTACTATAATCTCCCTATTAACCGCATCAAAACGTTCTGGTCCCCGAATAAGCGGCTCACTTGCCGTATAAGAAGCGATATCTCCGATAATTGCCTCCGTTATTTCATGATAAGCTATGAGTCGTGCTATTTTTGACGCATTCCATCGTTCTTCTCCTATTGTCGAACCTATTGTATCTGCTAAATACGCCAGCGAAATAACATGGTCAAAGACAGTTCTCGGCTCAATCTCTGTATTTTCTAATTCAGCCAGCCGCACCCTTTTCCCTTCTCGAGGCATCTCTTTTAATTGTTTTAAAATATTAATTGTGCTGCCATTGGCAATTACAACATTTAGTGATTCAAGTTCCTTGATAAAGTGCCTTGTTTCATCGAGAATCAATTGTGTATAATGACAAGGCATTTTTTCACTTTCTTTCGGGGATATCTGCATGTATTTTTTATTAATAAAATCTGCAATTTCTTCAGCCGTCATTTTATCAATGAATTTAACAATCGCTTGATTTGCATAAAGTCCATCAATCTCGCCAATCTCAACATTGTCAATTCCCAGGAGACATATTTTTTCATCTCCTCCGGTATTAATCAATTCTTTTACTGCTGGCCATTCAATGTGTCCTGTCCAATTTTTTTC
>CATJBQ010000092.1 GCA_949738465.1 uncultured Lachnospiraceae bacterium
GGACTGCCCATTGGATGGATGCCTCCTTAAAGGCTGCTGCATTGACGGGACGGACTTCGGCGGGGAAGGGAGGGACGCCATCCTTTCCCGGGACTGCTGCCCCGATGAGGAAACCTGGCTGGCGGCACAGGATAAGCAGGCCCCCGGGCTGGGGCTGTGAGGTGGGGGCTATGCCAAGGAAGATAAAATCCATCCATGGGATTTACAAAAAGCATGGGCGTGACGCGTTCCTGGAGGCGGCCCGTTTTTATTCGGACCATGTCAACCCCTTAAGCATCGACAAGACCATCGATGCCATGGAGGCCCGCTGGTATGATGGGAGCTGCCAAAAGACAGAAGCGGAAAAGATGGTGGAGGATTATAACAATGGGCTGACATTGCTGAATGGGGGAAGCCAGGCCATGGATGATACTGGCCAGGCAATGGAGATGTAAGACCTGATACGAGGAGGATGCCATATGAAAAAAGCAACAATGACGGTTTCTTTTGACGAGGAGAAACTGAATGCCTTAAAGATGTACCTTGGGCAGAAGGGGCAGCAGCTGGAGGGGGAGCTGGCAAAGGCGCTGGATACGCTCTACACCAGAAATGTCCCGGCCGGGGTGCGGGAATTTATCCATATGCGTTCCGGCGCAGGCCCGGCCCCCGCGCCAAAGCCTGCCTATAAAAAGAAGCCGGACCCATCCCCGCCTCCCTATGCGGGTGCTGCCGGAGGGGGGCAGGGGATGGGATCTGATGCCGATGTGCCCCTGTAGTTCCCAGTGTCCCCTGCTTGTTATTTCCCCTGAAACGTGGTAGAATAAAAAACCAGGAACGGAAAGAGGTGGCTGACATGGACTATGGGAAACTGCTTAAGATGAAGGGACAACTGGAGGAAAGGCGTTTGCATTTGCCTAAGGAGGCACTGGCAAGCTTTGATAACAGCTTTAATGTTGAATACGCACATAACTCCACCGCGATCGAAGGCAACACGCTGACGCTGATTGAGACCAAGGCGATCCTGGAAGACGGGATCTCAGTGGGCGGCAAAACCCTCCGGGAAATTTATGAGGTGGCGAACCATGCAAAGGCATTTGCCTTTATCCAGAAATGTGCAAAGGAGGGCAGGCCGCTTACGGAAGGGACGTCCAAGGACATCCATGCCATCCTCATGGAAAATATCCTGGCGGGCGGGATCTACCGGAATGTGGAGGTACGCATATCCGGTGCCGGGCATAAGCCGCCGGCGCCAAATGAGATGTATTACCAGGTGAAAAAATTTTTTGCAGACCTGCCAGGCAGGACGGACCTGAACGCCATCGAGCTGGCGGCATGGACCCACGCAGAGTTTGTGCGGATCCACCCTTATGTCGACGGCAATGGCAGGGCTTCCCGGATGCTCATGAACTACCAGCTCCTGCTGCATGGGTTCCTCCCGGTGTCCATTGCAAAGGAAGACCGCCTGGAATATTTTGATGCGCTGGAGGCCTATGCGGTAAAGGGTGACCTTGGGCCATTTGCAGAGATGGTTGCAGCGTTGGAGGAGCAGAGGCTGGGGGAATACCTTTCCATCGCACAGGAGCAGGAGGGCGGCATGGTGCCCGGTTTATAAAATGGAATATGGAAGTAACAAGCTGGCCGTGGGGAAAGAAAAGCCCTGCGGCCTGTTTTTATAGGCCCTGTAAGCCGCCGTGCGCCCGATGTGGCAGTTTTTGTGGCAGGGTGGAGGAGATACCCAATGCAGGAAGATGGGCGGAATCCGGGCGGTTTTGGGAGGAGAAGCAGGAATGGAGGCAAAGGGGGCCTGCAGATGCAGCAGGGAAGGCCGTGAGCAGATGTCCCAGGGAGATCCCGGGGATGTGGCAGGGTAGATTTCCAAGCAGGAGAAAGGGCCGGGGTTGCTTACGCTCCCCGTCCCGGCGCACAGTGTCCGGCAGTGCCGGCCGCAGCAGGGATCCAGGCACTTTTAGGGGCCAATAGGGGTCAGGGGTTGCAAATCCACCATGAAGACTGTGGCCGGGGTTGGGTATGTCCTTAACGCCGGTATTGCGGGAGGAAAACAGGGGGTTTGGCCGGTGCCGTGGCAGGGATTGTGCCGGTTTGGAAAGGGGGAAGGCATGTTTGAGAATAAAAGGAAGTTCCCGTTATGGGTGAGGCCGGAGACGCTGGAGAAGGTAGAAAAAATATACCGGGAGGATGACTGCCGGAGCAGGTCGGAATTTATTGAGAAAGCCATCGAATTTTATTACGGCTACCTGACCTCCCGGGATAAGGGCAGCTACCTCCCCAGCGTGGTGACCTCGACACTCAAGAGCATCGTGGCGGAGGGCGGCAACCGGCAGGACCGGATGCTGTTCAAGCTGGCGGTGGAGCTTGCGATCCTGCAGAACCTCATGGCTGCTTCCCAGGAGATCGACCCGCTGTCCATGGAGCGGCTGCGGGGGGAGTGCGTGAAGGAAGTGAAACGCTTAAACGGCTCCCTTTCTTTTGAGGATGCGATGGAGTGGCAGAAAGGGTAGCGCATGGCAAAGCTAGTTACAAAATTTAAATACCTGAAGCCAAATGCCCGCCAGGGCGTGGGCGGCTATGCAAAATATATCGCAACCCGGGAAGGCGTGGATAAAATCGATGAGTCTTACAAGCTGGCACAGTCTTCCAAAAAGCAGCGTCAGCTGATCCAAAAGATCCTCCGTGACTTCCCGGACGCAAAGGAGATGCTGGAGTACGAGGACTACCAGAAAAACCCGACGGTAGGGAATGCCTCGGAATTTATTACCCGGGCATTGGAGGACAACGCCTATGAGGTGATGCAGACCAAGACCTATGCGGACTATATCGCCACCCGCCCCAGGGCAGAGCGGTTCGGCAGGCATGGGCTGTTTACAGATGACGGCGTGGAGGTAAAGCTGGATGAAGTGTCGGAAGAATTGAACCACTACAGTGGCAATGTCTGGACAGCGATCATTTCCTTACGGAGGGAAGATGCTGAACGCCTGGGCTATCATACCGGGGAACGGTGGCGGGATATGCTCCGCACCCAGACGGAAGCACTGGCAAAAAATTTCAAAATACCGATGGGGAGCCTGAAATGGTATGCCGCCTTCCACAACGAGAGCCACCATCCCCATGTGCACCTGATGGTGTATGCGGATGGAGGATATAGACCGTACCTCTCCAGACAGGGGGTCATGAACCTGCGGTCATCGTTTGCAAAAGATATTTTTGCCCAGGACCTGCTCTGCGTTTATGAAAAGCAGACGGAGCACCGCAATGAGTTGAGGGTGCAGAGCCGTGAAGTAACTGCAGAGATCATTTCAAAAATCAATACCGGCGTTTATGATAACCCGAAGCTGGAGGAAATGCTTTTACAGCTTGCAGGGCGTCTATCCAGGACAAAAGGGAAAAAGGTCTACGGTTACCTGAAGCCGGATGTAAAAGCCATCGTCAACCGCATCGTAGATGAGATCGCCTCGGATGAAAGGATCGCGGCGCTCTATGGTCTGTGGTATGGGGAGAAAGAAGAAATCCTGAAAACCTATATGCAGGAGATGCCAAAAAGGATCTCGTTGTCAGAAAACCCGGAATTTAAAAGCATCAAAAATGCGGTCATCCAGGAGGCGATGAATCTTGCTGCCGGCTATATGGAGATGGAAGATGCCAAAGGTGAAGCGTTTCCCGATGGAGGTGGGCAGGAAATAGAGGCAGAGATGGATGTTCCAACAGATGGACCTATAGAACCAGATATGGAAAATGAAATCTTTCCTTATGGCGGCCGCCACAGGAAGGAACCTGCCTGGTGGACGGATGGATATAAAAAGGCGAGGCTTTTCCTCCATGGCACAAAGGAAACGCGCCTTGATTTTGAAGCCGCCCGGATCCTTATGGAGAAAGAAGCAGGCCGGGGCAACGGCTTTGCCATGCATGACCTTGGGAAAATGTACCTGTCCGGGCTGGGCTGTGGGAAAGATGAGGGAAAGGCACAGGAATGGTTTGCCAAAGCCTATCATGCGTTTATCACAGAAGAAAAAAAGACAGAAGAAAAAGATTACCTGCAGTACCGGATCGGAAAGCTGTTCGCCTCTGGATACGGTGTGGGGCAGGACTATAGGAAAGCCGCTGAATGGTATGGAAAAGCTGTGGCGGAAAACAACCCCTTTGCAGCGTATTCCCTCGGCAGCCTTTACCGCAGGGGACAGGGTGTGGCTCAGGATGATACAAAAGCATTCCAGCTTTATCTGATAGCGGCAGGGCACACAGAGAAACCAAATGCATACGCTGCCTATGAATTGGCGCGGATGTGCAGGGAGGGAACTGGCACAGCCATTGACCGGGAAGCATCGGAGCACTGGTACCAGCAGGCATACGAAGGATTCCTAAAAACCGAAGGGAATATGGCGGACGGAAGACTGTACTACCGCCTGGGGCAGATGCTCCTCACTGGAACCGGGACGGAAAAGGATGTGGGGCAGGCCGAAAGATATTTTGAAAAAGCGGCTGCACATGGAAACCAGTATGCGTCGCAGATCCTCCACAGCCTCCAAAGCAGCCGGAACTATGCGGCGGCAATGGGGGCGCTGCGCCTCCTGCAGCACATCGGTCGTGCCATCCAGCACCGCCTGGAAGATGACCGGATGGGCAGGGCAGGCATCACTGACCGGAAGCTTAGGAGGAAGATTGACGAGAAAAAGGAGGCGCATGGATTAAAGCAGGGGTAGAAACAGCCTGCGGGAACTGCCGCAGGCTGATTGCCACTAACCGTCAGAAATATTTTTCCCAAACTGGTAAGCCCGCTCCAAATGGCCAGAAAAATTCTAACACCAAGTACCTATGTGACCTGCAAAGGCAAGCAGATTCCGGGAGCTGCAAGGAGGCTGGATAGTGGAGTTTTTTATTTCCACTGGACTTTTAGGCAGAGGTGTGGTATGTGTCTGTACTATGGAGGTGAGGAAGATGGATCTGATAGAGAAACTATTCTATGGCAGGATCGACCCCGGGGCCAGGGGCCCGGAGCATGGGAGCGAGATGGAGGAACTGTTAAGGCGGGCCAGCCAGAACGAGCAGCTCCTGGAGGAAAGCCTGACAGGGGAGCAGAAGGAACGGCTCTCCCAGATCAGCAAAGACAGCGATGACATCAACATGCTGAGCGAGCTTACCGGGTTCCGGAACGGGTTCTGCCTGGGCGTGCGGCTCATGATGGAGGCAGCCTGTTACCGTCTGCCCTGGGAAAAGGGCCAGGGCTGACAGGAAGGGAAGAAAAACAGCAGGACAGAAAGGATGGCGACAGGGATGCCGCCCCTTTTTGATTTCCAGCAGGTTTTTGCTGCATATGGATTTAGGAATGTAATGGAAGGAGGAGCTATGGGAACAGGATATGTCCGTTTTACGGAGGAGCAGCGGGAGCGGGCCCACAGGGCCGACCTGGTGTCCCTCTTAAAGAGCCAGGGGGAGCGTTTAAAGCGCTCCGGGTCGGAGCATGAGTGGAGGGACGGCTCCCAGAAGGTTACCATCCGGGGGAACCTGTGGTTCCACCAGTATGACCGGGAGGGCGGCGATGCCGTGGGCTTCGTCCGCAGGTTTTACAACATGACCTACCCGGAGGCGGTGGGGTACCTCCTGGGGGAGGGTCCTGGGGAACTGGCGGCCTCCCCGCCGGTGCCAAAGGAGACGGTGGAGTTTAAGCTGCCACCTAAGAATGATAACATGTGCCGGGCCTACGGGTACCTCTTAAACCGCCGTGGGATCGACCGCGGGGTGCTGGTAGCCTTCGTGTGCCGGGGGATGGTCTATGAGTCGGCAGGCCACCATAACGTGGTGTTCGTGGGATATGATAAGGAGGGGACTGCCCGTCATGCCAGCCTGCGGGGGACCGGGGAGGGGAAGGCTTTTAAGGGGAACGCCCCGGGCAGCCTTCCAGGCTACAGCTTCCACTGGGATGGGAGGAGCCGGTACCTCTGCCTCTTTGAGGCCCCCATCGACCTGCTCTCTTTTATCTCCATGCACAAGCGGGGATGGCAGGCCCACAGCTATGCGGCAGCCTGCTGCCTCTCAGACCAGGTGCTGTCCCAGTGCCTTGCAGATAACCCGCACATCCGGTACGTGTATCTGTGCCTGGACAATGACGGGCCCGGGCAGGCGGCAGCCGGGCGGATCCGGGAGAGGCTGGACACACAGGGGATCCCGTCCCAGATCCTCCTGCCGTCCCATAAGGACTGGAATGAGGACCTGCTGCACCAGGGCCAAAAAGAGGAGAGGGAGGTGGAGGCGCCATGCCAGGGTTTGCAGTTCTGATCCTTATCTCCGCCGTGATGTTTTCCATCCTTGGCGGGATCCCTCTGCTGTCCCACCTTTACAGCCTTAACAGCATCCGGGCCAAGACTGTCGGGGATGGGCAGCACGGCACGGCCAGGTGGGCAGGCAGGGCAGAGATACAAAGGA
>CATJBQ010000093.1 GCA_949738465.1 uncultured Lachnospiraceae bacterium
TGCGGACGCATGGCTACGGATAGCTTCTCCAACTTCCAGTCCCCTGTCGAAACCAGTACAACCCCGAAAGTTATATGGTAGTTCTATTATATGCTTTTTGGGGAAAAAGTCAACTGTTTTTTCGCAGGTTTCATTCAGACCTTTTCGAAGGCTATGACTTCCAGTTGCTGGAAGATATCCTGGAAAAACTGATGAAGCCGGAACTGCTGGAGTTTAAAAACAAAGACCATGATTTAAAGGGAGAATATAAGGGCTTCCGCGAATGCCACATTTCACCCGACTGGCTATTAATCTATCGTTATAACGGCGGATATTTAGAGCTTTCCAGAACCGGAATATATTCCGACCTGTTTCGGGAATAAAAAATTACCAGAAGACCTCCCGGGCTTTTTTTCAAGGTGCTCATAACCACCGCATCCCCTGCAAGCTCCAGAAAGCTTCCGTCGGACGTATTCCCATCACATCCTGTCTGGCTCCCGCAAGCCTCGCCCCCGCCAGGCTCCTCCGGGCTTTGCGGCCGATCCTTCCCTCCACCGGGAAACATCTGCAGCGCAAAGGGTTCTTCGTTGACCAAAAGGGCCTGCCGTTCGATGTCCCTCATGACCGTTTCCGCAGCTCCGCCAAACAGGCGGAAGGAAAACTCCCGCTGTCCCTGATCCATACGGGGAGTCAGCCGGTCCTGGGCCAGCAGGGGACGCCCCGCAATGGGATGGGCCGCGTAGGCCGCCCCCCCCCGGATCAGCGTCAGATGCAGCTCCTGCCCTTCACAGTCAAGCCCATACGTCCCATTGTTAAGCGCCCCAAGCGCCTGGGCAGTGCCTTTGAAAGCCACCCATTTCTGCCGTACCGCTTCCTGGCCGTTTGCCGCGATCTCTTCCGCCCCGTAAGCAGTCTGTCCCAGAAAGGAGCCGGAAAAAGCCAGGGGAAGATGGAATTTCACCATTCTGTCCTTTTCGCAAAACCAAAGGGTCATCCGAAGATCCACCGCCGTATCCTCCCGGTAAAACCGGTAGTTCATCTTAAGCACAGAATTCCTGCATTTTAACAGCGCTTCTACTTCCACAAGCACCGGCCCTTCCATCTCCTCCTTCCCCGGCCTGCAGATGAGATAACTATCGTACCCTGTTTTCCGTAAAATCTGCACCAGCCCCGCGCTGTGCCCAAAGGGATCCACATTGACGGCCGTGGTCGGCTCCTGGCCGAATTTTTCCCGGAAATACCGGCGGCCCGCCTGGATCTGGCGGACAAAGGATTCCCCGGAGGGCATATTGCAGTCCGGCTGCAGATACCAGCCGCCCAATAAAATCATATTCCCCGGCCAGCGCCACGGCACTGCGGAAGGTGGCAAGGGCTGCCGCCGCTCCCTCCTCCCAATCCCAGAGCCATACCGGATCCAGATGGGCATTGCAGATCAAATGCAGTTTTTTCATCGTCCTTCCTCCTCCCGGACAACCAGAATGGTATAAATCTCCAGCTTTTCTAAAGCAATGTGCAATTCCCCCATTTCCCACTTCCAGGACACCTCTCCCTCCGGCGCAGCCTCCACCGCCAGCGGGCGCCTGGGGCAGTCCACCGCAAGAGACAGCCCGTACAGGGGCGTAATCTCATCATACAGATATACATGGGGATCCCCGTGGTTTCCGGAGGTATTGATCAGATGGATCAGAAGCATCCCCTCCTTCCGGCTGATGTTTACGTCCACCAGATGGGAACCCTCCAGACGCACCAGCGGGGTAAATACCTGCCGGATAAGTCCGCCCCAGAAATCCCGCAGCAGGAACCGCTGTGCCAGCAGATACTTCTCCCCGGTGTTGACCCACACACAGGTGCAGCTCCCCTTCCCCACCCGGCGCAATGTCGCCGCCGGGCTTGACGGTCCTTTTTTTGCATTCCCTTCATATAACTCTCCAAGAACATATGTTCCATTCATCGGCTCCACCGGGCAGCTCAGCCCATGAAGCCCTGTCAGGAAACCGTCCCAGGCCAGATATTTTTTTGTGGAAACCTGGATGCGCTCTGCCGCCTGCTCCAGTTCCTCCACACAAAGGCACTGTGCCAACAGCCTGCGCTCCTCCCCGGTATAGCAGTGGGGAAGCCTTACCCCGGCAATTTCCGCAAAATACTGGGCGGCCAGCGGCCCGGCTGCGATCAGATGCCCTCCCTGCTCTACATAACGCGTAAGCAGGGCAATGGTTTCCTCCTCCAGCCATCCGGTCTCCGGCAGGACCAGTACCGGATACCGCATCAGATCCGCCCCAAGGTGATGCTCCGAAATAAGCTGCACCGAAAGCTGGCTGTCCAGAAGGGCCTGGGTGATCCCCCGGGCCGCGTGATGCTCCTTATCCGGGTGCAGCGGACGGCGGGCCGTGCGGTAGTAATTGCGGGTGGACAGCAATACCGCCACCTGGGGGACATTCACGGCCCGAAAGCAGTACTCCCGCCGCTTCCGGCAGAAATCGCTCACCTCCCCCACCAGGGGCAGCATCCAGCTTTCCAGGGATCCGTCCCGGTTCTGCTGGACATACACCTGGAATCCGCCACCCAGGGACAGGGGCGCCGCCGCTTCCCGCATCATCTGGCAGGCGCTTTTGGTGCTGGGGACATTTTCCACCGGGCTGATCACAAAGCTCCAGCCCATAATATCCCAGGGCTTTCCCTGGACCGCCAGATACCGGGACTCAAACCGGGCCGTGTTGTAGGAATCCAGAGGGCTGTAGTCCGCCGACAGATAGTCCACCTCCGCGCTGACCGGTTCCGGCATATAAGTGGAAAAGGCCCAGTTGCTGGCAATCTGAAATCCGGGATATGCACGGTGTATCTCCCTGGTATAATGGCTAAGATACGCCCGGAAACTCTCCCTGAGATACGCCATATAAACATCATAGCCTTCCTCCCCAGGATTTTCCGGGGCATGCTCCATGCCGGTGTCCCGGGAAAAAGCCCGCAGAAAAGCATCAGAATAGTCCGGATATACTGCCCAGGCCTCCCCGTCCACCCAGACGCCGTCCATGCCGTACCGTCCAATCACCTCCTTTAGCTGCGGGATCATCAGCCCGTCCACATAACCGCCTCTTGTGGAGGCATAATTCGAACTGACGTTTCCCTTCTCATCCACAACCGCCCACTGGGGATGCTCCCGGACCGCCGCCATATCAAAAATTCCCGAATAATGGAGGAACAGCGGGATGCCCGCCTCCCTGGTCACCTCCCGCCAGATCCCCAGATTATCCCTGGCAAAGCCCGGCGCATGCGTCCCTATGGCCGAATCAAAGCTTGCAACTCCCGGGTGGCCTTTGCAGTCGCACTGGACAAACTCCGGCCGGACCACCTCGAGCATCGACTGAATCTGCTCCCGGGTGGTATGCTCCCCCACAGCGGTGGAATCCTCCGCCGCATGGAAGTCAAAGTGAATGCCAAAAAAGCATTCCTCACGAGGTTTTCTCTCCATCCTTCACCTCCGCTATCCTGCATGATCTACTGTAAGCTTTATGGTATACACATGACGGCAGGGCATTTCATCTACGGTAAGCTTCGGAAGCTTCAGCAGCAGACGTCCCCCTTCCCACCGGGACATCACCGGCGCCGTGCTCCCCAGCAGGGATGCCCGGACATTTTCCCCGCTCCCCAGCAGGGATGCCCGGACATTTTTCCCGATTCCCTCCACCGGAAACTCCGAGGTGGGATACCGGGAACAGAACAGATAAACATCCCCGCCCTTCCTCGTGGCCCGAAAGCCCTCCGGCAGAACCAGGCCGGGAGCGGCGGCGGAACCATAGACCGCCTCGCCGTTGACATCCATCCATTCCCCAAGCTGGCTCAGCCGCTCCTGGATCAGGGGCGCAATGGTCCCGTCCGCACAGGGGCCCACATTCAGACACAAATTCCCGCCCTTGCTGACGGTATCCACCAGAAGACGGATCAGTCCGCTTTCCGTAAGGTAGTCCTCAATATCCTCGTTGCGGTTATAGCCAAAGCTGGCGCCAATGCTGCGGATCTCCTCCCATTTCCGGCGTCCCAGGTTCCTTCTGGCCTCCTGCTCCTCAAGGGCCGGGCTGTTCACCTCCCCATACTCGCTGGAAAGGTAGCCCCCGTGAAGCCCCCTGGTATCCCTGCCCCACCGGTCGTTGATGACAATCTCCTCCCGGACCGGGGACTGATTATAAAGCCAGGTAATAAAATCCAGGCTGTGCCACTGCTCGCTCCCATAATCCCACTCCCCGTCGGTAAACAGAAGGCTGGGGTGGTAAGTCTCCACTAACTCCTGCATCTGGGGAATCATTTTTTCCAGGGCGTAGCGGGCCACTTCTTCCCTTCCCGGCCGCATCAGCGGATGAAACCACTCCATCAGGCTGTAGTACAGCCCCCGGCGCAGCCCGTTACGGTCTGCCGCCTCTAAGAGCTCCCCCACAATGTCCCTGTGGGGGCCGATATCCACGCTGTTCCAATTCCAGCTATAATAGCTGGGCCAGAGACAGAAGCCGTCATGGTGCTTGGATACCAGTACCAGGTATTTTGCTCCGGCCCTCCGGAAGATCTGCGCCCATTTTTCCGGTTTGAACATCTCCGCCTTCCACTGGCCGGCAAAATCCTCGTATCGGAATTTTTCCCCGTAAATTCTTTCGTGGAAGTCATAATAGGGCGGATACTTCTGGGCAACCTGCCAGCCGTACCATTCCGAATAGGCCAGCCCGGTGGATTCCACCTCTTTTCTCTTCGGCGCATACCCGGGAACAGAGTACAGTCCCCAGTGCACAAAGATCCCCAGCTTCGCATCGTCATACCAGTCCGGCAGAGGGCGGGAATCGACGCTCTCCCAGGATTTTTCATAATCTGCCATAATTTACTCCTTTATGCAAGTTCGTTTTTCAGTCCGCAGGACGTTAATTTAAGTAAAACTGAAGGTTCCACACCAGGCCGTCGTGGGTCTGTCCCTCCACATAGGCGTCGGAACGGCTGACCTTCACATACGCCACGCCGTCCTGCATATATTCCGTCAATGCTGCCGGCAGATCCTTCTGGTTGGAGGCCGACTGTACGCCGGCGTCATTGGAGTCCGCAAGCTCCGTCCAGTTTATCCCGTCCCCGGATACGCTGACCTTATAGGCATTGGCAATCCGAAGTGAGATCCGAAGCTTCTCCACCTCCACCGGCTCTATCCCAAGGCTCTCAAAAAAATCTTCACTTCTCGTATCAAACCGGTAAACAAAGGCCGCGTCTGCGCTTGGCGTTAAGCACCGGGCGCTCTCCTCATACAGAAAATGATTGGCACTGCGGCTATCATCCAGAAGGGCCAGCTCCCCTTCGCTTCCTGCCTTGACCAGCGCGTCGGCCTCCCGCTCCTTGTCCAGGCGGTCCAGCAATGCCTGGGAGGTCCGGTTGGTCAGCAGGCGGAGCTTATAGAGCCGGGCCGGCTTGTTGGCCTCCGGCACGGATTTTTCAAACTTCACATAGACCGGCCTGCCCCCCGCGCCAAAGGCTGTAATATCGATCAGATTGGGGCTTTGCGGAATCTCTCCGCTTTTTGCCTCGTAAAGGGTCTGGTACTGCGCTCCGTCGTTGGAGACGGAGATCCTGAAAGGTCCGGAGGTATTCAGCCGGAGCCTGGCCTCCGTCACGCCGGGATCCGTCACAAACCGGTAAACCATGGCATCACTGCCATCCACCTCCCGGCTGGCTCCATAGCCCCGCTCCGTCACCTTATCTCCCGTAAGGCTCAAAAGATAGCGTTTTGTATCCGGATTGGACACCGGAGAAAAGCTCAGTTCCCCCACTCCCTCCGGCGTGGTCTTCTCCTGTACGTTTCCCTTTTCCAGCACCGTCCAGTGCAGGTCGTCCGAGGAAGCCTCGATCTGGTAATCCCCGGTGACATTCACATAAAAAACTGCCTCCCGCACCGCATCCGCAAGGTCGAACCGGTAGATAAAAGAATCCTCCCCTGCCGCAAAGCGGCTTTTTGCCATCCCGTCATAATCGCTGTAGTCCGTAGCCCTGTACAAAAAGCCCATCTCACTGCGGCTCATGCCGGACTGGAACGCGGCCCACGTCACATCGGTAAATTCCCCGCCGTAATACTGACGGTAAAGGACCGCCAACTGGTTGGGGGTAACCGCCACATATTCCTCCCCAAGGGCCTCCATGATGGAGGACACGCTTGAGGGATCCTGGGACCAGCCGTAGAGGGAAATGGAATAAAAGCCCGGCGCTCCCCCGTCCGCCTGGATCATGCCGGCGGCCTCCCGGCCATTGTAATTTAAGAACACCGGCGTATCCCGGAACAGGAAATGGGACAGATCATTGCTGTAATGATCGTTGCCCGTCTCCAGGTAACCGCAGAACAGGGCGTTCAGGTGCTCCATCTTTTCCACGTAGGGCAGCGGGTCCACCACGTCCGGGTTCAGTACCCGCATCCCCACATCCCCCATCCGTGCAAAATAGGCGTCGCTGAGGGCAAAAAAAGCATCCTGGGAGCCTTCCGGCGGCGTGTGGTACACATAGTCGATCCCGGCCTCCGGACTGGCCAGACCATCACCGGAACGCCAGTTCTGTCTGTAATAGCGGATGATATTGGGATTCATATCCCAGCAGGCCGGAGCTATGGTCCATCCGATGGGATATTCCCCCCGGGCCGGCGACTGGAACATGGCCGGCATCCGGTATTGGAGATAGGAATTGTTATCCCCCTCGGAAAAGGTGAAGGCCACATATTTTCTGGATGGATCCAGGGTCAGCTTTTCTTCCTCCACCACCAGCTCCTCCCGGGGAAGCCCGCTGGTCCAGCTCACGTTGAAGGACTCGTAGCTGACTGCCACATACTTGTAGTTTTCCGTCAAAAGCGGTACCAGCGAACCCTCGTCGGCCTGCAGGTACCAGCAGCCGAATACCGGCGTATTGGGCTCCGTCACGTTCAGAACCGACAATTCCAGCTCCCGTTCTTCCTCGGTGGCCTCCCCGGAAAAAATCCGGTTATACAGGTACATCCGGTTGGCCACGTAATAGTCGAAGGCGGCGGCCTGAAAGCCCGCGTTGTGGCCCATGGCCTTCTGATTGACGCTGTCCCCGAAGGTATCCAGGGCATACCGGTACACCCTGGACCAGACCTCCCGGCTGCCACGATCCTCCAGAAAGCTTCCATCCTCCCCGCGCTCCATGAACGCGGTGGTATCCCCCAGAATCGCAAGCTCCACCCCATAGTCCTCCTTGAGGATATTGTACTGGATATAATTCAGCGCCACCGCGTCGTACTGCCCGCACATCATTAAGGTCAGGTTTAAAAGGGCCATATCGCCGTAGCGGGACGGGTAAGCATCCCTGCTGGCCATGGCGTCGTCCGTCAGCCGTTCGTGATAGATAATGGCCCCTTTGATGTACTCCTGGTTGTCCGCCAGCATTTCGTAAGGATCTGTGTATTCCACCTTTTCAAAGGCTTCCTCCCCGGTATAGAGACTGTCTAACTGCTCGAACCAGAAGGCCGACCCGTTAAAATTCTCCGGCCCCTCGATGATCTCGTCGTGAATCACATACATGCTGGGCTGCTGCCGGTTCACATTGCCCTGTAGGGTGGTAGCCAGAAACAGGTCCGCGTTGCTGTATTCATCCATATTGATCCACTGGATGGTCTTTGCGGTCTCCTGGGGCGGCCTGGGGAGGGCGCCCTCCCCCTCTGCCGGGACCGCTGCCTCCGCCACCGGACGCGTAATCACCTCCGGCTTGGGGGCCGCCGCTTCCGCCTCCTGATGACCCTTCGTGTCCCCCTTACAGCCGCCAAGCAGGCCGGCGCTTAAGACTGCTGCTGCCACGGCCGCCGTCAAGGCCGATACAAGCTTCTGCTTCATTGTTTTTTTCTCCCCCTTCTCCGTCTGCCAAGGTACACCGCGCTGCCTCCTGCCGCGCCGCCGCAGAGAACAACGCCTGCTGCCACGGCCACTGCTGCCGCTGGAATCCCACTTTCCGTCTCCTCTGCCGCCGTGACCTCCTCCACGGCCAGAATTGCCTGGGGATCCTTTGGCGCCGCAAGGCGTTCCACCACCGCAAAGTGCTCCGGCAGGCTCTTATCATAATCAAACCCGGAGGTTTCCGGCCGCTGATAGGGCTGCGGCACTCCCTTTACCGTGTAGCTTAAGCCGTATAAAAACAGGATCTCCCTGGCCGATGTATTTTCAATTTTTACATACAGGACCTTGTCGCTGCTTTTTGCCAGAAGCTCCTGTTCCCGGATGGCGCTGGATTTTCTGCCTACCCGCACCACCGGCGTATAGTTCTCCCCGTCTAAGGATACCGTCAGATTGTAGCTGCCCTTTGTCCTGGGCTTTAAGTCCACGCCGTTGATGCCCTCCGGCAGGTCGAAGCGGTAAACCACCTCTCCGCCCACATCCAGGCCCCGCACCTTCGTCAGATCTTCCGTCTGGCGCATGGAGGCGCCCACGCCTGCCCCGTTATTTTTTACCTGCCAGAGATAATCCGCCTCGGATCCGTCAAAGGCTGTAAAACCGCCGGTTCCCTTGTTTCTGGGCGTTACCGCGATACCTAAGGAATCCACAAAGGCTCCCTCGGCCGTTCCCGTCACCCGGATGTAGAGGGTGCGGCTTTTCCCCAGATATCCGCTCAGATCGAAGGTATTGGTGTAAGGCGTGCCGCTGGCCCCGATGGAGGAAACCAGAAGATCGGAATAACCGCTGTCCCGTTCTGTGGAAACCGCAATCCTGGCGCCGCCGGAATAGGTGGCATAAAGCACCGCCTGGTTCACGCCGGAAGCAAAGGGCACCTTGAACAGAAGACTGCCCTTCTCATCCAGAAAATAATTTGGCCATGCCTCGTAGGCATAGTAGCTGCGCAGGCCCTGGGATTCTTCCAGGTAACGGAGGGCATCCTCCTTCTGGGCCTCGAACTGTACGCCGTGGGTCAGCGCCGGCGCCCCGCTTTCGATCATCAGTTCGAACAGCCGTCCAAAGGGCATGCCCTGGATCTTCAGCCGGAACCGGTTGTCCTCATTTTTCAAGGCATTTCCCTGATCCAATTGGAATATGTAGTAGCCGCGGCCGCTGCCGGTGGGCGCCGACTGTGCGCTCAGCTTCTCCCAGCAATCCCCTTCATCCGTGGAAATAAAAAAGTCCATGTCCGCTAAGGCGTAAAGCTTCAGACGCGCGTTTTCGATCCCATCCGCCAGGTCAAATTCGTAGGTGATCTGCCTTCCTCCGTCAAAAATCCGCACATTTTCCGGCAGCGACGCAAGGTAGCCGCCCTCATGCCCGTCGATCCCCATACCGTCATGGGTCTGGGCAAAATATGCCTTGTAATCGTCTCCCAATCCAAACATATGTTTTTCTTCTTCCGGAGTTCCCGGCTTGAAGTACACATATTCGCTGTCCTCCGGCACATTTTTGTTGGCGTTATACTCCGTGGGGTCGCTGTCCCTCCGGGAAGCCGTCAGGCTCTTCAAAAAGATTTCTCCCTCTGTGGCCGCAAAACGGAGGTAGAAGGTTCCTGTATCCTCCATCGGAACGGCCCGGTCTACCCGCCGGCCCTTTAAGGGAACCCAGTGCTCCCCGTCCAGACTGACCGTAACCTCACTTTCTGCCCCCAGCACCTCATAGTCTGCCAGATAGGCCACGCCGCCCGGTTCGAAATCCAGCCGGAAGGTAACCTGGCCGCCGTCCTTGATATACACCGTTGGGATATAGCCCTCATGGAAATAGCGGGTGGCGCTCTGGGAAATGCGCTCCACCCCCGAAAGGAAGCTTTCTCCCAGGGGATTCAGTTCATACCAGCCGGAAGTGATCCTGGGCCGTGCGGCGTCCAGCACCAGGCCGTTGATCACCGCCGCTTCCCCGTTGCTCTCGATCCGTACCGTAAACTGACGTCCGGGATCGGAGAGGGCATTGGTTTCATCGAGGCGGTAGATGGCAATTCCCCGGTCAAAGCTTCCCCCTTCCTCATTGACCGCCGTAAGAACCATATATTCTCCGCCGTCCGGCTTTACCGAAACCACCGCGTCCTTCATATATACCTTCAGCAGCGCCTCCCTGCGCTGGTCGGTCAGGTTGAAGGCATACTCCACATAATCGCCGCTGTGCTCCAAAAGCAGGGTTTTGTTGTCGATCTTTTCCGGGTCTCCGCCGGAAAAGGTATCGGTAAAGTTCTCCACGATGGTATTTCCGCCAAAGCTTCTGGCGCCCCTTACATCCTGGATGCGCAGATAGACGTAATCCTGCTCCACCGCTAGCTCCTTCTGCGCCGGAGCAATGGTAAGCGTCTTTAAAAAGCTCTCCCCCTCTGTGGCAGTAAAACGGAGGTAGAAGCTTTTGTCCGCATTTAGCTTTAAGGTATGCTCGATCCGGCCGCCTGTGGGCAAGGGCTCCCAGTCCGCCTTGTCTGCGCTGATCTCTATCGCCACCGGCTCCCCTAAGATGCCAACGGAGTACATCAGGCTTTCCGTATCATCCGGAAAATCAAAAAAGAAGGTGGCCGATTCCCCCTGGTGCAGAAACAGGCAGGGATCCTTCTGATCGGCAAAATACCGGGTGGCCCCCTGGGAAATCTCCGTCACGCTGCGCAAAAAGCTTTCCCCTAAAATATCAAGCTGATAGCTTCCCTGCTGCTCCTGGCGGTTCGTCTCAACGAATAGTCCGTTTAATACGGCAGCGTCCACGCCGTTTGCTGAAACTCTCACCGTAAACTGGCGGCCGGCATGGGAAAGGGCATTGGCCGTATCCAGATCGTAGATGGCCAGATTGCGGTCAAACCGTCCCCCTGCCTCGTTTCTGGCCGTCAGCGTCTGATAGGCGCCTCCCTCCGGCTTTACCGACACCACGGCGTCCTTCATGTAAACCTTCAGCACCGCGTTTTCCACATCGTCCGGAAGGTTTACGTCATATTCCACATAATCCCCGGCGCTCTGCAGAAGCAGGGAGGGATTGCTGGCCAGATCGCCGCCCATATACTGGTCGTTAAAATTTTCCACAATGGTGCTCCCCCCAAAGCGGGAGGCACTGGTAAGATCCTGGATGGGCAGATAGAGCTCCGCCTGTTCCACGGCCGGCTCCGGCGGCAGCGCCGGATATGTGGGGGTCAGCGTCAGGCTTTTTAAGAAGGTCTCCGCATCCCCGGCCGAAAAGCGCATATAGAACACACGTTCTACCGAGAGGGCGATTGCATCCGAAAGATTCCCGGCCGTTCCAGGAAGGACGGTCCAGTTTACCCCATCTGTACCGGCCTCCGCCTTCATCGCCCCGCCCACGTTACTGTAGGCATACGCAATCTCATCGGCAGTATCGTCATAGTCAAAGCGCAGGGTCACAAACTCGCCGACATGGAGATGGACCGTGGGAATGGTCCCCTGGTCAAAATAGCGGGAGGCCCCGGCGGAAACGTCCCAAAGCTGGCACAGGTAGCTTTCTCCCAGGGGAGCAAGCTCATAGCGCTCCTTTAATTCCGGCCAGACGGCCGTCACCGCAAGGTTGTTCAAGACAACCGTCGCCCCGCCAAATTCGATGCGGACCGTAAATTTCCGGTCCCCGGAGGACAGGGCGTTATCCTTTGTCAGCGCATAGAGGTTCACCCCCCGGTTGGCCGTCCCGCCGTTTCGGGCGCTCAGTGTAAGAAACCCCGCCCCGCCGGAGGGCTTTACCGACACCACCGCGCCGGAAGCGTGAACCTTCAGCACCGCTTCTTCCACTTGATCGTCCAGGTCGAAATCATATTCCACATAATCTCCTGCCTGCTGCAAAAGAAGGGTGGGGTTTGCACAAGAAGCATCTCCGCCCTGGAATCCGTCCACAAAGTTCCCATACAGTCCGCTCCCTCCATACCGGGACGCCGTGGTCAGATCCGAAGCCGGCAGATACACATAGGTATCCCCTGTGGGAGCATCCGCCGCCCGGGACAGAATCTGGCCCCCCAGCACGGTGGTAGCCAGAAGGACCACTGCCAGCGCCAGGCTCATCCATCTTTTTTTCCAATTTTTCATATGATTCTCCTTCCTTCCGCAGCCGCCATTTCCCGGCTGCTCAACCTTTTACTGCCCCCAGCGAAATTCCCCCGATGATCTTCTTTTGAAAAATCGTAAAGAAAATAAAATTTGGAATTGCCGAAAGCACCAGCAGTGCAAATACATAGGCATAATTCATGGTTCCGGTCTGGGTATTGGTCATCAGCACGCCGATATTGATGGTCCGAAGCCTGGCGTCCGTCAGCATCAGGGAAGATATGGACACTTCATTCCAATATCCCATAAAATTGGTGATGGCCATGGCGGCAATGGAGCCCTTGGCCATGGGCACGATGATGTGGATCATCTTCTTCACCTCGCCGCAGCCGTCGATTGGGGCCGCCTCCTCCACCTCCTTCGGGAAGGAGCTGAAAAATCCCTGCATCAGCACAATCGTGGCCGGCAGGGCCACCGCCACATAGACCGGCACCACGCCCCACAGCTTATTGGTCAGCCCCAGCTTGTCCACAAACAGGTAGAGAGGCATGATATAGCCAAAAAAGGGCACTGTCTGGATCGTCAGGAGGAAAATCGTAAAAGCCCCCTTTCCCCGGAAGCTGCGGGTTTCCATGGCATAGCCTGCCAGCAAAGCCGCCGCCACCATGATCACCAGCGGCACCAGCGCCAGAAATACCGTATTAAACAGCATCCGCCAGTAAGATGTATACTGTATACTTCCTACCAACCCCGTCAGAGCCATGGTCATGTTTTCCACAAGCGTCCCCCAGAGATCCTTGGGGAGGGCAAAGGCATTGTTATAATACTCCGAATTGGTCTTGGTAGCGGAGAGTACCATAAAATACAGCGGAAACAGCATCAGGAAAATATTGAACCACAGATACAGCTCCCGGGGGATCACCCACCAGCGGCGCTTCAGCCATTCCCCGAACGAAAGCCCGTTTTTCTTTTTCATCCGTCATCCCCCCTACTCTCTGTCTATCTTCCCAAAACGGGAAATCCGCATATAGGCCAGTGAAAAAACAGACACAAACAGCGTCAGCAAAAGCCCCATAGCCGCACTGTAGCCATAACCGTTGGTACTGCTCTTGCTGCTTTCGTACAACAGAATCGCAACCGTCCTGGTGGAGCCTGCCGGTCCCCCTCCTGTCAGCGCATAGATAAACTCGAAGGATTTGAAGGATCCGATGATGGAAAGCATCGTCCAGGAGGAAATTACCGGCCGGATCATGGGGACCGTAACCTTCGTAAGCATCTGGCAGCCGTTCACCCCGTCCAGAATAGCCGCCTCCCGAAGCTCCCGCGGAATGTCGTTGATGACGGTGGTAAAAAGGATCAGCGTCATGCCGCCTCCCACCCCGATCAGCCCGATCCCCATAATCACATACAGGGTAATCTTCGGATCCCCCAGCCAGTTTACCGGGGATTCCTTACCAAACACATTGCACAGCAGGCTGTTCATCAGCCCCGAGCGGCTGGGCATCAGCATCATGCTGTACAGCCGCCCCATGGTGATGCCGCTGACCACCGTGGGCACATAAAAAATGTAGCGGTAAAAATTCAGCCATCTGTGGCGCGCCACCATATTGGCCAGCAGCAGGCCGATCCCGATGGTGGTGGCTACACTGAACAGCGCCAGCACCAGGGTGCGGAGCATGGCCGGCCCGAAATCATTGCGCCGGAACACATCCAGAAAATTTCGGAAGCCGGTAAAAATCCACTGGGCATTGACCGACTGGATCTGGAAAAAACTCATATATACGCTCATCAGGATCGGAATCCCCACAAACAGGAACATAAATACCGTAGCCGGCAAAATGTACAGGTAGGGCGAAAGCCGCCTGCCCCACCGCCCGTGGGGACGTCTCTTTTCTATTTTTCCCCGCAAGAAAACACCTTCTTTCCCAAATGCGCTGTGGGAGGAGCCGTCCCCTCCCACAGTACCCTTCCGCAGCCTATTCCATGATATTGGACCGGTAATAGTCCACAATCATTTTTGCCGCGCCATCGGAATCACAGGATCCGGTTAGTAGTGACGAACCTGCATTCAGGATCTCCACATCAATGCCGGTCGCCGAATAGCTCTGGTAAAAGCCGCTGACACCCTTTTCATTCATAGCGGAAACCACATCGGCAAGAATGGGGTTGGCGCCCGAAATATCCACATCCTTGCGGATCGGCAGCTCATAGGGATTGAAATCCGCAGGCGTACCGATCAGCTTGCCAAAATCCTCCGGCGCCATGGTTCTTGCATGGATGGCCTGCATAAAATGCGGCATATGCCAGGTGGAAAATCCGGCAATCAACGGCTGCTTCGATGCATTGCGGATCTGGCCGGATACCTCCTTCAGCTCCTCATAGGTCGTCGGCGCCTTCAGGCCCAGCTCGTCAAAGGCCGTCTTATTGTAATAAATGACCGGCGAAACGAAGCCATACAGCGGCAGGGACACATAGGTTCCATTGCCGTCCAGCTTGTTATAGGTGGCCGCCTCCACAAAGTCCGCCTCCACCTCATCGGTGATAATGTCGTCGATGGCCAGGATCCGGTTTCCGGCATACAGCTTGGATGCCACCAGGCCGCCCCAGGTGGCCACGATATCCGGCGCATCCTCTCCGCCCAGGGTCACATCCAGGGTATCTCCCAGCACCGTCGTGGCCTGGGGCTCAATTTTCAGCTTAATGTCCCGGTTCTGGCTCTCAAAGGTCTCCTTCACCCACTGGAAATACTCCGGCTCATTGACGGACTGGATCCAGATGGTCAGCGTCACCGGCTCGCCCCCTTCCTCTGGGGTCTCAGATCCTCCCCCCGACGCCTCGTTTTCTTCCCCCGCGTCTACTTTTACCGCTGCGTCCCCGTCCTTCACATCCCCGGCCGGATCTCCGCCGCAGGCCACCAGGCTTCCCGCCATCGTCAGCGCCAGTAAAAGTGTTACCATTTTTCTTTTCATTTCCTCTTTCTCCTTTTTCTTTGTATTTTACGGGCTGGTAAATACCCTCCCCGGTTGCACAAGCTGAAACGATTCACATTTATTTATCCCGAATATATCCCGGAAATTATTGTCATTTCTCCAGTTTTTTGTCAAAATTCATCTGATCTTTTATTAGATTCCCACATGAATATTCTTGTTCTTCTCCTTCTTTTTCTTTTAAAAAGCTAATCGTTTCACTTTTTCTTTAAAATAAAGAGAGGATTTTGCAGGGCTTCTGCAGGCACAGGGTGTCTTCCGGAAGCTGTGGTTCTCCCGGGACACCCCTTCCGGCACCCCGGGGAACTACTCCTTACGCTCCTGCGCCGGAAATCTGCCGGATGGAGTCGCCCTGTAAAATATTGGCCTGAATATTCACGGTATGGAAGGTGGCTTCCTCCTGTCCCTTGCTGCCGATCCGGTCTAAAAGCAGCCGCGTCCCTTCTTCCGCCATCCGGGCCAGGGGCTGCTCCACCAGCCACAGCCTGGGCTTTACAATCTGGGACAGATGATAGTTGTCAAAACCAAAAAGTGAAATCTCCTGGGGCACGCTGATATCCAGTTCATTCAAGGCCATAATGGTACTGATCGTCGTAAAATAGTTCACGGAAAATATCGCCGTGGGCCTCTGCTTCATGGTAAACAGGCATTTGATATGGTCATACATATTGGTGTCGGCATAATCCACGGCGAGCACAAGCTCCTCCTTGACGGGAATCCCCGCATCCTTCATGGCCCGCTCATAGCCCTCGTAACGCTGGTCTGCCGTATAATGCCCCTGATGTCCGCGGATCACTGCGATATCCCGATGGCCCGCATCGATCAGACGGTTCACCGCCTGGTAGGCGGCCCCGGCATTGTCGATCACCACCGTGTCGCAGACGTCAAAGTCAAGCTTGCGGTCAAACAGCACTACAGGAATCCCGTACCGGTCGAAAATCCGCTTGTAATACCAGCCATCGGTGCCGATCAGGGTAGCCATAATACCGTCCACCTGCTTGGAAGCCAGAAAATCGATGGCCTCCCGCTCCCCCTCCATGCTGTTGTGGCTCTCACATACAAAGAGGGAATACTGCTGCTCCTTCAGCTTCGTCACCGCCTCAGAGGCCAGCTCCGACGCGAACACGTCCCCGAACTTCGGTACCAGAAACCCCACCGTCCGGCTCCGGTTGGTCTTCAAGGCCCGGGCATACTCGTTGATATGATAGTCCAGCTCCCGGACCGCCTTCTGCAGCAATTCCCGGTTCTGTTCGCGGACCGTGCCGCCGTTTAGAAATTTTGATACCGTAGCGACAGACAAGCCTGTCGCCCGTGCAATATCCTTGATGGTAGCTGCCATGGAATCTCTGATCCTTTCTGGTGTCTGGCAAAAGCTAAACGATTAGCTTTTATGAATATTATACATGGTCTGTTGGAGAAAATCAAGTCTTTTTTAATTCATTGCTATATAATTCGATTTGGAAAATGAATATTGCCCGAAGGGAGAAAATATGCTATTTTGTCAGTAAGGACAACCGTGTTACAAGGTGGTAGCCTCCCGTACTTTAAAAAAAGAAGGGAGGTGGTGCATATGAGTACATACGGGGTTTTAACATTGTTAATTCGTTTCGGAACGTTCCTCATTGCATTGCTTGCCTATATAAATAGGAAAAACAAGCGAAAATAAATAAGCCTACCTTGTACTTTGCCGAGACAGGTAGGCTTTAGTCATTCTGGGAGGTAAACCACTTTGTGGGCGGTTGCTCCTTTTCTATGTCTAATATAGCATATTCAGGGAGAGGACGCAAGAATTTTTTTGCGTCCTTGATATTTCTGTTTTTTACAGCTTTTGTATCCTAAACACGGATTTAGTTGCAGCAAGTACGGCATTACAGGGCCAGGCCACGTCTGATCACACTCATAATGGTCGATATTATACTGAAGCAAAGGTAAATAATCTGCTATCCAATAAAATAAGTAAAAACTCTGCATTTGGAGCAACTGGAATTACAATAGGTAATGCCTATATGTATATACTGGAGGCGGCCTTGGAATCTGAATAACAATTTTAACTGGCAGATACCACTACTTTGAATTTACAAATGCTGGTACTCAAAATAAACGGTACCACCGTGAAATAGCTATTTTACGTAGAAAATGACCACACTTATTCCCTGTGACATCGAATCAGTACAAATGGATCCATCAGAAATCTTTCGCACATTAAAATGTACTTTTGTATTATTAACTGATGTTGATGTAATAAAAACGGTTGATGCGCCAATAAATTGCTAATTGCTCCATATGGCGTATCTGCTAATGGCGTATGGATGTCATATTCAAATGATCCGTCCGTTTTAAAATATATTTCCTTCGCAGGTATGTTTGTGAATTTAACAAAAAATTCCCCACTTGCAAGTCCGATGATTTTTGGCTGTCTTGTGATTTTAAACAGGTAATCAAAAATATTATAAAACAAAAATCGCTGTAACCCGTGATTTCACTATGGCTTCAGCGATTTTTGTTAATGCCGGCAGCGGGACTTGAACCCGCACGTGGTTGCCCACAACAGATTTTGAGTCTGCCTCGTCTGCCATTCCGACACGCCGGCATGTCCAACCGAACAA
>CATJBQ010000094.1 GCA_949738465.1 uncultured Lachnospiraceae bacterium
AAAACAGGATTGTCCAAAATGAGTACTGACACAGTATATGGAAATGGCGGGGGCGGGTAAACAGTGTAACTGCATCCCCGCTTTCCCACCGTTCTTGAATTAAATGAGATTTTTCAGTAAAAAATTATTAGCTGCTCCCTTAAGCCATCCCATTAGCCACCTTATATTTATACAGCATCTCCGCATGATTCTGTTCCTCCACCTGGATATCCGCCAGGAGCTTGCGCACATTGGTATCCCCGAATACAAACACGTCGGAGTTATATTCGGAAGAAACCATTTTTTCCGTGCCGATGCAATCGGTTGCCAGGAAGCAGTCGGACTTTTTCGCTTCCTCGGACCCGGCACCGGTGTAGGTTGCCTTGGGGGAGTAATCCTTCCCGCTGGTGTCGTTGCAGTTGCAGGAGGGAACGGAGCCGGAGAGGACCTGGCTTAAGGAGTCGTAATGCTGCTGCTCGCTTTTTTGCAAGGTCTGGAACAGGCTTTTCAACTCCGTATCCTGGGCCTGGGATGCGTACTTTCCGTATTTTTCAATACAGTTCTGTTCCTGGGTCTGCAAATCCTTGATGATTGTCGTTTCTTTTTCTGTTAAGATCATGATTTTTACCTCTTTTTTGTAATTTTGGGAATCTTTTCGATACCATGGAAGTAGTATGACTGAAATTTTGTAAAAATATTCTTATTAAAATGTTAAAATCCGGGCAAACCCCTTGGCTCTTTCCAGAAAATGTCATATAATACAACCAGCACCAAAGAGAAAGGAGCCGGCCATGTCCCTGGTAAGTATCCGGATCAGAAACTACAAGTCCATACAGGATTTTTCCGTGGAACTGCGGGAAATGAACCTTTTTCTGGGGGAAAATGGAAGTGGCAAGACGAATGTGTTGTCGGCTCTGGGGTATTTTTATGAGAATATGATTTCCCAGAAGCCCTCCTATCAGGTATTTGATACGAATAATCCCCTCAATGACCAGATGGAGATTACGCTGACCTATGATATGCACAAGCTTCTGGTGCGCAGCCGCAGGAACCGTCAGATGCAGAGGGACCGTTATCTGCCCTACTATAAAATGATGGAAACGGTGGCGGAGGATGAGGCCGTATCCCTGACGATGCGGCAGGTAAAGGGTGGCCGGATCACCTGGAGTCATGATATCCAGACCAGGAAGCTTTTGTATCATCTGTATCCTCTCTACCATGTGGATGCCAGGGAGATCAATCTGGTGGACTGGGAGGATTTGTGGACGGATATCGGCGACCTGATCAAGCCGGATTCGGAGACCGGGGAGGAGCTGCAGCAGCGGATCGCAGACCAGATCCGGGCGACGGAAGGGGATCTGGGCAGGCGTCTGGCCCATGTGGATGAGATGCTGGAGCGTCTTTCGGTGGATCTGAATAAATATTCCGTCCGGGAGTGGGCGGCCCATGTGGCCAAGGCTTACTATGGCGGGGCGGATTTTGCCTGCCAGGGCCATGAACTGGACAGCTTGTCCAACGGCACCAACAGCTATAATTATATTGCGCTCCTTGTTTCCCTTTTGGGGGCCATGGGGCAGTTTAAGATGAAGGAACCGGTGCTTTTGATGGACGAGCCGGAGATTTCACTGCATTTCCATATGATCGACGAATTGTCGGACGTTCTGCTGGAGGGGGCGAAGGAGCTTACGATTCTGGCGGCTACCCATTCCCCCAGGCTGGTGCGGAATATTTTTGTGAAGGAGCAGAGCAACTGTCTGATCTACCAGGTGTATAAGCGGGGGGAGTATTCCAATCTCTGCCGTCTGCGGCTGTTTTCGGAGCAGGAACGCCGGGAAAAATATTTTCTGACAGAGCATCATGCCAATGCTTTTTTTGCGAAAATTCTGATTCTGGTGGAGGGGGAGACGGAGCTGGAGCTATTGCAGAATCCTTATCTGCGCCTGTTGTTTCCTGTTTTGAAGCAGGCGGAGATTATCAAAGGAATGAGCGATAAGGTGATTTACCGTATTGTGGATACCAATACCCGCCACTATCAGGTGCCGATGCTGGCGCTGTTGGATATGGATAAGATTCTGCAGTGGAATTTTGAAAAAAGCCGGATGGACTGGCGCAGGGAATACCGTTTTGTGGAGGAGCAGGAGCGTTATACTTACGGCAGGAAGCACAGTGAGGCGATAAGATACCGCCGTCGGATCCATGCCATGTGTGAGAAGTGCTATTTTGACAAGCGTCTTCCTTTTTACGCCACAACCGACCGGAATTACTGGGAAATGATTGGGGCGATTAGGGAGTATTATGCCCTGTATCACATTTTTCCGGTGGAAACTACCATTGAGGGTGTGCTGATCAATGGAGGCAGCCAGAAGATAATCCTTGGATACCTGGATGAAACCGGAAAATGGAAGCAGCTTGAGGAAGCCTACCAGACGCTGTATAATAGGAAGGATCAGGTGAATTTTCTGCGGCTTCTGTTCCATGGGAAAAGCGATCTGCTCTTAAAGGGAACTACGATCATGAAGAAAAATCCCCGGATGTATCCCCAGCTTAAGAAGGCGCTGCGAGAGCAAACGGTGGGGAAGACGGCCTGGGTCAGCGGCTTTTTGCAGTTTTATTTTAGTCAGGCGGCGGATGTGCCAAAGGAAAAGCTGACGCTGCGCAAATTTGCACAGCTCTGTGAGGAGGAAGAGGTGCGCAGGCTTCTTAGGGAGCGCGTGATGCGCGATTTCCCGGAATTGTATCAGTTCCAACGGGCGGTGCAGCAGGCGTACCAGGATACAATCAGATAATTATGGACGGGCAGCAATCCTGTTTTTGCCGGAAAAAAACAGAGCCCCGATGGCGAAAGCGAAAAGCCGGGGTGTGTGACAGCGCTGATCGATGGAATTACTGCCTGCGGACGGGATCGATTGGACTGCGCGCGAATTATAACGGACGAATTTTTGAGAAAGTGCCCGTCCATTTTTATAAAATCCCTGTCAGGGGACTTGTAGGAAAATTTAATTACGATATAATAAAGAGGAAGCTATGAAGATATACGCGGAGGAGTATTTTCTGGATAAAATATTAGAATGTACCAGAGAGGAATTGTCGATAGCGAAGCAGGAGGCCTTTTTCTGCCCGGCAACGCAGATTCCGAAGAAAAACGGAACCAGGATCATCGTGTCCATGGATGGACAGGGGAAGCTTGTGAAGCTTCAACGGAATCTGCACCGCAATTTCCTGAGTCGCCTGCCGGTGTCCCCGGCGGCCTGTGGATTTCGCAAGGGTTCCTCTTATGTAGATTTCCTGGAGGAGCATGCCGGCAGCCGTTATTTCCTGCGTCTGGATATTCAAAGCTTTTTTGACTCCATTCCGGTGGAAAGCTTTCACACGTTTCTGGAAGAATATGTGGAGGAGAAGAAGGGCGAGGATGCCATGGATATCCGTAGGGAAATTGTTGCGCTGTGCACCGTAGACCAGCGGATTCCCCAGGGGTTTATCACCTCGCCGGTGATTTCGAACCTGATTTTCAGACGTATCGACCAGCGGATCCGCAAGTACTGCCGGGCCTATTATAAGGAGCGGATCCGGCAGATTCATTATACGCGATATGCGGATGACATGTTGTTTTCCTCTGATACCTTTGATTTCCGGCAGAATAAAGGGTTTAAGGCTATGATCGGCCGGATTTTGTGGGAAAATGGTTTTGCCTGTAATGAGAGCAAGACCATTTACCAGGCGAATGAGATTTCTCTTTCCGGTTATGTGGTGGGGGAGGATATCCACCTGTCCCGCAAAAAGCTTCGCACTTTAAATGAGATCATCTATTGCTTTGACGGCCGCAGGGACGGGATGGCAGGAAGTACGCCCTTTTTTGTGAAACAGGGTGTAAAGGCCCAGGAGGTTCTTAGGGAAATCAATGGGAGGAAGCTTAGGCGGGCCGATGGACAGGGGATTTCCTTTGGCAGCCTTGGGGCGTTCAATCAGTTCCTGGCGGGGTACCGTTCTTATCTGATCCAGATTGCCCGGATGGATCATGGGGGTACCGGCTTTGGACGGCAGCTTTCCGGTAAGATCCGGAAGCTGGAGATGATAATGGATTTTCTGGCAAAAGAGATGGGAGATTGCGATACCGATGGCAGACGACAGGCTTAAGCTTTATTGGTCCAGGGAGATGGAAGCCCTGCTGGATACGTATAATCAGTTTCAAACCCTCATACCGGCCCAGGGACGGGCGGGGGCGGCCCATCCGGGAGAGGATGGCAGATATGTGGAATACCTGCTGAAGGAGTATCTGAAACGGTATCTGCCCCGGGATCTGGAGGTGCTGACCGGTTTTATTCTGCGCCCTGCTGTAAAATGCGGGAACAATGACCGCTGCCGGTGTAAGGATGAGCATGAGGCTTCGGGCCAACTGGATATCCTGGTGGCGGATACGGCTCATTTTCCGGTTTACCAGCGTTTTGGCGACAGCGTGATCCTGCCGCCGGAGGGCGTTGCGGGGATTCTTTCGGTGAAAAAGCATCTGCGCCGGAGTGATCTCATCCATGAATGCCAGATGCTGGCCAAAGCGTCGGCGCTTTGTCCCCATACCCGCGGGGAAGAGACGGATGCCGCTGATCCGGCAAAAAGGAAACAAAAGCCGGCCAGGAGCCCTTTTACGGCGTTGATTACTATGGAGGATGCTTTTGCGGAGGGGCGGAAGCGCCCCATGTCCCCGGCAAAGAAGCGGGAGGCCGCCTATAAAAAGCTGCAGGAATTTTATCAGCAGCAGAAGCCCCTTTTTTATGACGCAATGGTGGATTTTGTGGGGGCTTTGTCCCAGTGGGGCCTCTACAAGGAGCGGCCAAAGCCGGACAAGGAAACCTGCTATCTGGGCTTTGACTTTGGAAACGGGCATGAATCGGTGGGCTTCCAGTTGATCCTGCAGGGAATTCTGGATGTTTATTATGGGAACATGCCAGGGTCCATTGTGCGTCCGGGCTTTACGGATAACAGCGGGGAGGGATATGTGGAGAAGCAGGGGCCGATTGGGTATCATTGCCAGAAGATTGTGCGGAAGGAATAGAGTGTGATATCGTTTATGGTTGCGAAGGGAAACGGATGGAATAGACGTGGTACAGAACTGTTGTTCGTATGCATGACGGGAATATTTTTATTATACTGGGCGCTGGTCCAGCCCTTTAATTCTGCTCCGGATGAGGCGATGCGCTATGATGTGTGTCATTATATTTATGAGCATCATGCGCTGCCGGAGGGAGGGGACCCGGAAATAAGAAATGAGGTATGGGGATATTCCTATGCCTTTTTTCCCATTCTGCCGCAGATGATATCTGCGTTTTTTATGATGGCTGCTTCTGTATTTTCGAAGGAGTTTCTGGTACTGGTGATGGCGGCTCGTATGACCAGCGTTTTCTGTGGGATGGGGACATTATGGTTCTGCCTGCGCATTGGGAAACGTGTCTGGAAGGAGGGGCAGTACCGATGGCTGTATGCGGTGGGTGTCGTTTTCCTGCCGCAGGTGTTATATCTGTTTTCCTATATGAACAATGACTGCCTGGCGCTGCTTGCCACCGCAATGATTGTGGATGCATGGATTTTTGGCGTTGAAAGCGGCTGGAAATGGAGTAGCTGCATCCAACTGGCGGTGGGAATCATTTTTTGTGCGTTGTCTTACTATAATGCCTATGGTATAATTCTGGCAAGTATGTTGTTGTTTCTGGGCTGTACGGTCCAGGCGTTTTGCCGGGGCGCGGATGGGGGGCGTTATGTGGGAAAAGCCGCCGTTCTGGCGGTGATTGTCCTGACAGGAATCGGCTGGTGGTTTGTGCGCAGCGCTATTTTGTATGACGGGGATTTTCTGGGGCTTGCTACCAGCGAAGCTTACGGGCAATTGTACGCGGCAGAGGCGCAGAAGCCCTCCAACCGCCTGGTTCCGTCGGCTGCGGGAAGAAGCATGCTTCAGATGATGTTCCAGGATGGCTGGCTGGTATCTACGGTTGGAAGCTTTGTCGGAAATTTTGGTTATATGTCGATGCATTTATATACATGGATGTATGCTTTTTATGGTATGATTCTGGTGACGGGAATTTTTGGCGTATTCTGGCATCTGATAAAAGAGAGGGAGCAGTGGAAAGGCCGGGGGCTGCTTTATCTGGCTTTGCTGACAGGGATCGTGGTTCCGGTGCTTTTAAGCCTGGTGCATTCCTATTATGTGGATTACCAGCCCCAGGGGAGATATTGCATGCCTATGCTGATTCCGCTGATGTATTTTGAGGTGGCGGGCCTGCGGGCGCTGGCTGTGCGAACGCCCATAAAACGGTGGGGCGGATGGGCGCTGGTGCTACTTTGGATCGCGGCGGCTCTGATTAGTTTTTTCGGAATATTTGCCAAAAACATAAGATAATGGTACAATGTATATTTGATAAGTATATAGAAAGTGAATGAAAGTCCTATGATGAAGATATTTATATGCCCGGGGTGTGGGCGGATGACGGCGGCGTCCCGCAAAAAGGAGGTAAACTGCAGCAGGTGCGGGGAACTTCCGATGGAACGCGCAAAGCTGACCTTTGAAAAATTTACGGAGATGGACGAGCAGCAGCGGAATGATTATTCTAAGAGCTGGCTGTATATCCATCAGGCTGGAAAGAAGTGCGAGAAATGATCCATTTTAACGAACCGCCTTTCACGGGAAAAGAATTTGAGTACATGCGCCAGACGGTGGAGCAGGCGCATATCTGTGGAGACGGATATTTTACAAAAAAGTGCCATGCCTGGATGGAAGAACGGATGCAGTCGCCCAAGGTGCTGCTGACAACCTCCTGTACCCATGCCCTGGAAATGGCCGCACTGCTTCTGGAGATCCGGCCGGGGGATGAGGTGATTATGCCTTCTTATACCTTTGCATCTACGGCAGACGCTTTTGTGATGCGGGGGGCCAGGGTTGTTTTTGTGGATATCCGTCCGGATACGATGAACATGGATGAAACGCTTATTGAGGACGCCATTACAGAGCGGACCAGGGCGATCTGTGTGATGCATTATGCCGGGGTGGCATGTGAGATGGATACGATAATGGGACTGGCTAAAAAGTATAGCTTGGCGGTGGTGGAGGATGCGGCCCAGGCGGTAATGAGCCGTTATAAGGGGATACCTCTGGGGAGTATCGGCGATTATGGGTGCTTTTCCTTTCATGAGACAAAGAATTATTCCATGGGTGAGGGCGGAGCACTGTTGATCCGTGCTATTGCCAACCGGGAGCGGGCTGAGATTATCCGGGAAAAGGGAACGGACCGCAGTAAATTCTGGCGGGGCGAGGTGGATAAGTATACCTGGGTGGAATTTGGCTCCTCCTATCTGCCCAGCGATCTGAATGCGGCTTATCTGTGGGCGCAGTTGGAGCTGGCGGATGAGATCAATGACAGACGTTTGGAGCTGTGGAAGATTTATGCCAGAGAGTTGCAGGCTCTGGCGGAGGAAGGGAAGATCCAGCTTCCCTTTGTGCCTCGGGATTGTGAACACAACGCACATATGTTCTATATCAAGACGGCGGATATCGGACAGCGCAGCGAGTTGATTTCTTATTTGAAGGAGCGCAAGGTTGGTGCAGTTTTTCACTATATTCCGCTCCATACCGTTGCCGCCGGGAAAAAGTATGGCGTATTCCACGGGGAGGACCGATATACCACCAGGGAGAGTGAGCGTTTGCTGCGCCTGCCGATGCATAACAATGTTACGAAAGAAAACGTATTGTATGTTTGCGAGAAAATCAGAGAGTTTTATCGCTAAGCCGATAGAAGTGAAAGGGCTATGAAGGAAATTGTTTCTATGAAGAAGATATCATTTGTGATTCCGTGCTATAATTCGGAGCATACGATTGGCCATGTGGTTGCGGAGATCGGGCAGGCTTTTGGCAGCAATCAGCGATATGAATATGAGATTATTCTGGTCAATGATGCGTCCCCGAAGGATGATACGCTGGGGGCGGTCACAAGGCTGGCCAGGGAAAATGAACGGGTGACGGCCGTTGACCTTTCCAGGAATTTTGGACAGGACAGCGCGTTGCTGGCAGGCTACTCTGTTTCTACCGGCGATTATGTGGTGTCTTTGGATGATGACGGACAGAATCCGGCCGCCGAGGCCTGGAAGCTTTTGGACAAGCTGGAGGAAGGCTGGGATGTGGTTTTTGGCCGTTATCACCAGAAAAAGCATAGCTGGATCAAGAACCTGGGCAGCCGGGTCAATGACTGGATGGCATGTATTCTTTTGGATAAGCCGAAGAATCTGCGGTTGTGCAGTTATTTCGCCATGAATCGTTTTGTGGTGGACGAGATGAAGCAGGACCGCAATTCGTTTCCCTATATCTGGGGGTTGATCCTGCGCACGACCCATCGGATTACGAATGTTTATATTGAGCATCGTGCCCGGGAGGAGGGAAAGTCGAATTTCACCTTGCGGAAATGTCTTAAGGTCTGGATGAATGGTTTTATTGCTTTTTCGGTGAAGCCGCTGCGCTTTTCCTCCTTTGTGGGAACCCTGGTGGCGTTGGCGGGATTCGTTTATGGGCTGCTTATTATCATCCGGCAGATGATCTGGGGGGAACCGGTGGAGGGGTGGAGCTCCCTGATGGTGACGGTGCTACTTCTTGGCGGCGTAATTTTGATGATGCTGGGACTGATGGGAGAGTATATTGGCCGCATGAATATTAATCTGAACAATACCCCGCCTCCATATATCATCCGGAGTATTGAGCGTGGAGAGGATGGGGAGTGACGGGAGGCTTATAAATGAAAGGCTTGCTGGGAAAAATAAAAAAAGCATGGAGACTGCTTGGAGAATATGGAGTGAAGGAGTTTGGCTGCCGTCTGAAGGAGCATTTCCGGAAAAAAGAGATTCCATACGAAAAATGGAGACGGAATCATATTCCTGCCAGCGAAGAATTGGAGAGGCAACGGAGAGAGCAATTGGCCTGGAAAGAACGGCCACTGATCAGTCTTGCGGTGTCTGTGCGTCATATGCCGGAAGTATTTGTTCGGAAAATGGTTGAATCTGTGCAAAAGCAGACGTATACAAACTGGCAAATGTGCATTGCAGACGGAAGCGGGGATGAAGGGATACAAAAGCTGGTGGAGGAATGCCAACGGTGTGGCTGCAATATCCGATATTGCAAAACAGAGAAGAACACCAGTATGGTGGAAAATGCAAATGCTGCGCTGCACCTGGCGGAAGGGGCCTGGATCGGTCTGCTGGATGCGGGAGATTTGCTGGAGGAGCATGCGCTGTATGAGACAGCAAAGATGATCTGCCGGAATTCATTGACAGATATCATTTATACGGATGAAGATCGCTTGTCCAGCGGAGGAACGTATACAGACCCAGGATTCAAACCAGACTTCAGCCCCGACCTCCTTCGTTCCAACAATTACATTATGCATTTTTTTGTTTTTCGGAAGGCATTGCTAGAAAACACAGGAGGTTTTTTAACAGAATACGAGGGTGCACAGGACTACGATTTCATACTCCGATGCACGGAAAATGCCAGAAAAATCTGCCATATTCCCCAGATTCTTTATCATTGGAGAACCCATGAAGCATCTACTTCGGAAAATCCAAAGAGCAAGCTTTATGCGTTTGAAGCGGGGCGGCGTGCGATTGAGGCACATCTACGGCGGCAAGGGGTGGAAGGGATTGTGTCCATGCGCCAGGGAGAGGAATTGGGGTTTTATGATGTGAGATATCCGGTGCAGGGCCAGCCGCTGGTATCGATTTTGATTCCCAATAAAGACCAGTCTGAGCTTCTGGATGCCTGCATCCAATCCATCGAACGTTCCACGTATCCATATGTGGAAATTATAATCATAGAGAACAATAGTGTTGATTCAAAAACCTTCGAATACTACGAGACTTTGGAAAAAAGACGTTATCCCGTAAGCGTGATAACATGGAGCGGGAATTTTAATTACTCTGCCATTAACAATTTCGGCGTTTCCCATGCCAGGGGAGATTATCTGGTACTTTTGAATAATGATATTGAGATCATAAGCCCGGACTGGCTGGAACAGATGCTTGGCAACTGCCAGCGGCCTGAGGTGGGAATTGCAGGTGCAAGGCTTTATTATCCGGATGATACGATCCAGCATGCGGGGATTGTGCTGGGAATGGGCGAGGGAATTATGAGCGGAGGCGTGGCGGGCAGTGTATTTGTGGGAATGCATCGAAGCAGGGACGGATATCTCCACAAAGCAGCTCTGCAGTTAAATTACAGTGCGGTGACCGCGGCATGCCTTATGGTGCAACGGAGTATTTATGAAGAAGTGGGAGGATTGGAGGAAGAACTGGCGGTGGCGTTTAATGACGTCGATTTTTGCCTGAAAGTGCGAAAGGCCGGATATCTGGTGGTTTATGATCCTCATGTGGAAGCGTATCATTACGAGTCAAAATCACGTGGGGCGGAGGATACGCCGGAGAAGATCCGTCGGTTTCAGGGCGAGGTGGATTATATGAAAGAGAAGTGGGGAACGCTGCTGTCCGACGATCCTTACTACAACCGGAATTTGTCCCTGCGAAGCGGTTATAAGCTTCGGACACGAAACCGTCACAAACAATAAACAGGAGAAGCAAAATGGGAGCAGCAGCGCGCATTTATGGCATTTTCAAGCGATATACCATAGGGGAAATCTATTACCGGATACGGGAAAAAATGTCCATGCCATACCGCGATTACGATACAAAAAAAGAGACCTTCTGGCCGGGCAGGCAGGAGCTTCTTAAGCAGAGCGAGGCGTGCCAAAGCTGGAAGGAGCAGCCGCTCATCAGCATTGTAGTGCCGGCCTTTGAGACGCCGGAGCGGTATGTGAGAGAACTGGTGGACTCGGTGCAGGCACAGACCTATCCCAACTGGGAGCTTTGTATTGTGGACGGCAGCCGTACGGAACAGGTTCAGACACTGCTGCAGAAGGCTTACGGGCAGGAAAGTCGGATTACCTATCACAGATTGAAGGAAAACCGCGGTATTTCAGGCAACACGAACCAGGGCTTTGCGCTGGCCAGGGGCCAATATGTGGCTCTGCTGGACCATGATGATCTGCTGGCGCCCGATGCGTTGTATGAGATGGCCCAAGCAGCCCTTGAGACAGGCGGGGAATTATTCTACTCCGACGAAGACAAGGTAAACGCAGATACCACGAAATATTTTGAACCACATTTCAAATTGGACTACAATGAGGAACTGTTGTTCGGGTACAATTATATTTGCCATCTTCTGATGGTTTCCAGAGCGCTTCTGGACCGGGTGGGCGGGGAGGACAGCGCTTACGACGGGGCCCAGGATTATGACCTGGTGCTGCGATGCACCGAAGCGGCGGAGCGGATTATCCATGTGCCGAAGATTCTTTATCATTGGAGGGCGCATGGTGGCTCTACGGCCGGGAATGCCGACAGCAAGGGATATGCGAGGGATGCGGGAAAGCAGCTTTTGGAGGCGGCATTGACAAGAAGGGGCTGGCGTGGTAGTGTGGAAGCAGGACATGCGCCGGGAACCTACCATATCAAATATCAATTTCCGCCCGGGCAGCGTATCGCCCTGCTTGCCTGGGGAGATCCCTCCCGGGAGTGGGAGCGGGTGAAGGGGCAGATGGAGCGGGAGCTTGACAGCCTGGAAGCGGACTGGTTCTGGCGGGAAGAACCCGACGGCCCTAAGCCGGACCGGTCCTGGCCGGAAGGACAGGCGGCGTATGTGATTTCTGTTTGCCGGGAGGTAAAATCCCTTGTACCGGGAAGCCTGGCCCGGCTGTTAGGAAGCTGCCACAGAAGCCATGTATCCGGGGTCTGCGGAAAGGTGGTCCGCAGGGGAAAAGTGGCTCATTGCGGTTATTGGATCAGGGAATCCCACAGACAGCCGCGGTTTCAGGGGTTGCCCATGCACTACGAAGGATATGCCCGGCGGGCGGCGCTGGCCGCCTGCGTAGACGGCCTGGGAAGAGAACTCTGTGTGGAAAAAACAGGCGCCCAAAACGGCGCGAAGCTGGTGGAGCCTGCGGCACAGATTGTACTAAGAGGGTAATAACCATGTATAAGAGACAGAAAAAAAGCTGGGTCAAGCATTTGGATTTTTTGCTGCTTGACATGATATGCTTTGGAGTGGCATTTTTTATATCCTATCTTGTAAAAATCAGTGGTGAGCCGGAAGCCTACGTCAATATCCGTGCCTCCTACAGCAGACTGGTATTATTTTTGCTGCTGGTGGATATCTGTATCGCTTTTTTCTCAGAGCCGTACACGGGAATTCTTCGGAGAACCAGATGGGATGAACTGAAGGCGGCTATCACCCATTGTACGATTGTGTTCGTGGTTTTGATCATCTATGTGTGGCTGACAAAGCAGAGCGAGATTTTTTCCAGGCAGATTTTACTGGTGTTCTGGGGCTTATCGCTGGTGTTCGTATATTTCAGCCGTTGTGTCTGGAAGATTATTCTGCGGCAGAGAATGATCCATGGTGAAAAATTTGTCAAATTTGTCATTATCACGGAGAACCGTTATGCGGAGAGCTGTGTGGAGGATTTCCAGAGTAACCGTTATAAGGAATATGAAGTGACCGGTGTTATTATTGTGGACCGGGACCGCACCGGGGAGCGGATTGGCGGGGTGCCAGTGGTGGCCTCTGCGGATGGCTGTCTGGAATATATCCGGACCCATGTGGTGGACGAGGTGCTGATTAACGGGAATACCAGGGAGAGCAGCGAGGCTTTGGCGGAGGAGCTTTTGGAGCTGGGGGTTACGGTACATTTTTATCTGGTACATGCCTCCAGCATGCGGCCCAACCGGATGGTGAACCAGTATGGCCAGTATATCGTTTTGACCAGCAGCATGAAGATTGCCTCCAATTATCAGATTTTTATCAAACGGACCATGGATATTGTGGGCAGTGCCATAGGATTGCTTTTTACGGGCGTGGCTTTTCTGATCTTTGCTCCGGTGATCAAAATACAGTCGCCGGGGCCGGTGTTTTACTCCCAGACAAGAATCGGGCGGAATGGCCGGCGGTTTAAATTCCACAAGTTCCGGACTATGGTGGTAAATGCGGACCAGATGAAGGAAGAACTGATGGAGCAAAATGAGATGGACGGCCACATGTTTAAGATGAAGGACGATCCCAGGATTTTTGGCATCGGAAAGGTGATGCGGAAGTTTTCCATCGATGAACTGCCCCAGTTCTGGAATGTTTTAAAGGGGGACATGAGCCTTGTGGGGACGAGGCCCCCCACAGAAGATGAGTTTGAGCAATACGAGCTGCATCATAAGGCGCGCCTGGGGATTAAGCCCGGATTGACCGGCATGTGGCAGGTCAGCGGCCGCAGTGAGATCCAGGATTTTGAAGAGGTAGTGGGTCTGGATACGTATTATATCAGCAACTGGACGCTGGGTCTGGATCTTAAAATATTGTTTAAGACCATTGCGGTGGTTTTATCGGGAAAAGGGTCAGAATAAGGAACGGCAGAACTATGAGAGAGATATATGTGATCGGAAGTAAAGGCATTCCGGCAGGGTACGGCGGATTTGAAACCTTTGTGGAGCATTTGGTGAGGGAACGGCAAAGCAGCCGGATCCGCTATCACGTTGCCTGTATGGATAACGTAAGCGGCCAGAAGGAGTATTACGGGGCGGACTGTTTTCATTTGAAAGTACCGCCCATCGGCCCGGCGAAGGCGGTCTGGTATGATCTGGCGGCCCTTCGCTGGTGCCTTAAGGATATCCGCAGGCGGAAGGTAAAGGATCCCGTGATTTATGTGCTGGCCTGCCGCATCGGTCCTTTTATCCGTCTGCCCAAAAGAAAACTGAAGAAGCTGGGCGGCGTACTGTATGTTAATCCGGACGGACATGAATGGCTGCGGGCAAAATGGAACCGCCTGATCCGCAGATACTGGAAATATTCGGAAAAGGGAATGGTAAAGCACGCGGATCTATTAATCTGTGATTCAAAAAATATCCAGTATTATATACAGAAAGAATACAAATGCTATAAACCACAAACCGTGTTTCTTGCCTATGGAACCAATGTGGGGACACAGGGCCGCGAAGCAAAGCAGAAGATACGGGAATGGCTTTTGCAAAACGGGATTACAGAAGGAGAATATTACCTGGTGGTGGGGCGTTTTGTGCCGGAGAACAATTATGAGACGATGATCCGGGAATTTCTGGAAAGCCATACCAGGAGACGGCTGGTTTTGATCACGAATGTGGAGCAGAATGGATTTTACCAGCAGCTTCGGCGCGCCACCGGGTTTGCGGAGGATTCCAGGGTCTGCTTTGCCGGAACCGTTTATGATGAGGAGCTTCTGACACAGATCCGCCAGAGCGCCTATGGCTATCTGCATGGGCATGAGGTGGGAGGGACGAATCCGTCGCTGCTGGAGGCCCTTGCCGCCACGGATCTGAACCTTCTGCTGGATGTGGGCTTTAACCGGGAGGTGGGCGGTGAGGCGGCCCTCTACTGGACCAAGGAGAGGGGCAGCCTGGCGTCGCTGCTGGAGCGGGCAGATCAGATGTCCGGGGAAGAACGGGAGGCTTACGGGATCCGGGCCAGAGCGCGGATGCAGGAGCATTATAGCTGGCAGAAGATCATTGGGCAGTACGAAGCGCTTTTTTTGGAGGGACGGACAGGAGGGCAGGAAAATGAAGGATGAGATCCGGATTTCTGTGGCTATGATTACTTTTAATGGCGAAAAATATTTACGGCAGCAGATGGACTCGATCCTGGAAAACCTGTCGCCCCGGGATGAGATCGTGGTTTCCGACGACGGATCTTCTGACCGCACCTGGGAGCTTCTGGAGGCGTATGCGGCAAGAGACCAAAGGATCCGTGTGTTTCATGGGCCTGGGAGGGGGATCATCGCCAATGTAAACGCGGTGCTGGGCAAATGCCGCGGGAAGTATATCTATCTGTCGGACCAGGATGATGTGTGGAAGCCCAATAAGGCCGCGCGGGTGCAGCGGTGCTTCGAGGAGGGCAGAGTCCACCTGGTGGTGCATGACAACCAGGTCTGTAACGAGGATTTGCAGCAGGTACTGGAATCCTCTTTTTTTGCTTTCCGGGGATGCCGTCCCGGGGCTTTTTGGAATATTGTAAAAAATTCCTACATTGGCTGCTGCATGGCTTTTTCCCGTGAATTACTGGAGAAGGCGCTGCCTATACCGGAAGAGATCCAGATGCATGACCAGTGGCTGGGGCTAATGAACGACCTGTATTACAAGGACAGTTGTTTTCTGGAAGAAAAATTGCTCCTGTATCGCAGACATGAAGGCAATGCCTCTGATTTTTCACGAAATTCCCTGGGAAAAATGATACGTAACCGGATGATTCTGTTGAAATGTCTGATGAGATATCGAAAAAAATAGAATTTTCAGACAACATTTTCGAGTGAAAATATTGACACTTTTTTCTATTTCGTTTATATTTAAATAATATGTGATTAGGGTTTTTCTGCATTTGCAGGATAAATTTATGAAATCTTAAGAAAATCAATGGAATTATATAAAAAAAGTATTATATGATACAAGCAGGATTTTATCATTTTAGTAACGAAAGGGAATGGACTATGGCGAAGAAAAAGAAGCGGGCCACAAAAAAACAGAGGGCCAGACGTAAAATCATTATCGTTGCGGTTGAGATTCTGGTACTTCTGATTGTGCTTGGTATTTTATTTGTATATCAGAAGATGGCAAAGCTGGATACCGGAAATGTCATTCACAGGACCGATATTAAGATGAACGACCTGCCGGAGACCACCGACGAGGTATTGGAGAGCTATACCAACATTGCCATTTTCGGGCTGGACAACCGTTCCAACGGGTATTACAGCTCCGGTAACAGTGATGTGATCATGGTGGCCAGTATTAATAACCAGACCAAGGAAGTGAAGCTGGTTTCGGTATACCGTGATACGCTTCTGGACATTGGCGACGACAAGTACCGCAAGGCAAACGCCGCCTTTGCGTATGGCGGGGCGGAGCAGGCCATCAATATGCTGAATACCAATCTGGACCTGGATATCACGGATTATGTGGCGGTGGATTTCAGGGCTGTGGCAGAGGCAGTGGATATCTTAGGCGGCGTGGAGATCGAGCTTACCTCGGAGGAGGCGAGATTGATGAACGGCCAGTCCAAATACCAGGATTACATCGGCGAGATCATGGAAGTGACGGGAAAGCGGTCAAGCTATGTATCTGCCGGCTATCAGACGTTGGACGGCGTGCAGGCCACGGCCTACGCCCGGATCCGCTATACGGCCGGGGACGACTTCAAACGTACCGAGCGTCAGCGTCTTGTGATTACCAAGATGGTGGAGAAAGCCTTGGATTCCGATCTGGGAACCATCAATGAACTGGTGGATACGGTTTTCCCGCTGGTGGAGACCAGTATGACCCAGACCGATATCCTGCTGCTGGCGAAGGACGTATTTTCCTATAGCATGGGTGAGACCACCGGCTTCCCCTTTGATAAGGGCACCATGGATATTTCCTCCAAGGTGGGCGACTGCGTAGTGCCCCTGGATCTGGAGAGCAATGTGGAACAGCTTCATGAGTTCTTTTTCGGGGAAACGGATTATGAGGCGTCTGCCAACGTAAAAGCCAATAGCCGGGATATTATTGATCTGACAGGGATGACCGCATCGGATGCCCCATAGAATATGATCGGATATCATGATTAAGAGGAACAGGAATATACTGATAGCAGAAATAGTTTTTCAAGGTCAGAGGAGGAGAACGTATGTGCGGAATTGTGGGATATATCGGAGAGGCCCAGGCGGCCCCCATTTTGCTGGACGGCCTGTCCAAGCTGGAGTACCGGGGCTATGACTCGGCGGGGATTGCCGTGTATGACGGGACGGATATCCAGGTAAAGAAGGCCACCGGGCGGCTGAAGGTTTTAAATGAGCTCACCCATGACGGCGTTACCATGCCGGGAACCTTAGGGATCGGCCATACCCGCTGGGCGACCCATGGCGCGCCTACGGACGCCAATGCGCATCCCCATTACAACAGTACCGAGACAATCGCGGTGGTGCACAACGGCATTATTGAGAATTATCTGAAGGTGAAAAAGCGTCTTCTGGAAAAGGGCTATGTGTTCCAGTCGGATACGGATACAGAGGTCATCGCCCATCTTCTGGACTACTATTACAAAGGAGATCCCATCGAGACCATCACCAAGCTGATGCTGCGGCTGGAGGGATCTTATGCCCTGGGCATTATTTTTAAGGACCATGCGGATGTATTGTACGCGGTCCGTAAGGACAGCCCGCTGATTGTGGGGAAGGCGGCGGAGGGCAGCCTGATAGCATCCGATGTGCCGGCGGTGCTGAAGTATACCCGGGAGGTCTATTTCATCCAGAATGAAGAAATTGCGGTTTTAAGCAGGGATGACATTTCCTTCCGGAATGTGGACGGCGAACCCATTACCAAGGAGTCCACCACCATTGAGTGGGATATCAATGCGGCTGAGAAGGGCGGCTACGAGCATTTTATGCAGAAGGAAATGTATGAGCAGCCGAAGACCGTGCGGGATACCTTAAGTCCCCGTCTGAAGGACGGACGGATCGTGATTGAAGAATTGGGAATGACCGATGATGAGATTCGTGGGATTCGCAAGATTCATATCGTGGCCTGCGGCTCCGCTTATCATACCCGCGTCACAGCCAAATATGTGTTCGAAGGTCTGGCGCGGATTCCGGTGGAAGTGGATCTGGCTTCAGAATTCCGCTATCGCAATCCCATCCTGGAGGAGGGGGCGCTGGTTATTATCATCAGCCAGTCCGGGGAGACGGCAGATTCGCTGGCGGCCTTAAGGGAAGCAAGAAGCAGGGGCGTAAAGACCCTTGGGATTGTCAACGTGGTGGGCAGCTCCATTGCCCGGGAGGCCGACAAGGTAATGTACACCTGGGCCGGGCCGGAGATTGCCGTTGCAACCACCAAGGCTTACAGTGCGCAGCTCATTGCCCAGTATCTTCTGGCACTGAAGTTCGCCCAGGTGCGCGGAACCGTCACGGAGCGAGAATGCGCGGGAATGATCGGGGATCTGAAAAAGCTGCCGGAGCAGATCGAGTTGCTTCTGGGCAGCAAGGAGCGCATCCAGCGCTTTGCCAACCGTTATATCGCGGCCAAGGATGTGTTTTTCATCGGCCGTGGCATTGATTATGCCATTTCCCTGGAGGGGTCCCTGAAGCTGAAGGAGATTTCCTATATCCATTCCGAGGCCTATGCGGCCGGGGAACTGAAGCACGGGACCATTTCCCTGATCGAGGAAGGAACATTGGTGGCGGCGGTGGCTACCCAGGAAGATTTGTATAAAAAGACCATCAGCAACATCGTGGAGGTCCGCACCCGGGGCGCCTTTGTGATGGCGGTGACCAATACGGGGAACACCGAGATTGAGAAGGCGGCGGATTATGTGATCTACATTCCCCAGACCAACCGTTATTTTACCAATTCCCTGGCGATCATTCCGCTGCAGTTGTTCAGCTACTATGTATCGGTGGGCAGAGGCTGCGACGTGGATAAGCCCAGGAATCTGGCAAAGTCTGTGACTGTGGAATAGAGCGGAGCGCACGCAGACAGATGAAGAAATTGATTAAATTGGTCAAACAATTGATGAAATTTGGAATTGTGGGCGTTGTGTCAACGGCGCTGGACTACGGGCTGATGGTACTGTTTACGGAGGCGTTTGGTATTTTCTATCTGCTCTCCTCCACCCTGTCCTATGCCATCTCCCTGATCTTCAATTATTTTGCCAGTATGAAATTTGTATTCCGAGGCCGGCAGGACCAGAGCCGGCTTCGGGAATTTTTGATTTTTACGGTGCTATGCCTGCTGGGAATGGGATTAAACCAGTTGATCTTGTGGCTGCTGGTGGAAATGGGCGGCGTCCACTATATGGTTTCGAAGCTTCTGGCTACCGTGGTTGTCATGATCTGGAATTTTGCAACACGGAAAATTTTCCTGGAAGAGCATAACACAAAAATGTAATAGAGTTATCACAATTTCTACACAATTACAGGGTAAACTCATACTCATAAAAGGAACAGAAAGAGAATTTGCCATAGAGAAAGGAGTCCTGTATTATGGATAACAATTACTACTATACCCCCTATGAGGAACCGAAGTACGAAGCGCCAAAGAAGGAGAAGAAGCCGAAGAAGTTTCCGGCCATGCTGGCCAAGTGCGCGGCTCTGGCCCTGGTTTTCGGTCTGGTGAGCGGAACGGTATTTTACGGGACCGGCTATGTATTCCAGAAGGCTTCCAGTGAAAAGCAGCAGAATACGGCCATACACAATACCGATACGGCAGGGGCAGCCGGCGACAGCGGGAAGATGACTACCACCAGCAAGAATGTTTCCACCGTGGCCAGTGACGTATCCCAGGTAGTGGAGGACGTTATGCCTGCCATTGTATCCATTACCAGCCTCACCGTACAGCAGTACAATACCTTCTGGGGGCCCATGAGCCAGGAGACGCCGGGAGCAGGATCCGGCATTATCGTGGCCCAGACAGAGGATGAGCTGTATATTGCCACCAACAACCATGTGGTGGCGGGAACCTCGGAGCTGACGGTGTGCTTTGTGGATGATACCACGGTTCCGGCAGAGGTGAAGGGCGCGGATGCCAGCACGGACCTGGCGGTTGTCAGCGTGAAGATGAGCGACCTTTCCCCGGAGACCTTAAGCGCTATCAAGGTTGCGACCCTGGGAGACTCGGAGAGCCTGAAGGTTGGAGAACCGGCCATTGCTATTGGAAATGCCATGGGCTACGGACAGTCCGTGACGGTGGGCTACATCAGTGCATTGAACCGGGAGGTCTCCGTAGAGGGAACGGACGGTACTATCGTTACCAACGAGCTGATCCAGACAGACGCGGCCATTAACCCCGGCAACAGCGGCGGCGCGCTGCTGAATGTGAAGGGAGAGGTCATCGGCATCAATTCCGTAAAATACGCGGATACCAATGTGGAGGGCATGGGTTACGCCATTCCGATTTCCGTTGCGGATTCCATTATCAACGACCTGATTACCAGGGAGAAGGTGGATGAGTCTGATCTGGCCTACTTGGGGCTTCACGGCGTGGACGTTACCGACGAGGTGTCCTCAAGATACAATATGCCCAAGGGCATCTATGTGGACCAGGTTGTGGAAGGCAGCGCCGCGGATCAGGCAGGGATCCAGAGAGGCGATATTATCACCTCTTTTGACGGCAGGAACATCAGCACTTACAACGCGCTGCTGGAGCGGATGCAGTATTATGCGGCAGGCGCGCAGGTAGAGATCGTTTTACAGTCCGCAGAGGGCGGCGAGTATGTAGAGCGGACCATCACCGTGACCCTGGGCCGGAGAAATTAACAGAATAACACGAAGGATGGATACCTCCGTTGTGGCGAATAAGTCTTTGCATTTATGGCAAAATATGCTATGATAAGTGCAGACATGCGACAAACGGAGGTATTTCCATGAGGAAAAAAAGGATTGTAATTGCACTTGGACATGAAGCGCTGGGAACTACACTTCCGGAACAGAAGGAGGCGGCGCGGCGCACGGCGAAGGCGATCGCGGATTTCATCCAGAATGATTACCAGGTGGCGGTAACCCACAGCAACGGCCCCCAGGTAGGGATGATCCATACCGCCATGGCAGAGTTTTTAAGGCTCTATCCGGAATATACGGCCACACCCATGTCCGTCTGTTCGGCCATGAGCCAGGGCTATATCGGCTACGACCTGCAGAATGCCATCCGGACCGAGCTTTTAAACCGGGGGATTTATAAGACGGTCTCCACGGTACTGACCCAGGTCAGCGTGGATCCCTACGACGAGGCGTTTTATGAACCCACCAAGCTGGTGGGCCGGGTGATGACCCAGGAGGAGGCGCAGGCGGAGGAGAAGAAGGGCAACCATGTGGCGAAGACGGAAGAAGGCTACCGCAGGATTGTGGCTGCGCCCAGACCCATGGAGATCATAGAGATTGACGCCATCCGGGCGCTTCTGGATGCAGACCAGGTGGTGGTGGCCTGCGGCGGAGGAGGCATTCCGGTGCTGGTGCAGGAGCACCGGCTGAAGGGGGCCAGCGCGGTGATCGAGAAGGACACGGCTGCCGGTAAGATGGCAGAGCTTCTGGAGGCGGATATGCTGGTGATCCTTACCGGCGTGGAAAAGGTCTGCCTGGATTATGGGAAGGATACCCAGCGGCCGCTGGATGTGCTGACCGTGGCGGAAGCCCGCAGATATATGGAGGAAGGCCAGTTCGAGGAAGGAACCATGCTTCCCAAGATCGAGAGCGCCGTTGCCTTCATCGGCAATTCCGCCGTGCGTACGGCGCTGATCACCAGGCTGGATAAGACAAGAGAAGGAATTACCGGTGAGACGGGAACGATTATAAGGAAATAGAAGGTGGAAGAGATGAAACAGGATCGAAAAACAAAAATTGTATGTACCTTAGGGCCGGCTACGGATTCCCCGGAGATTCTCCGGCAATTGATGCTGGAGGGCATGAATGTGGCACGTTTTAATTTTTCTCATGGAACCTACAGCGAGCAGGAGCAGCGCTTAGAGCAGGTGAAAAAGCTGCGGGAGGAGCTGCATCTGCCGGTGGCCACATTGTTGGACACCAAGGGGCCGGAGATCCGCCTGGGAAAAATACGGGACGGAAAAACCATCCTGCAGGAGGGACGAACATTTGTTCTAACGACAGAGGAGCTGCTGGGCGACGACCAGCGCGTATCCATCACTTACCGGGATCTGATCCAGGATGTGCAGCCGGGGGGAACGATTCTCATCGACGACGGTCTGATCGAACTGACGATCCGCGAGATTCACGACACTGAGATTGTCTGTACTGTGGTAAACGGCGGCGCGATTTCGGACCGCAAGGGCGTGAACGTCCCGGGAGTGGAGCTTTCCATGCCCTATATCAGCCAGAAGGATTATGAGGATATCGTATTTGGGATCGAACACGATTTTGACTTTATTGCGGCCTCCTTTGTGCGCTGTGCCGATGATGTGTTAAAGCTCCGGCACATTCTGGAGGAGCGGGACTGCCATAACATCAATATCATTGCCAAGATTGAAAATATGCAGGGCGTAGATAATATTGACGAGATCATCCGTGTATCTGACGGCATTATGGTGGCACGGGGCGATATGGGTGTGGAGATCCCCTTAGAGGAGGTACCCGTAATCCAGAAGATGATTATCAAAAAGGTATACAATGCCGGGAAACAGGTAATTACGGCCACACAGATGCTGGATTCCATGATGAAAAATCCCCGGCCCACGCGGGCGGAAGCCACCGATGTGGCCAACGCCATTTATGACGGGACCAGCGCCATCATGCTTTCCGGGGAGACGGCAGCCGGCCTGTATCCCGTGGAGGCCGTAAAGACCATGGTGCGCATCGCAGCCCGCACCGAGCAGAATATTGATTATACGGCACAATTCAAGCAGCGGCAGAGCATGAGCAATCCCGATATTACCAACGCCATTTCCCATGCGACCTGTACGACGGCTACGGATCTGAATGCCGCGGCCATCATTACGGTGACCCAGTCCGGCGAAACGGCGCGCATGGTATCCAAATACCGTCCCAATTGTCCCATTATCGGCTGCAGCACCTCCGATAAGGTGTGTCGTCAGTTGAATCTGTCCTGGGGCGTGACGCCTATCGTTCTTAAGCGGAAGGAAAACACGGACGAGCTTTTTGAGCATGCCGTGGACGAGGCGGAAAAGAAGGGCCTGATCTCCATGGGAGATATCACGGTAATTACGGCCGGCGTTCCTCTGGGTGTATCCGGAACCACCAACATGGTCAAGGTCCATGTGGCGGGCCATATCCTGCTTACCGGCAGAGGGCTGAACCAGGGGAAGATCTCCGCCAATCTATGCGTATGCCAGGATGCGGAGGAGCTCCGTTTGCGGTTTAAGGAAGGGGATATTATTGTCACCCATGAGACCAGCAATGAGATGATGCCCCAGATCCGGCAGGCCTCCGGTCTGATTGTGGAAGCGGACGGGCCGGATTCCCATGCGGAGATCGTGGGCCTGAGCCTGAATCTTCCGGCGGTTCTGGGGGCGAAGAACGCCACGCAGATTTTAAAAACGGGGGCTTTTGTGAGCCTTGACAGCAGTAAAGGAGTTATCAGTTGCAACCAGTAAGAAAAATGAAAAAACTCATAAGAAAAATAAGAATTACAGGGAGCGCCTTTTTCATGGTCCTCCTGCTGCTCCTGTCTCTGGGAGGCTGCGGGAAGGACGAGGCCGTTGACAACGTCGTGGAGCCGCCGGTAAAGGCAGAGGCGGAGACGCCGCAGCCGGAAGAACCTTCGGATCTGGCTTTGGATGAGAAGGAAGAAGAACCTGCAGAGCCTGACGGTCAGCCGGAAGCGCCGGCGGACACGCAGCCAGAGGAAGAAGAACCCCAGGAGACGGCAGTGCCGCAGCCCCAGCTCAATCCCGATACGGTGGTATACGCCCAGGAGCAGGTCTGTGCCACGGAACGAGTGAACATACGTTCGCTCCCTTCCACAGACAGCCAGGTGCTCCGGGTGGCGTCCCGGCGGGAGGAATTTACCAGGACGGCAGACGACGGAACCTGGAGCGCCGTGCTGATCGACGGGACGGAATATTACATTTCCTCCCAGTATCTGTGCCTGCCCTCGGAGATCACCGACAACGGCTATCTGGTGGTGATCGATGCCGGGCATCAGGGCCATGGGAACAGTGAGCATGAGCCCATCGGCCCGGGAGCCTCCGAGACAAAGCCCAAGGTAGCCAGCGGGACCACCGGCGTATCCACCGGCGTTCCGGAATATGAGATGACGCTGGCGGTGGCGAAAAAGCTCCGGGACGAGCTGGAGGCACGGGGGTATCAGGTAATTATGGTACGGGAAAGCCACGACGTGAATATCAGTAATGCAGAGCGGGCCCAGGTGGCCAACGACGCGGGAGCAGACGCCTTTGTAAGGCTGCATGGAAACGGCGTGGACGACAGCAGCGTCCATGGGATTCTGGCCATGTGCCAGACGTCCTCCAATCCCTACAACGGGAACCTCTACTCCAATAGCAGAAAACTATCGGACTGTGTGGTGGATGCGGCGTCGGCCTCCACCGGAGCCAAACGGCTGTCCATTATAGAGACCGACGGCATGAGTGGGATCAACTGGTGCCAGGTGCCGGCCACCATTATCGAGATGGGCTTTATGACTAACCCGGCAGAAGACCAGGCGTTATCTGACGACGGATACCAATCCCAGATGGCAGCAGGCATTGCGGACGGACTGGACGACTATTTCGGACTGTGAATGCGAAAGCCCAGGTCCGCGTGAAAGCGGACCTCCACCGTCCGCAGGAATTTAAGATGTTTGACAATCACAACCAGGGCGATGCAGAAAGCGGCAAGCTGTAAGGTGAAGACGCCGCAGCGAAGCAGTGTCCCGATAAAAAACATCAGGAAGGAAACAATCACCCGCCAGGCGTGGGGAGTAATCCGCACAACGGTAGAGAAGAACACGAAGGGAAAGGCCAGGTAAAAGACCAGAAAGCTTTCCGGAAGCAGGCCCAGCAGGGCGCCGAAGGAGACGGCGATGGCTTTGCCAAAGCGGGCATGTCCCCAGACCGGGGCGATCAGCACCAGGGCAAAAAGCGGATTCTCCCAGCTCATATAATGCAGGCACAGCGCTACCGGGACGGCTCCCTTCATAATGTCGCAGACCAGACAGAGAAAGCCCATGGAGAGGCCCACGTACTTGAAGACATTTCCGGCGCCCGGGTTTCCGTCGTCAGAGATCTCGCAGATATTAATGTGGCAAAGCTTTAAAGGCAGGAGCTTGCTGTACATCACACTGCCGGACAGATAGCCGAATATCATAAAAAATAAATAGGCAAGAACCGTGGTTGTTTCAAAAGGCATAAAGACACTTCCTTTCAAATCTTCTCTTTCTGTAAAAACTGGTAAATACGCTCCGCGGCATCCGGCAGCGCGTGCTGCTTCTGGGCTAGGCGCATGGCGCTACGGGCCTGCTCATTGTCATACAGCAGACGCCCATAGTAGATCTGCTCCCGCAGAGACCTCCCGTTGTAGCTTAAGCCGTGGGAGGCGAAAAAACGCGCATTCCGCGTCTCACAGCCGGGAATGGGGGCCGTGTGGATGGTGGGAATTCCCTTCACCAGCGCTTCGGTGCTGGTGAGGCCGCCGGGCTTGGTATATAGAAGGTCGGCGCTGTCCATGTAGAGGGACACCTGCCGGGTAAAATCCAGTACATATACATTTTCATAAGCTCCGAAGTGCTTTCGCAGGGAGCTTTTCAATTCCTCGTTGCTGCCGCCCATGGCGACGATGGTCACACCGGATCCATATTTTTTCAAAAAAGAACGTATCAGCGCATCCATATGTCCAAAACCCATGCTGCCGGACATAATCAGGATCTCGAAGCCTTCTGTGGGAAGGCCAAGGCTTTCGCGGGCCTCCCGGCGGCTTTTGTGCTGCGCAAATTCTGCCGATACCGGAATGCCGAAGGGCAGAAGCTTCTCCCGGGGCAGCCCCTTTTTGTAAAATTCCCGGGTCAGATCCCGGTGCGGGATTACATAATAGTCCAGCCGTGTCTCCTCCCAAAAAGGGATGGAGGTATAATCCGTAGCCACGGCCATGGTGAGAATGTCCAGCTTGTACTTTTTACGGATGTAGGTCAGCGTCTGGGCCGGAAACAGATGGGAGGTAATAACCACGTCAAAATTGTTTCCGGTGATATAATCGTACATCTGGCGGGCATAGCGTGTGTTGGCAAAATAGACCGGGGACTTGGTATGGGTATTGCTGATAATGCCGCCGGCCCGGTACGCAAGCCCGAAAAGATGCGGCGTCTTGCTGGCCACGTTCACGTAGGTTTTGCAGACGGCGTTGGAGGTCTTCTTGCCGGCAAACAGCAGGGCGTCCATAAATTCGCAGTCTACCTGGTGGGATTTCAAATTCTCGTATACGGCCAGAGCGGCAGAATTGTGCCCCTGGCCGGTGCTGCAGGAGAGAATTAATATTTTCATAGAACTTACTCCTAGTATGTGTATTACTTTCAAAACGAGGCAGGCCGTCTGTTGCGGCTGCCCCGTCTGCAAACATATGTTCCCCCCCATTAAAAGGGATCAGAAACTCACATGCAGATGCTCAAAGAGAACCCTCAAAGAATCCGCGTCCGGCAGAAGGATCATGTTGGCGTCCATCTCGGAATCCCCCACCGTCAAGGTCTCGTCAACAAACAACACCTGATCCCCCAGCCGGGGAATCCGATCCTCGGAGGCACGAAGGACGCTGTCGATGGTGCCGGTCTCGGCGGACGGCGGGGAAATGTTGATAAAAAGTCCTGTCAGATCCGCCAGGGCCTTCACATATGCGGCGGAGGTAATATTGCCCATCTCGCTGACAACGGACAGATCCATCTCGGAAATGTCCTTCAGGGAGGAGATACTGGAGGGGTAAAAGGTGTTGATCAGCTTGCTGGCAAAATTGGGCTTCACGACGTGGAGAAGCATGCCGCTCAAGTCTCCGGAAAGCTCCAGAAAAATGCAGATCACGGAGGCGTCCCCCCCGCCCAGAAGCTGGGCGATCTCCTGGTAATCCACCAGAGTAATTACAGGAATCTGGATATCAACGCTGGCGCCCATCAAGGCGGCCAGAGCGGTTGCGGCATTGCCGGAGCCGATATTGCCCACTTCGGTCAGGGCGTCAATATGTACCGGCTGCAGTTGTATGGTGTTGTTTGCTGTCATAATTTCTACATTCCTTTCCCGGAAAACCCTGGTTCTGCGCAAATGTGCCTGGCAGAGGAAGGGTTTGCCTTTCTTTCATTTTATCATAACTTTGGAGAGAAGAAAAGAGATAGGAAATAAAATTAATGAAATTTAATTGGAATAATTTTAGAAAAATTTTAGAATATTTTCTATTTATTTCGTTGCCACTAACTGGAAAAAGGGGTAAACTTAAAAACTGAACAGGAAGTCGGAAAACAGGACATCCAGCGAAAGGAGAGCATACGTGTTTTCGAGATTTAGTGTAAAAAAGCCTTATACGGTACTGGTGGTGATTGCGCTGGTGATCGTGCTGGGAGTGGTATCCCTGACCAGAATGACAACAGACCTTCTGCCCAGCATGAATATGCCTTACGCGATTGTGATCACTACATATCCCGGCGCAAGCCCGGAGGAGGTGGAGGAGGGCGTTACCAAGCCCATTGAGAGCGCAATGGCGACCACCTCCAACATCAAGAACATCAGTTCAAGATCGTCGGATAATATGTCCATGGTGATTCTGGAGTTTGAACAGACGGCCAATATGGATTCGGTTACCATTGAGATGCGGGAGAGCCTGGATCAGATTGCCGGCTATTTTCCGGATTCTGTGGGAAATCCCATCATTATGAAGATCAATCCCGATATGATGCCCATTCTGATTTCGGCGGCGGATATGGACGGGATGGATGAGACCCAGATTACCCATTATGTGGAAAACGTGCTGATTCCGGAGCTTGAGAGCATTGAGGGCGTCGCCTCTGCCACGGCCGTGGGAACCATCCAGGAGACGGTGGAGGTAACGCTGGATCAGGAGAAGATCGACCGGATCAACGCGGACATCAAAGCCTCCCTGGATGAGACCTTTGCCAAGGCCCAGGAGGAGATGGACCAGGCGGCGAAGGAGGTGGATTCCGGCAAAGACGAGCTGGAATCTGGTCAGGAACAGCTTGCGTCCCAGGTCAGCGACGCGTCCAACCAGTTGAACGATAAGAAAATGGAGCTGATGCTGACGGAAAACGATCTGAATGCGCAGCTTGCGGAATTGCGGAATACGAAAACCCAGGTGGAGCAGGGCATTGCCGGTCTGACACAGCTTTCCGAAGGGGCCGGGCAGCTCAGGGAGGCCATTTCCCAACTGGAGCAGGGCATTGGCGCCGCGGAGCTGATGCCGCCCCAGATGCAGGAGGAGGCCGGAATCAATCTGGAATTGATGAAAGCGCAGCTTCTGGAGCTTCAGAACCAGTATGCGGCGTTGGAGCAGCAGGTGGCCGGAATGGCGGCGGAGCTGGGCCAGGAAAATCTGACCCTGGATACGCTGCCGGCGGCGATTGTCACCATGACGGAGAACCTGGCCCAGATCAACGGAGGCATTGCCCAGTTGGAGCAGGGGCTTTCTGCCATCGCGGAAGGAAAGGCCACCATCAACGATACCCTGGCCCAACTGAATAAGAGCCAGATTCTCGGATCCATCCAGATGGGGAGCGCCACGGCCCAGCTTTCCAATGGGGAACAGCAGCTTGAGAGCGCCAGGGAGGAATTTGAGCAGCAGAAGGATTCTGCCTATGAAGCGGCTTCCCTGGACAGTATCCTCACGCTGGATATGCTGAAAAATATTTTGACGGCCCAGAATTTTTCCATGCCGGCAGGCTATGTGACGGAGGAAGGAGAGCAGTACCTGATCCGGGTAGGAAACCGCGTCTCCGATGTGGAAGAACTGTCGGAGCTGGTATTGATGGATATGCATATGGACGGCGTGGAGCCGGTGCGGCTGTCCGATGTGGCTAAGGTGGAGCTGGTGAGCAATGCCGAGGAGGTGTATGCCAGCATCAACGGCAACCCCGGGGTGATGCTGTCCATCGAAAAGCAGACCGGCTACTCCACCGGCGATGTGACGGACCGGGTGCTGGAACGGATGGAAGAACTGACGGCAGAGGAGGAAGGACTGCACCTTACTACGTTGATGGACCAGGGAATTTACATTGACCTGATTGTGGATTCCGTGCTGCAGAATATCGTGATCGGCGGCATTCTGGCGATTCTGATCCTGCTGGTCTTTTTGAAGGATATCCGGCCCACGGTGGTGATTGCCTGCTCCATACCGGTCAGCGTTATTTTCGCGGTGGTGCTGATGTATTTTTCCGGCATTACCCTGAACGTGATCTCGCTGTCGGGCCTGGCCCTGGGCATTGGTATGCTGGTGGACAATTCCATCGTGGTGATTGAAAATATTTACCGGCTGCGGAGCCTGGGCGAATCCCCCAAGAGAGCCGCGGTGGAGGGAGCGAAGCAGGTGACGGGAGCCATCGTCGCTTCCACCCTTACCACCATCTGCGTGTTTGCACCCATTGTTTTTACAGAGGGGATCACCAGACAACTGTTTGTGGATATGGGCCTGACCATCGCTTATTCGCTGCTGGCCAGTCTGATGATTGCCCTGACCTTTGTGCCGATGATGTCCAGCGGCGTTTTAAAGAAGGCTTCCGAGAAAAAGCATCCGCTTTTTGACCGTGTGGTGGAAGGCTATGGCCGTGCCCTGAAGGTGCTTCTGCGGTTTAAGCCGCTGGTATTTATCGCCGCGCTGGCATTGCTGGTGGGAAGCATCTTCGGTGCGCTGTCCAACGGAACGGCCTTCATGCCGGCCATGGAAAGTCCTCAGTTGTCCGTGACGCTGACCCCGCCGGAGGATGCCTCCTTTTCCGAAGGGGCAGAGCTGTCGGAGGAGGTGATGGAGCGGCTTCTGGAACTTGAGGATATCGATACCATCGGAGCCATGGCAGGAACCGGAAGCGCCCTGGGCATGGGGGGTGGGGATACCATCAGTATGTATGTGATTCTCAAGGAGGATCCCAAGCTTACCAATGCCCAGATCACTAAGGAGATCCAGCAGCGCACCGCCGATCTGGATTGTGAAATTTCTGTCAATTCCTCCGCCATGGATATCAGTATGCTGGGAGGAAGCGGACTTTCGGTGCGGATTAAGGGGCGGGATCTGGAAAAAATGCAGACCATTGCCCGGGATGTTGCGGCCATCGTCGCAGATACGGAAGGAACTTATGAGGTGTCCGACGGCCTGGAGGAGACCACGCCGCAGCTTAAGATTTCAGTGGATAAGGAAAAGGCGGCTTCCTACAATATGACGGTGGCCCAGGTCTTCCAGCTTGTGTATGCGAAGGTGGCGGACGCCAGCAAAGCCACCACCATTTCCACAGACCTTACGGATTATGAGGTGTACGTATCGGAGGGAGAGACCGCGGACCTTACCAGAAAGGACATTGAGGCGCTGACCTTTACCTACACCGACAAGGAAGGGGAGGAAGAAGAAATTCCCTTAAGAGAGATTGCGGATTTTGAGGAGACAGAGGGCTTAAGCTCCATCAGCCGGGACGCCCAGGAGCGTTACATTACCGTCACCGCGCTGGTGGATGAGGAACACAACGTGGGTCTGGTATCCCGGGATCTGCAGCGGGCTTTGAACCGGTACGACTGCCCGGAAGGGTACACGTTGGAGATGACAGGAGAGGATGAAACCATCAATGAGGCCATCGAACAGTTGATTCTGATGCTGATTCTGGCAGTGATATTTGTGTATTTGATTATGGTGGCCCAGTTCCAGTCCCTGCTGTCGCCCTTTATCATCATGTTTACCATTCCGCTGGCATTTACCGGAGGCTTCCTGGCACTGTTTCTTACCGGAAGCGAGGTCAGCGTCATCGCCCTGCTGGGCTTTGTCATGCTGGCCGGTATCATCGTCAACAACGGGATTGTGCTGGTAGACTACACCAACCAGCTCCGCCGGGAGGGCCTTGGCAAAAAGGAGGCTCTGGTGGAGGCCGGAAAGACCCGTGTCCGCCCGATTCTCATGACGGCGCTGACGACGATTGTAGCCATGTTCATCATGGCTCTGGGTTTAGACGAAGGCTCGGAGATGATGCAGCCCATGGCCCTGGTGGTAGTGGGCGGTCTGATCTACGGGACGTTGCTGACGCTGATTGTGGTACCCTGCATCTACGATGCATTCCACCGGAATCGGAGTATGGTGGAGGAGGAGTTCTAAAAAAGTCCTGATCAGAGTGTAAGCGGCAAATGGCGCAGCCGTATCACCCCGTCTTGCATCGGTTTCGGATTTAAGAGTTTCTAAATGTTCTGAGTAGTTTTTCGGCTGCAGGACGTAACCGCCCTCAATGTGCCATCCATGGCACAGTTCGGGCTTCCGGCAGCATCCATGCTGCCGGATTACTGGGATAGGTCAGAACATTAAGAAGCTCTAAAATCCTCCACAGCCGCAATTCGTGGTGATACGGCTGCGCCATTTGCCAATTCCAGTTCTGGCTGGCCGTTTGGTCCAGTACGATCTTCTGCATCAGCAATGAAAAATATGCTTGACAAGAAGAAGTCCATCGGCTAAGATAAAGAACATAAGAAAAAGGTGATGAGAAAGAGGAGTACACATTTACCCCTGTCAGAGAGAGCGGCCCAAGGCTGTAAGGCCGTTTCGGGAAGGAAATGTGGAAGGTGGCTTTCGAACCGGAGATCGGAACGGTTTTGCATGAATGGAAGCGAAGGAAAAATGTGGCCGGACGCCATAGATTAGCTTTCCTACATGCAACCAAGTAAGAGATCCCGCGCAGTTCCCGTTAAGAACCCAGGAGATGCGGAACAATTCCGCAACAAAGGTGGTACCGCGATCACACGCCCTTTGCAGTTTCGGCTGCAGAGGGCTTTTTTTGGTTAGTACGAACTAACCGTTAACACAGATACCGGGAAGTATTGTATCAAAAGCGGAATACATTTTGTGTAATCTGCGCTACCCCATCCCCACCACCAAGCCCCCGCTCTTGATACACCCCTCACTTTTTTACAGAATGTAGCGCAACAATAATGAATCACCCTCCGGGTGTACCTGTATGCGCAGAATGCAGCGCAACAATTAACGAAAGGAGACATTTCAACATGGCAAAAGAACTGGCAAAAACCTACGACCCCAAGGGGATCGAAGACCGCCTCTACCAAAAATGGGAGGACAACAAATATTTTCACGCAAAAGCAGACCGCAGTAAAAAGCCCTTCACCATCGTGATGCCGCCCCCCAACATTACCGGGCAGCTTCATATGGGACATGCTCTGGATAATACCATGCAGGACATCCTGATCCGCTACAAGCGGATGCAGGGTTACAACGCCCTCTGGCAGCCTGGTACCGACCACGCCTCCATTTCCACCGAGGTCAAGGTAATCGAGGCTCTGAAGAAGGAGGGCATCGACAAAAACGATCTGGGCCGGGAGAAATTTCTGGAGCGGGTCTGGCAGTGGCGGGACGAATACGGCGGGCGCATTGTGAAACAGCTTAAAAAGATGGGCTCCTCCGCCGATTGGGACAGAGAGCGCTTTACCATGGACGAGGGCTGCTCCCACGCGGTACAGGAGGTATTTATCAAGCTGTACGAAAAAGGCTGGATTTACAAGGGCTCCAGAATTGTCAACTGGTGTCCGGTCTGCAAGACCTCCATTTCCGACGCGGAGGTGGAGCATGAGGAGCAGGACGGGAGCTTCTGGCATATCAATTACCCGGTGAAGGGAGAGGAAGGACGGTTTGTGGAGATCGCCACCACCCGGCCGGAGACCATGCTGGGAGATACGGCGGTGGCCGTAAATCCAGAGGATGAGCGCTACCAGGATCTGATCGGAAAGACCTTGATCCTGCCGCTGGTGGGCCGGGAGATTCCGGTAGTGGCAGACTCTTATGTGGACCGGGAATTTGGAACCGGCTGCGTGAAGATCGCGCCGGCCGATGACCCCAACTATTTTGAGGTGGGAAAGCGCCACAATCTGCCGGAGATCAACGTGATGAACGATGACGCTACCATCAATAAAAACGGTGGGAAATACGAAGGTATGGACCGCTATGAGGCCAGAACGCAGATTGTAAAGGAATTGGACGAACAAGGACTTTTGGTAAAGATCGTACCCCATGCCCACAATGTGGGAACCCATGACCGCTGTAAGACCACGGTGGAGCCGCTGGTGAAGCAGCAGTGGTTTGTGAAGATGGACGAAATGATCCGCCCGGCGGTGGAGGCCGTGAAGAAGGGGGAGATCAGGCTGCTGCCGGAGCGCATGGAAAAAATATATTTTAACTGGACCGACAACATCCGGGATTGGTGTATCTCCCGGCAGCTCTGGTGGGGACACCGGATTCCGGCCTATTACTGTGAGGAATGCGGGGAAATCGTGGTGGCCCGGGAAATGCCAAAGGAATGCCCCAAGTGCGGCTGCGGTCATTTCACCCAGGATCCCGACACCTTAGACACCTGGTTTTCCTCCGCCCTGTGGCCCTTCTCCACATTAGGGTGGCCGGACAAAACCGAAGATCTTGACTATTTTTATCCCAACGACGTGCTGGTAACCGGATACGATATCATTTTCTTCTGGGTCATCCGTATGATCTTTTCCGGCTACGAGCACATGGGCGACAAGCCCTTTCACACGGTGCTGTTCCACGGGCTGATCCGGGATTCCCAGGGGAGGAAGATGAGCAAATCCTTAGGGAATGGTATCGATCCGCTGGAGGTCATCGAGAAATACGGGGCAGATGCGCTGCGTCTGACCCTGATTACCGGAAATGCCCCGGGAAATGATATGCGTTTTTACTGGGAACGGGTGGAGGCCAGCCGGAATTTTGCCAACAAGGTGTGGAACGCCTCCCGGTATATCATGATGAACCTGGAAGGACAGACGCTTCGGCAGCCTGCGCCTTCGGAGCTTGCGGCCTCGGACCGGTGGATCCTTTCCAAGGCCAATACCCTGGCGAAAGAGGTCACCGAAAATATGGATAAATTTGAGCTGGGAATCGCCGTGCAGAAGGTGTATGATTTTATCTGGGATGAATTCTGCGACTGGTATATTGAGATGACCAAGTCCCGGATCTGGAAAAAGGAAGAAGATCCGGAATCTGCCAATACGGCGCTGTGGACTTTAAAGACCGTGCTGACCCAGGGGTTAAAGCTTCTGCATCCCTATATGCCCTTTATCACGGAAGAAATCTTCTGTACCCTGCAGTCGGAGGAAGAGACGATTATGCTGTCCCAGTGGCCCGTTTACCGGGAGGAATGGCAGTTTGCCAGGGAAGAAGCGGTTGTGGACCAGGTGAAGGAGGCGGTGCGCGCCGTCCGTAACCTGCGTGCTGAGATGGACGTTCCTCCCAGCCGCAAGGCCCATATGTACCTGGTATGCGAGGACACGGGAAATGCGGCGGCCTTTGAGAGCCAGAGGGAGATCTTAATGGCCTTGATGGGAGCCAGTGGCCTTAAGGTACAGCAGGGAAAGGAGGGCATTGCCGAGGATGCGGTATCCGCGGTGACATCGGCGGCAGTCATTTACATTCCCCTGGAGGATCTGGTGGATCTTGAAAAAGAGAGGGAACGCCTGAACAAGGAGAAAGAGAAGCTGGAGCGTGAGCTGGCCCGTTCCAACGGCATGTTGGGCAACGAAAAATTCGTAAGCCGCGCCCCACAGGCCAAGATCGATGAGGAAAAGGCAAAGCTGGCCAAATACCAGCAGATGATGGAACAGGTGTGTCAGCGTCTGAAACAGCTTGGATAAGCGCGCGTGGGAAATGTCGGAATTTGCGATGAAAAATAAGTAAAATGGCCTTGCATAAAATCACCATTCTATTATAATGAAACAGGAGAAAAATAATAGAGTGGTGATTTTTTTGACTTATGAAGAAGCGGCAACCTGTCTTCTGGAGCTGCCGAGATTTACAAAAAAAAATGAGCCTTCCCACACGGAAGAGTTTATGCGGCTGCTGGGGAATCCCCAGGACCGTTTTGCTTATATCCATGTGGCGGGGAGCAATGGGAAGGGCAGCGTCTGTGCGTACCTGACCCAGGTTCTGATTGAGAGCGGCATCCGTGTGGGGACCTTTACCTCCCCGCATCTGGTGGACCTGCGGGAGCGCTTCTGCCTCCAGGGGGAGATGTGCAGCAGGCAGCAGTTCCTCTTTGGCTTTGACAAGGAGCAGAAGGCGGGGGAGGTGATGCAGGCGGAGGGTCTGCCCCATCCTACCTTTTTTGAATATGTGTATGCCATGGCCATGGTACTGTTTGCGCGGGAGGGCGCAGCGTGCGCCGTGGTGGAGACGGGCCTTGGCGGGCGGCTGGACGCCACCAATGTGCGCAAAAACCCGACCCTTACGGTGATTACCTCCATCAGCCTGGAGCACACGGAGATTCTGGGCGATACCATCGGGCAGATTGCCGCGGAGAAGGCAGGGATTATAAAGCCCGGGGCGCCAGTGGTTTTTGACGGCAATGACAGGGAGGCTTCCGCAGTAATACGGGAGCGGGCCAAGGCCGTTCATGCCCCTGCGGTGGAGATTACCTGGGAAACTATAAATATTTTATTAAAGACCGGAAAAAAGATTGATTTTTCGCTGGATTCTGGGTATGATGTTACTAGTGTGGAAGTATCTGCCACCGCGCCCTATCAGGTGATGAACGGAGCCCTTGCCCTGGCGGCGGTCAATGAGCTGCGAGACCGGCAGAATGGGAAGCCGGCCGGGAATGGATGTTTTGAAAGAATGGATGCCGATGCTGTCGCCCGGGGATTTTCCAGGGCCTTCTGGCCAGGACGGATGGAGGAGGTTCTGCCGGAGGTATATCTGGACGGCGCCCACAATGTGGCCGGGATTCTGGCATTTCTGGAGGGGGCCCGCGAACTGGCCCGGGAAAAGGCGGTCCTGCTGTTTTCCATGGTGCAGGAAAAGGATTACGAGAAGGTGGCTGGGCTGCTCTGGGAGGCAGGACTCTGGGAAGAGATCATTTTGACGGAGATCCCCAGGAATCCCCGGGCTTTGAAGCCGGACTGCCTGCAGGAAGTATTTGTGAGGGCAGCCAGGGACGCCAATAAGGGAACGGCCCGCACAGCGGAGCAGGTACGGATCCGGGTCATCGGCAATGTGGGAGAAGCCTGGAAGGAGGCGCTGGCCCGCAAGAAGCAGGGCCAGAAGCTGTTCTGTGTGGGATCCTTATACCTGATCGGCGCTTTGAAACAAGAGGTAGAAGACAGGAGGTATTGAAGATGATTAATTTTGAAGAGGAATTGAAGAAATTCCAGCCGAGCCTTGAAGTGGAGGAGGCGGAGGAAGCGATATATAGCCATGATTTAACCGATATGACTGACATCTTGCAGGAGATGCTGAAGGAAGCCAGAAGAGGATAGAGAGGGAAGATCGATGGAATGTATCAAATGTGGAGCAACGCTGGGCCGTGAGGATCAATGCCCGGCCTGCGGAACGGATCTGAGACTGTACCGGAGGATTGTGCATACCTCCAACAGACATTATAACGAGGGGCTGGAACGCGCCAGGATGCGGGATTTGTCCGGGGCGGTGGACAGCCTTAAGAGCAGCCTGAAGTGGTATAAGATGAATATCCAGGCCAGGAATCTGCTGGGACTGGTTTATTTTGAGATGGGAGAGACGGTGGACGCCATCAGCGAGTGGGTCATCAGCCGCAGCCTGATGCCGGAGGAGAACCCGGCGGAGCAGTATCTGGCTTCGGTACAGTCCAACAGCAACCGGCTGGATTCCCTGAACCAGACCATCAAGAAGTATAACCAGGCGCTGGTGTACTGCAGGCAGGGTAGCAACGACCTTGCCATTATCCAGTTGAAAAAGGTGCTGACCATGAACCCGCGGATGGTGAAGGGACATCAGCTTCTGGCGCTTTTATACCTGGTGGAGGGCAATTACGAGCAGGCCAGAAAGGCCCTTAAGAGCGCCGCGCGGATTGACATCAACAATGCCGTTACCCTGCGCTACATGCGGGAGATCAACCAGGTGCTGAATAAGGAGGCCCCTGTCAGGAAGAAGGATAAGAATCATAAGAACCATAAGGAGAAGGAGGAGCTGGTGTCCTACCGCAGCGGGAATGAGACCATCATCCATCCGGCCAATTTTAAGGATAATTCCGTCTGGTCCACGATTCTGAACCTTGTGATCGGTGTGGTGATCGGCGCTTTGATTACCTGGTTTCTGATTGTCCCCAGTGTGAGGCAGGACGCGGTCAGCGACGCCAATGTGTCCGTGCGGGAGGCCAATGATACCATCAGCACCAAGAACCAGACCATTAAGTCGCTGGAGAATCAGATTGTTTCCCTGGAGGAGCAGGTGGAGGAGCTTTCCAAGCTTGAGGATCACGGCCAGGAAGTGACAGACCGGTATGAGCAGCTATTGACGGCCTATCAGGCCTATCTGGCCCGGGACTTTGCCGCGGCGGGAAGTACCCTGGAGCAGATCGACGGGGAAGCCCTTACCGGGAAAGCCCGGGAGATCTACGACATTATGACGGGGCCGGTCAGTGAGGAGAATCTGGCGGCATTTTACCAGGAGGGCAAGGCAGCCTATGACAGCAGGGATTACGAAGGGGCTTCCATGAAGCTGCAGCAGGTGGTGGATTCCCAGGAGGATTATGAGGATGGGTACGCCATGTACTATCTGGCCCAGTCCTACCGGAACCTGGAGAATAAGGAGAAGGCCATCCAGTATTATACGAGATTTATTGAAATCCGGCCCGGCACGAAACGGGCGACTACTTCCCAGAATTACCTGAATGAATTACAGACGGAAGAAGTACAAAATTAAAACAGGATTATACAAAAGACGCGGGTGAAGGGGCCTGCGTCTTTTGCTTTAAGTGAGTGAAGAAAGGAGACTTTGTTATGAAGCACAGATTTGATCCGGATACCGGCTGTCTGCTGATACATATGCCCAGGGAGGTGGACCACCATACCTCCCAGAAGCTGAGAGAGGAGACGGATTTCCTGTTGCGGCAGTATCCGGTGCGGGGGATTGTTTTTGACTTTCAGGAGACAATTTTTATGGACAGCTCCGGAATCGGCGTGATCTTAGGAAGATGCCGGAATCTGGGGCTGGCCGGCGGAGAAGCCAGCGCGATCCACCTCAATGGCCAGATCCGGAAGATTTTCCAGATGTCCGGACTGCAAAAGGTGATTTCAGTGGAAGAATAGGAGGATAAAAGTGAAAAAAAGAGAAATGAAGATGGAATTTTCATCTCAATCGGAAAATGAAGGGTTTGCCAGAGTGGCGGTGGGGGCATTCATCGCGCCCTTAAATCCTACGGTGGACGAGCTGGCGGATGTGAAGACGGCGGTGTCGGAGGCGGTGACCAACGCCATCATCCACGGCTATGAGCAGCGGGAGGGAAAGATCTGGGTCACCTGTGAAATCGAGGAGGAACGGATTGAGCTTTGCGTGATCGACACCGGCAGGGGGATTGAGGATGTGGACAAGGCCCGGGAGCCTCTGTATACCACCAAGCCGGAGCTGGAGCGCTCCGGGATGGGCTTTACCTTTATGGAGGCTTTTATGGACGAGGTGTGGGTGACCTCTGCGGTGGGGCAGGGAACCAGAATCACCATGCGCAAGCGGATTGGTAAGGGGTAGCTATGGACGAGACCATTGCACTGATCGAGCAGTCACAGCGGGGAGATAAGGAAGCCCGGGATAAGCTGGTGCAGAGTAACCTGGGGCTGGTCTGGAGCATTGTGCGCAGGTTTGACAACCGGGGCCAGGAGCTGGAGGATTTGTTCCAGATCGGAAGCATCGGGCTGATGAAGGCCATCGACAAGTTTGACGTAAGCTTTGAGGTACGCTTTTCCACCTACGCGGTTCCCATGATAACCGGAGAGATCAAGCGTTTCCTTAGGGACGACGGGATGATTAAGGTCAGCCGCAGCCTGAAGGAGCATGCGGTGAAGATCCGTTCGGCACAGGCCGCCCTGCAAAATGAAAAGGGCAGGGAGCCGACCTTGCAGGAGCTTTCGGAGGCCACAGGAATTCCGCGGGAGGAGATTGTGATGGCCTTAGAGGCCAATTACGAGGTGGAGTCCATTTACAAGCCCATCGGGCAGACGGAGGGGAAGGAGGTCTGTCTGGCGGACCGGCTGGGGGAGCAGAAGAATCCCGGGGGGCGCCTGCTGGACCAGATGCTTTTAGGGCAGCTTCTAGGGAAGCTGGAGGGAATGGAGAAGGAGCTGATTTACCAGCGGTATTTCCAGGAGAAAACACAGACCCAGGTGGCGGAGAGCCTTGGAATCAGCCAGGTACAGGTGAGCCGTCTGGAGAAGAAGATCCTGCTTCGGATGCGGCGGGAAGCGGGCATTTGAGGAAGGAAGCTACGATAAGTCTTGATTTTTCAAGCGTTTTGAAATACACTTGATAGAGAAGGACAGGTGATCGGAATGGAACAGACGAACCAAAGACAAACGGAAAAATATCAGCGTATGCTTACGCAGCCGGTGGAGAAGCTGGTCTGCGCACTGGCTGTCCCCTGCATTTTCAGTATGCTGGTGACGGCCTTTTACAATATGGCGGACACCTATTTTGTAGGAAAGCTGGGAACCAGCGCCACGGCGGCGGTAGGCGTGGTGTTTGCGATTATGGCATTGATCCAGGCCTGCGGATTTTTCTTCGGCCAGGGCTCCGGCAACAATATTTCAAGGCTGCTGGGGGCGGGAGAGACGGACGAGGCGGAGGGTCTGGCGGCCTGCGGATTTTTTTCCGCATTGATCGCGGGAGGCGTCGTGGCAGTGCTGGGCAATCTTTTCTGCGTACCCATCGCAAGGCTTCTGGGCTCCTCGGATACCATACTTCCCTATGCGGTGGCCTATATGCGTATCATTCTCTGCGGAGCGCCCTTTATGATGGGGTCCCTCACCCTCAACAACCTGCTGCGCTTCCAGGGCAATGCCAACTTTGCCATTATCGGGATTCTCACCGGGGCCGTCGCCAATCTGATCCTGGATCCCGTTCTGATTTTCGCGTGCCATATGGGAATCGCCGGCGCGGCCCTGGCTACGGTTCTGGGACAGGCGCTGGGATGTGTGGTGCTGTTTGTGGTGACCCAGCGCTGCGACGCCATTTCCATCCATCTGCGCAGCTTTCGGCCGTCGGGGGAGCAGTATTTTCTGATTTTCAAGGGCGGGATGCCGTCACTATGCCGTCAGGCCATCGGCAGCATCGGCACCATGGCCATGAACTGGGCGGCCGGGGTTTACGGGGACAGCGCCATTGCAGCCATGTCGGTGGTCAACCGGATTACCATGATGGCGGTGTCGGCCATGATCGGCTTTGGGCAGGGATTCCAGCCGGTCTGCGGGTTCAATTACGGGGCGAAACGCAATGACCGGGTGAAGAGGGCCTTTTATTTCTGCGTGAAGGTGGCGACGGTATTCCTGCTGGTGGTGGCGGTGGCAGGCGTAATCTTTGCGCCGCAGTTGATTGCGGTTTTCAGGAAGGACGATCCCGCGGTGATCGCTTTCGGGACGCTGGCCCTGCGGCTGCAGTTGATTGCCATGCCGCTGGCGGCCTGGGTCGTGATGGGGAACATGATGCTGCAGACCATGGGAATGACAGGGCGCGCTTCCTTTCTGTCCCTGGCCCGGCAGGGCGTTTTTCTGATTCCGATTCTTTTGATCCTGCCGTATCTGGTGGGGCCCATCGGCGTACAGTCGGCCCAGATGATTGCGGACATTTTGTCCTTTGCCATCGCGATTCCGATTCTGGTTCCTGTGCTGCGCGGGATGGGAAGAAGGAAGACTGAGTGATGTTTGGGTAAAATTCAGAAAAAATTAAAAACTTTGTGAGAAAAAAAGCAAAAAGAAAACCATCTTTTTTCCTATACTATTTAGAGAGGATAATTCCTATCCGCAGCGGCCCAGCGGTATAAAACAATGGGAAGTCTCGAAAAAATACAGGAAAAAGGGTGGTTTTTATGCACAAGGAACAACAATTACAATTTATTTCCATAGAACGGATTCCGGAGCGGCCCAGGGAGCCGGTGCGCCAGAATGCCGGGGGCCGTCAGCGTGTGGCGGCTGGCCGGAGCATTCCCGCCCAGCAGAGAGCGGCAGGGAGAAGAAGGAAAGGCGTCTGCGGCAGCTTGATTGCATTAACCTGCATTATTCTCCTGCTGGCAGTTCTGGGAATCAGCCATGCGCCAAAGCTTCTCAAAGGGTATCTGGGCAGTAGGGCAAGGGAGAAGCAGATTGAAAAGCAGGAGGAGCTTCTGGCCGCCGGCGGGGATGTTTATCCCCAGGAGCTGTCAAAGATGCTGGACTTAAACCAGGAGACCTTGCATTTTGTAGAGGGTTATGGGGAACGGGCCCGGTGGCAGGGAGAAGAAATCGACTTAAGCGGTGAGGTGACGGCAGGCCAGGTACCCCTGCTCATGCAGTGGGACAGACGCTGGGGCTATGACGTTTACGGAGACGGCATGATCGGCTGGGCGGGCTGCGGCCCGGTGTGCATGACCATGGCCTATCTCTATCTGACAGACGATGCTTCCATGAACCCGCGGCGGATGGCCGAGTTTGCGGACCGGGGCGGCTATCACGCGGACGGCGGCACAAGCTGGGACTTCTGGACTGCCGGGGCGGAGGAGCTGGGCCTTCGGGGAGAGGAGCTTCCCTTAAGCGAGGGCGCGATGCAGTCGGTCTTGGAGAATGGCGGCCTGGTGGTGTGCAGCATGGGGCCGGGGGACTTTACCACCACCGGCCATTATATCCTGATCCGGGGCTACGACGAAAAGGGATTTTACGTCAATGATCCCAACCGGAAAAGCAACAGTGAAAAACAGTGGAGCTATGATACGCTTGCAGGGCAGATCAAGAACCTGTGGGGGATTTACCGGTAAAATGGATTCCTCCTACCGCACCATATCAATCTCCCGTACCGGTTCACAGGTCAGCATCATCCCCAGCTTCTTAAAGGTCCCCTCGTCCACGGCGGAAAGCACCACGGAGGTATGTACCTGGCAGTCCTTCAAGAGCGGGATTGCCTCCATGGCCCGCCGGGCATTTTCGTCCTTGTTGCTGCAGATGGACAGGGCCAGCAGCACCTCGTCGGTGTGAAGCCGCGGGTTGCGTCCGCCCAGGTAATCCACCTTCAGCTTCTGGATGGGCTGGATGATCTCCGGGGCGATCAGATGCAGGTCCTCCGGAATGTGGGCCAGCTCCTTCAAGGCGTTCAGAAGAACCGCGGCGGAGGCCCCCAGAAGATCGGTGGTCTTTCCGGTAATCACCTGGCCGTCGGAAAGTTCGATGGCGGCGCAGGGAACAGAAAGCGCCTCCGCCCGTGCATTGGCGGCAGTCACCACCTTACGGTCCTGTGTGCTGATCTTGGCCTGCTTCATAATCAGCTCGATTTTTAATACCTCATTTTCCGGACAGTCTCCTCTGGCCAGCCGGTTCAGGGACGCGTAATACCGGCGGAGAATCTCCATGTTGGAGGCTTCCTGGCAGGCTTCATCGTCAATGATGCAGTTGCCGGCCATATTTACCCCCATATCCGTAGGAGACTTGTAGGGATTCTCCCCGTAAATCTCCTCGAAAATAGCGTTCAATACCGGAAAAATCTCAATATCACGGTTGTAATTGACCGTAGTCTCCCCATAAGCCTCCAGATGGAAGGGGTCGATCATGTTGACGTCGTTTAAATCCGCGGTAGCGGCCTCGTAGGCAAGGTTAATGGGGTGCTTTAAGGGCACGTTCCAGATGGGGAAGGTTTCATATTTGGCATAGCCGGCCTTGATTCCCCGCTTGTTGTCATGATAAAGCTGGGACAGACAGGTGGCCATCTTGCCGCTTCCCGGCCCCGGCGCGGTGATTACCACCAAAGGCCGGGTCGTTTTGATGTAATCATTTTTTCCATAGCCCTCATCGCTGACGATCAGCGGCACATTGGAAGGATAGCCGGGGATGGTGTAGTGAAGATAAACAGGAATATTCAGCTTCTCCAGCTTGGCCCGGAACTGCTCGGCGGCGTGCTGCCCCTGGTAGTGGGTGATGACCACGCTGCCAAAATAAAGTCCCCGCCGCTCAAAGACATCCCGAAGGCGCAGTACGTCCTTGTCGTAGGTGATGCCCAGATCCCCGCGGATCTTATTTTTTTCAATGTCTGCGGCAGAAATAACCATGACGATTTCCGCCTGGTCGGAAAGCTGCATCAGCATCTTAAGCTTGCTGTCCGGGGCAAAGCCGGGAAGGACCCGGGAGGCGTGGTAGTCGTCAAACAGCTTGCCGCCAAATTCCAGGTACAGCTTATCCCCGAATTTGCCGATGCGTTCCATAATGTGCCGGGACTGCATCTGAATATATTTGTCGTTGTCAAATCCTGTTCTCATAGATCATTCTCCTGCTCTACTTTTACTTCGGTGTTCACTGCGGCTGCAACAAAGCCCGCAAACAACGGGTGGGCATGGTTGGGCCGCGATTTCAGCTCCGGGTGGGCCTGGGTTGCCAGAAACCAGGGATGGCCGGGCAGTTCGATCATCTCAACGATCCGCCCGTCCGGAGAGAGGCCGGACAAAAGCATGCCATGCTCCGTTAAAATGCGGCGGTAGTCGTTGTTGATCTCATAGCGGTGCCGGTGGCGTTCCTGGATCGTAGCGGCGCCGTAAAGGGAATAGGCCCTGCTGGAGGGATCCAGTACACAGGGATAGGAACCCAGCCGCAGGGTACCGCCGATATCCTCCACGCCGTTCTGATCCGGCATCAGGGCGATGACCGGATGGGCGGTGTGGGGATCTAATTCCACACTGTGGGCGTCCTTAAGGCCGCAGACGTGGCGCGCATATTCCACAATGGAAAGCTGCATCCCCAGGCACAGCCCCAGGAAGGGAATCCCGTGCTCCCGTGCATATTGGATAGCGGTGATCTTGCCCTCAATCCCCCGGCTGCCAAACCCGCCTGGAACAAGAATCCCCTGGGCTGTGCCCAGGAGCTCATCCACATTGTCCTCCGTGACCAGCTCGGAATCTACCCACTGGATCTCCACAGTGGCATGGGAGGCGATTCCCCCGTGCTTTAAGGCTTCTGCCACAGAGAGGTAGGCATCGTGAAGCTGGATGTATTTGCCCACCAGGGCGATGCGTACCGTACGGGTGGGATTGCGCAGGGCATGGACCATCTCCGTCCAGTCGGAAAGCTCCGGTTCCGGGCAGGGAAGCTGCAGGCATTCCAGGGCAGCCTGGGCCAGATGCTCCTTCTCCATGGCAAGAGGCGCTTCGTAGAGGTACTCCACGTCCAGATTCTGCAGTACATGATGACTGGGGACATTACAGAACAGGGCGATCTTGTCCCGTACGCTCTGGGTGAGCGGATATTCGGACCGGCACACGATGAGATCGGGGCGCAGGCCCAGTCCCTGCAGCTCCCGGACGCTGGCCTGGGTGGGCTTGGTCTTCATCTCGCCGGAGGCTTTGATATAAGGAATTAAGGTAACATGGATCAAAATGGCGTTCTCCTGCCCGATATCCTGCTGGAACTGGCGGATGGACTCCAGAAAAGGCTGGCTTTCGATATCGCCCACCGTGCCGCCAACCTCGATGATGGCGATGCTGGTATCCTCCGAGGTAAAATCCCGGTGAAAGCGGCTTTTGATCTCGTTGGTAATATGAGGAATGACCTGTACGGTGCCGCCGCCGTAATCGCCGCGGCGTTCCTTGGAAAGAACGCTCCAGAATATTTTTCCGGTGGTGACATTGGAATTCTTTGTGAGACTCTCATCGATGAAACGCTCGTAATGGCCAAGGTCCAGATCTGTCTCGGCGCCGTCGTCTGTAACGAATACTTCCCCATGCTGGATGGGATTCATGGTTCCGGGGTCGATGTTGATATAGGGGTCGAACTTCTGCATGGTCACTTTGTAGCCCCGGGCCTTCAGCAGGCGTCCCAGGGAGGCGGCGGTGATTCCTTTGCCAAGGCCGGATACGACGCCGCCGGTGACAAAAACGTATTTTACAGACATATGGGGTCCCTCCTTTGCTTTTTAAAAAATTATTATACAACCTTGCCAGTAGAAAATCCAGAGCTTTCTGGAAAAAAATTTAGAAAAACTTTAGAAATGACAAAAAAAGTTCACCAAGAACATATTGATTTTCCTGCGAAATACACATATAATAGTAAAAGTATTGCGGTGCGGCAAGGTTCCGGAATATGAGGAGGACATAAGACACATGGATAATAATGGATCGAATAACAGGAATAATAACAATAACAATAACAGGAACGGCATGGGGATGACGGTGCTGATCTTTGTGATTGCGGCTCTGCTGGTGCTGCTGGTGATCAGCATGGTCAGCTCCGGGATTACCAAGATGGCCAACCAGGAGATCACCTATGACCAGTTTCTTACCATGGTGGAGGAGGAGAAGGTCAGTGATGTCGTGTTCCGGGACGGCATGGTTTACATTACGCCCAAGACCAAGGAGGGGCAGCTTCCCATTATTACTTATTCCACAGTACAGCTTAATGACGTGAATCTGATTCCGACTCTGTATGAGCATAAGGATTCGGGACTTCATTTTAAGGGGGAGCGTGCCAGCCAGACCACCAATTTCCTAATGAACCTGCTGACATTTATCATTCCCGTGGCGATTCTGATGCTTATTTTCAGCCTGATCATGCGCCGGATGGGCGGCGGTGGCGGCATGATGGGCGTGGGCAAGAGCACGGCCAAGGTTTATGTGGAGAAGCAGACCGGGATTACCTTTAAGGATGTGGCCGGACAGGACGAGGCCAAGGAATCTCTCCAGGAGGTGGTGGACTTCCTGCATAATCCCAAGAAATATACGGATATCGGCGCCAAGCTTCCCAAGGGAGCTCTTCTTGTGGGACCGCCCGGAACCGGCAAGACGCTGCTGGCCAAGGCGGTGGCGGGAGAGGCCAAGGCACCCTTCTTCTCCCTGGCAGGCTCTGATTTTGTGGAGATGTTTGTAGGCGTGGGCGCTTCCCGTGTCCGCGACCTGTTCAAGGAAGCCCAGAAGCAGGCGCCCTGTATTATTTTTATAGATGAGATCGATGCCATCGGTAAGAGCCGCGATACCCGTTATGGCGGCAATGACGAGCGGGAGCAGACCCTGGACCAGCTTCTGGCGGAGATGGATGGGTTTGATACCTCCCGGGGGCTTTTGATTCTGGCGGCAACCAACCGTCCGGAGATCCTGGACAAGGCGCTGCTGCGTCCGGGGCGGTTTGACCGGCGGATCATTGTGGACAAGCCGGATCTGAAGGGCCGTGTGGAGACCTTGAAGGTCCATGCCAAGAATGTGTTGATGGATGATACGGTGGATCTGGATGCCATTGCGCTGGCAACCTCGGGAGCCGTGGGCTCGGATCTTGCCAATATGATTAATGAAGCGGCCATCAATGCCGTGAAGAACGGTCGTAAGAGCGTGAACCAGTCCGACCTGTTTGAGTCTGTGGAGGTGGTCATTGCCGGTAAGGAGAAGAAGGACCGGATCATGGGTCCCAAGGAAAAACGGCTGGTGGCCTATCATGAGGTGGGACATGCCCTGGTGATGGCGCTGCAGAAAGATGCGGAGCCGGTACAGAAGATTACCATCGTGCCGCGTACCATGGGAGCCCTGGGGTATACC